>JAFXDF010000006.1 GCA_017521295.1 Clostridia bacterium | reverse complement strand
GTGATATGCTACCCCCATAAGAGACAGTGAAAAAGAAGACTGTCTTTTATGGGGGTATTTCTATGTCGAGGAAAGGAAAAGTAACAGCGGAAGAAAAGGTAAAAATCGCACGAGCGTGTATCAACGGAGATGTGAGCAGCCGAACGGCATCGGGGCAGGTGGGTGTTCATTTCAGTGTGGTAGATGATTGGGTGCGGCTGTATCAAACGGAGGGCGTAAATGCATTCCTGCCAGTGGAAGGAAAACGACGATATGATCCAGCACTAAAGGCGGCTGCTGTAACAGACTACCTAACAGGCAGAGGCAGTCTTCGGGAAATTTGCAGAATATACAAAATTCGTGATCAAAAACAACTCAGAAACTGGATTAAGGTGTATAATGGTCATAAAGACTTCAAGAAACAGACAGGAGGAAGCCGTATGACCAAAGGAAGAGAAACCACCCAGGCTGAGAGAATCGCAGTAGCGAAGGCGTGCATCGCCAACGGCAAGAACTATGGGGAAGTCGCCATTGCACACAATGTCAGCTACCAGCAAGCCCGAAGCTGGACACTCAAGTACATAGAGGGCGGAGAAGCTGCGCTGGAAGACCGCCGTGGACAGCGGAAGAAGGATCAGCAGCCCCGGACGGAGCTGGAGCAGGCTCAGATCGAGATTGAACAGCTTAAGCACAAATTGAAAATGCTGGAGATAGAGAATCATCTGCTAAAAAAATTGAAGGAGATCGAAAGGAGGGATCGCTGAGCCAGGTACGGCAATCTCATCTCTATCTGGCAATTAAGGAAGCAAAAGAAGAAAAGAATTATTCTGTAGAGGTGTGTTGTACCATACTTGGCGTTTCCAGAGCAGCTTACTACCGCTGGCTCAGCGGCAAAAAGTGTGCCAGAGAGCAGGAAAATGAGAAGATCGCAGAGCTTGTGGAGCAGATCCATACCGAGAACCCGGATAAAGGCTACCGCCGGATCACAGACGATCTGGCCCATGACTATGATCTGAATGTGAACGAAAAGCGGGTACTTCGTATCTGCCGCAGTCTGGACATCAAGTCCACCATCAAGTATAAAAACATCGGCTGCACCAGACAGGCCGCAAATCCGCAGCACATTGCAGAAAACCATTTGAATCGACAGTTCCGTGCAAGTATGCCCAACGAGAAGTGGCTGACTGATGTGACGGAGTTTAAGTGGTTCGAAGGGCCAGTTGTACACAAGCTGTATCTCAGTGCGATCCTTGACCTGTACGACCGCAGGATCGTCTCCTTTGTTATCCGTGACCGTAATGACAATCCTCTGGTGTTCGACACTCTGGACGCAGCAATCGCTGCCAATCCGGATGCACATCCTCTGTTCCACAGCGACAGAGGTTTCCAGTATACCAACCGCATTTTCTACAACAAGCTGCAAGCGGCGGAGATGAAGCAGAGTATGTCCAGGGTCGGCAAATGCATCGACAACGGGCCGATGGAAGGTTTCTGGGGTATCTTGAAGCGTGAACGCTATTATGGCAGACGCTTCACCAGCCGCGAGAAGCTTGTTTCGATGATTGAGGATTATATCGCATACTACAATAACCGCCGTGTACAGCGCAATCTGGGCGTCCTGACACCAATGGAGAAGCACCAGAACTATTTGCTGGCTGCATAAAAAACTTCCGGCAACCCAAACCGAGTTACCGGAAGTACAAAAATATTTTGTTTTATTTCACTGTCCACTTGACGGGGCGCAGTTCAAAGCGCCGGGGCATTTTGTATGACCGTTACGCAGTCAGCTCAGCCACGAAGGCGGCCTTGTCCTGCGCCTTGAAGAAGGCGGAGCCGGAGACCAGCACATTGGCGCCGGCGGCCTTGCACACGGGGGCGGTCTTCGCGTCCACGCCGCCGTCCACCTGGATCAGGAAGTCGGGGGAGGTATGCTCGCGCAGCCACTGCACCTTGGGCATCATGTCCGCCATGAAGCTCTGACCGCCGAAGCCGGGCTCCACGGTCATGACCAGCGCCATGTCGATCTCATTCAGATAGGGCTCCATGGCCTCCACGGGGGTGCCGGGCTTGATGGTCAGACCGGCCTTGCAGCCCTTTTCGCGGATGCGGGCCAGGGTCTTGTGGATCATCTCGGGGGTGTCGGACTCCAGATGGATGACCACCATGTCCGCGCCGGAGGCGATGAACTGATCCACATACTTGATGGGGGTGTCGATCATCAGGTGCACATCCAGAAACAGGTCGGTGGCCTTGCGCAGAGATGCCACCACGGGCACGCCGATGGAGATGTTGGGCACGAAATGGCCGTCCATCACGTCCACATGGGCCCAGGGCGCACCGGCGTTCTTCACCACCAGCAGCTCCTTTTTCAGATCGGCAAAATCCGCAGACAGAATGGAAGGGGAAACGATAATCATATGTGATTCCTCCAGAGGATGTTTTTCGGCATATATTTTACCACATCACGCCGGAAAATGCAATCAACAAAACCATTCTGCATTCTGCATTTCCGGGTATAAAACCCGGAATACCTGCCCATACTACCTTCGCACCAAATTTAAGGAGGTAATTCATTATGAACGCCAACAAGTGCATCGAGTGTACCGTCAAGCAGTGCGCCAACCACGCCCAGAACGCCAACTACTGCTCCCTGGATCGGATCATGGTGGGCACCCACGAGTGCAACCCCACCCAGGATCAGTGCACCGACTGCCTGTCCTTCCGCAAGAAGTAAGGCATGGCCGCTCCGGCGGCCTTTCCATAT
>JAFXDF010000033.1 GCA_017521295.1 Clostridia bacterium | reverse complement strand
AGGAGGTGCTATACTTATGGCATACAAAATCACTGATGCTTGCGTCGGCTGCGGTACCTGCGCCGGTGCTTGCCCCGTTGGCGCTATCAAGGATGCTGGCGGTAAGTACGAGATCGATGAGAACGCTTGCGTGAGCTGCGGCTCCTGCGCCGGCGCTTGCCCCATGGGCGCTATCGTCGAGGGCTAAGTTTTAACCCGAAAACGGCTGTTGGAAACAACAGCCGTTTTTTCTTTTCATTTTTACAAAGCTGTGATATACTTTATCCTGTTAAAACGTTCCTTGAAAGGAAGCTTGTTATGGATACTTCCCGTTTTACCCAATACTGTGAAAAAGTGGTCTCCAACTGTGCCCGGGTCATCGTGGGCAAGGAGGAGGTCATCCGCCGGGTGCTCACCTGCTTTGTCTGCTCGGGCCACGTGCTGCTGGAGGATGTTCCCGGCACCGGCAAGACCATGCTGCTGCGGGCCTTTGCCAAGACGGTGGGCGGCGACTTCAAGCGCATCCAGTTCACCCCCGACCTGCTGCCCTCCGACCTGACGGGCATCAACTATTATGACCAGAAGCAGGGCGAGTTCCGCTTCCGTCCCGGCCCCCTGTTTTCCAACATCATTCTGGCCGACGAGATCAACCGTGCCACCCCCCGCACCCAGTCCTCCCTTCTGGAGGCCATGGAGGAGCGGCAGATCACGGTGGACGGCGTCACCACCGCCCTGGAAGAGCCCTTCCTGGTGATGGCCACCCAGAATCCTCTGGAGTCCTACGGCACCTTCCCCCTGCCCGAGGCACAGACCGACCGTTTCTTCATGCGCCTGCGGCTGGGCTACATGACCCGGGAGCAGGAGCTGTCGGTGCTGGGCCGCAAGAGCGCCCCGGCCATCATTGAAGAGCTGGAGCAGGTGGTCACCCCGGAGGAGACCGCCTGGGTGAAGGCCCACTTCTCCGAGGTTGCCGTCTCCCCTGCCGTGGCGGGCTATCTGATGGACATCATCACCGCCACCCGCAATGAAAACCGCTTTGTCACCGGCGTGTCCACCCGCGGCGCCATCGCCCTCTACAAGGCCGCCCAGGTGAACGCCGCCTTTTCCGGCCGGGATTATGTGATCCCCGAGGATGTGCGGGACATGGCCCCCTGGGTGCTGTGCCACCGCATCTCCACCAGCGGCGGCCGCATGGCCGACACCGAAAAGTTCCTGTCCGACCTGCTGGAAAAGATCCCCGTTCCTACCGAGGCCCTCTGATGCTGATCTTTGTCCTTGTGCTTATCGCCGTGGCCGCGGCGGTGCAATACTGGTCGCTGGCCCACGCCTTGGACGGCGTGGAGCATCACTATGCCCCCGACCGCAAGCTGGCCGAGCCGGGAGAGCGGTTTTTCCTGGTGAACACGGTGACCAACCGGACCTTTCGCTTTGTGCCCTTTGTGGAGGTGACCCAGCTGCTGCCCGAGCCCATGGAGGTGGAGGGTAGCCCCAATTTGAGCGCCAGTCCCTCCGGCACGGGCAAAAACCTCCGCTATTCCCTCTATCTGATGCCCCGGCAGACCTGGCAGCAAGCCCTGCCGGTGTCTATCGGCAAGCGGGGCCGGTACACCTTTACCTCGGCCACCCTCCAGGGCGGCGGATTTCTGGGCACCGGCGAGCTGGTGGCCTACTCCGACCAGTTTGAAGAGGTGGTGGTGCTGCCCGCGCCCTGTACCGCCGTAGGGTTGGAGAACACCCTGGGCGGCTTTCTGGGCGACCGGTCGGTGGACCGGTTCATTCTGGAGGACCCGGTGCTCACCCTGGGCTTCCGGGAATACACCGGCAGAGAGCCCATGAAGTCCATCTCCTGGACCCAGAGCGCCCGTTCGGGCCAGCTGATGGTGAAGAAATACGACTACACCCTGGAGCTGACGGCCACCGTGCTGCTCAACGTGGAATGTGACCGCACCGAGGGTTGGGAGGAACGGCTGGAGGCCTGCTTCTCTCTGGCCCGGACGGTGTGCGAGACTCTGGAGGAAAAGCGCATCCCCTACCGGTTCGTTACCAACGCCGGCGCCGCCGGTGCCATTTCCCTGTGGAGCCAGGTCAGCGACGGCATGGGCGCCGGCCATCTGTCCACCATACTGGAGGGCCTGGGCCGGGCCACCTACGAGCCCCTGCGGCCCTTTGCCCACACCCTGGAGCAGTGCGCCCGCCACGCCGAACAGGGCCGCACCCATATCCTCATCACCCCCCGGCGGGATGCCCGCTGGCAGCAGAGCCTTTCCCGGCTGGAACAGCTGTCGGGCGCCCGGGCGCTGATCCTTACGGCAGAGGAGGCGATGACCCTTTGAATCTGGCCTTCTTTTTGAAAATTCTCACCGATTTGTGCTATTACGGCACTTTTGCGGCCTTTTTTGCCAGTATTTACGGTCTGACAGGCAGCGTGCTGCCCCAGTTTGCCCTGCTGGCTCTGGCGGCCGCCCTCAGCCGGATGGCCGACCGGAAGCACCCGGGAAAGCCGATCCGGCTGCTGCCCCTGGCGCTGTGTCTGCTTGCCTTCGCCATCCCCACCCAGACCGCAGGTCTGGTGATCCTTGCCCCGGCGGCCCTGTATGTGATGTTCTGCTGTGCCACAGGCCGCACCCAGCCCCGGTATTACGACACCATGGACGCCTTTTTCCTGGAGCTCAAGCTGCTGATCTTTCCCGCCATGTTCGCGGTGGGACTGGTGCAGCTCCGGCGGGCGGAGCAGTTTTCCCTGCCCTATCTGCTGGTGTTCCTGTTGGGCTCTGTGCTGCTGCTGCGGATGCTGCGGCACGATGAAGCCACCCTTTCCCAGCCCCGGTTCCGGATCATGAACGGCCTGTCCCTGGCGCTTCTGTGCCTGGTGTGCGGCTTTCTGGGCAGCCCCCTGTTCCGCAGCCTTGCCGCCGCGGTGTTCAAGGCCATCTGGCGGGTCCTGTCCATCCCCGTTCTGGTGGTGCTGGGCGGCGTGGGCATGGGCCTCATCTGGGTTCTGGACGCCCTTTTGCCCGACGAGCTGGACTTTGAAGGCATCAAGCAGGAGCCCCTGCAGTTCCCCACCGGCACGGAGGAGGTCTGGCAGGATCAGCTGACCGAACAGGCCGCCGAGCCCAGCCGGGCCATGCTGTTTGTGATCTCCGGCCTGCTGATCGCCCTGGCCATCGTGGCCGTGGTGTTCCTGTTCCGGAGGCTGGCCGCCGCCCGCCGTGCGGAAAGCGCCTCCGGGCCGGAGCAGCACCGGTTCTTTGCTTCGGCGGCGCCCCCGCCCCAGCGGCCTTTGACCCGCCTGAATGCCCGTACCCCCGACAAGCAGGTGCGGTACTGGTACCAGCAGCTGCTCCACAGGACCCGGCAGGAGGGCGGCGCCCTGAAGCCCTCCATGGACACCCGGCAGCAAAGCCGGGAGGAGGACAGCACCTTCCCCAAGCACGGGCCGGAAATCACCCGGCTGCGGCAGCTCTATCTGCCGGCCCGCTACAAGGGCCGGGCCACGGCGGAGGACGCCCGGGAGGCAAAAGCCCTCTATCAGCGCATCAAAAAAGATTGATTTTTGCCGAAAACCGTGTATAGTAAGTCACGGATCACTTTCCCAAAAGGAGCTTTTATTATGAAAAAGACCATCGGTATTCTGGGCGGTATGGGCCCTCTGGCCACCGCCGACCTGTTCAAGAAGATCGTTCTGATGACCAAGGCGGGCTCTGACAACGAGCACATCCGCATCTACATCGACAACAACGCGCAGATCCCCGACCGCACCGGCGCCATTCTGTCGGGCGGCACCGACCCCGTGCCCGAGATGAGCTCTGCCCTCAAGCATCTGGAGGCCTGCGGCGCCGACTGCATCATCATGCCCTGCAACACCGCCCACTACTTCCTGCCCCGTCTGCAGGAGCAGACCCAGGTGCCCTTTATCTCCATTCTGGAGTCCACCGCCAAGGCCTGCGCCAAGCAGTTCCCCGGCAAGACCGCCTGTGTTCTGGGCACGAAGGGCACCCTGGCCTCCGGCCTGTACAACCGCGCCCTGGAAGCCGAAGGGGTCTCCTGCATCCTGCCCAACGAGGAGCAGCGCGACGTGCTGATGTACGCCATCTATGACTGCGTCAAGGGCGGCAAGCCGCTGGAGACCGTCCGGGAGCCCATGGAAAAGCTGCTGGCCAACCTGTCTAAGGAAGGCGCTGATTACTTCATTCTGGGCTGCACCGAGCTGCCCGTTGTGGCCGAGGAACTCAAGCTGCCCGGCGCCTTCATCGATCCCACCGCCGAACTGGCAAAGGCCGCCATCCTGTTCTGCGGCTACGAGCTGAAGTAAGCTATGTGGTTCTGGCTTGCGCTCGCCGCTCTGCTGTGCTGGAGCGGCTCGGATCTGTTTTCCAAAATCGGCTGCCGTGACAGCCGGGACAAATACAGCCATCTGAAGATGGTGATGGCCGTGGGCGTGGTCATGGGCCTGCACGCCTGCTATGAGATCTTCGTCAATGGCGTGGAGATCAACCTCCATATTCTGACCACCTATCTGCCCGTTTCCCTGCTGTACATCCTGTCCATGGCCATGGGCTACATGGGCCTGCGGTACATCGAGCTGTCCATCTCCTCCCCCATCTGCAACGCCTCGGGCGCCCTGGTGGCCATCCTGGCCATTCTGACCATGGGCGAAAGCTATCCCCCTGCCGTTCTGGTGGCCATCGGTCTGGTATGCGTGGGCGTTATCGGTCTGGGCATCGTGGAGTATCAGGAAGATGACGAGGCCCGGGCTGCCCGCCAGGAAGTGGGCAACTTCAAGTACTCCAAGAGCTGGCTGGCCCTGGCCCTGCCCGTTGCCTACTGCATTCTGGACGCCGCCGGCACCTTTGCCGACAGTCTGGTGCTGGACAAGCTGAGCCTCACCTACGCGGAGTACGAGGCCAGCGCCAACGTGGCCTATGAGCTGACCTTCCTGCTGGCCGGCATCGTGTGCTTCCTCTATGCCGTGGTCATCAAAAAGGACAAGCTGATCCCCAAAATGGAGGCGCCCAAGTACATCGGCGCCTGCTTCGAGACGGTGGGTCAGTTTGCCTACATTTACGCCATTGCCGACACCGCCCATCTGGCCATGTCCGCTCCCATCATTTCGGCCTACTGCGCCGCGTCGGTGCTGTGGAGCCGTCTGTTCCTCAAGGAAAAACTCAGCTGGAAGCACTATCTGTGCATTGCCCTGGCCGTCATCGGCATTGTGATCATGGGCGTTTTCGACGTCTAAGAACTGCAAAAAGCGGGCAATTTGCCCGCTTTTTTCTTTCATTTGGAGGAAATGATGACCCAAACAGAGATTTTACAGACCGCGCTGGCCCAGTCGGCCATCGACCTGAACTGTCGCCCGGAGGACCTGGTCTCGGGCAGGAAAGTGGTGGTGGCGTCTGCGCCCCATCCCAAAGCCCGGGCCTATCTCCGCCTGCCCTTCTCCTGCAATCTGGTAAGCTACGGCGGCGGTGCGGTGGCCTCGGTGTTGCCGGAAGCGCGGGAGATCGTCACCGCTTACATCGAAAAATATCCCACCGAGCATCTGTTTGAAACGCCCAACCTCCACGTGCTGGATGATGCCTTGGCGCCGTTGGGTCTGCGCACCTGCTTTATGGCGGAGTATTTCCTGCCCGACCTGAGCGCCCTCAGGCCCCTGCCCTGTAAATACCGTCTGCAGCTGTTGGAGCCCGCTGATTTCAAGGAGCTGTATCTGCCCCAGTGGAGCAACGCCCTCAGCGACAAGCGGCCCCATCTGGACGTGCTGGGCGTGGGGGCCTATGACGGGGAGACCCTCATCGGGTTTGCCGGCTGCTCGGCCGACTGTGAGACCATGTGGCAGATCGGCATCGACGTGCTGCCCGCCTATCGGCGGCAGGGTATCGCCGCGGCGCTGACCGCCCGGCTGGCCCTGGAATGCCTGGAGCGGGGAAAGGTGCCCTTTTACTGCGCCGCCTGGAGCAACATCCCCTCGGTGCGCAACGCCATCCGCGCCGGTTTCCGCCCGGCCTGGGTGGAGCTGACGGCAAAATCCATCGAAACAGTCAACGGAATGAACGCATAAAAAAAGCACCCCGACTGGGGTGCTTTTCTTTTTATTGTTGGGCGTCCCGCTCCATGCAGCCGATGAGGGTTGCGCAATACAAAGGCGACAGCACATCTTCCTGGGCGCCGGCGGGGAATTCCCGCAGTTTTTCCACCGCGTCCGGTCTGCCGCACAGCTCCTTCAGCATGGGCAGGCTGCTTTTCGCGCCGTGGAACCACAGGTCGGGGGAGTTAAAAGCGTATATATCCACCAGATAGGGATAGGTGACCACCGTTTCCACCAGGGCGCGGGTGGTCATGTTCTCCGCCTCCTGGGCGGACACATAGCAGGCCCGCTTTCCGGCGGCAGAGCTGTTGAAGGCCGTGATGTCGGGATAGACAAAGGCCTTGTCGCTTTTCCAGTTGGCGGCAGAGGCGCAAAGCACCACGGTCACCGCCAGCAGAAACAGCAGCGGAATGATTTTCTTGCGCATTTGGTTCGACTCCTTTCCAGGAAACAGCGAACGACTTCTTTTATCTGTTACAGCCTGTTACAGCCTGTTACAGCTTTTCCACGGCGGCCTTGACCACGGCCACGGCCTTCTGAGCAAGCTCCTCCACCATGGCCTTGTCACGGCCTTCCACCATGACGCGGACCTTGGGCTCGGTGCCCGAGGGGCGGATGACCACACGGCCGGCGCCGTTGAAGGCGGCCTTGATCTCCTCGCCCACCTGCACCACTTCGGGCAGAGAGGCCACCTGGTGCTTGACAGCGTTGGGGGCGGCCACGTTGATGGACACCTGGGGGAAGGACTCGATCATACGGTTCAGCTCGGAGGCGCTCTTCCCGCTCATCTTCATGGCGCACAGGAACTGCACGGCGGTGAGCTGGCCGTCGCCGGTGGTAGCGTAGTCGGACAGGATCAGATGGCCCGACTGCTCGCCGCCGATGTTCCAGCCTTCGGCCCGCATACACTCCAGCACGTAGCGGTCGCCCACCTTGGTGCTGAGGATGGGGATGTTCTTCTCCTCCAAAAAGGCGTGGAGGCCCAGGTTGGTGAGGATGGTGCCCACGGCACCGCCCTTCAGCCTGCCGCTGCGCTTCATAAAGTCGGCCAGAACGCCCATGATATGGTCGCCGTCGATGACTTCGCCGGTTTCATCCACCAGCAGGCAGCGGTCGGCGTCACCGTCAAAGGCACAGCCGATGACATAGCGGCCGGTGGCCATCATTTCCTGGAGCTTTTCCAGATGGGTGGAGCCGCAGCCGTTGTTGATGTTTACGCCGTCGGGCTCCCGGCAGGCGATGACGGCGTCGGCGCCCAGGGCACGGAAGAGGCTCTCGGCAGTGGTGCTGGAAGCGCCGTTGGCGCAGTCCACGGCGATGCGCATACCCACCAGACGGCAGGGCGCGGTGCCGGCCACATAGCGCACATAGGCCTCCACCGGGTCGCCGCCGGAAAAGGCCTTCACGGCGCCGATCTCTTCGCCGGTGCGGACACGGGTGGGAGGATTGTCGATGTACTGCTCCAGTTGTTCCTCCTGGGCGTCGGTGAGCTTATAGCCCTGGCCGCCGAAGATCTTGATGCCGTTGTCCTGGAAGGGGTTGTGGCTGGCAGAGATGACGATGCCGGCGTCGGCCTCCTCGGTGTTGGCGGTCAGATAGGCCACGGCGGGGGTGGGCATGACCCCCAGAGAGGTCACGTCGGCACCGGCGTTGCACAGGCCGGCGGTGAGGGCCGCCTCCAGCATGCCGCCGGAGATGCGGGTGTCACGGCCGATAAAGACCAGGGGACGGCGGCCCAGCTGTTCTTCCAGCAGGGTGCCCAGGCCCAGGCCCACTTTATAAGCCAGATCAAAGGTCAGTTCCACGTTGGCTTCGCCGCGGATGCCGTCAGTTCCAAAGTATTTCATGGATGATACCTCTCTTTTCTATGAAAATCCTGTCATGGGAGATCCTTCGCTTCGCTCAGGATGACAGCTGTTTTTACAGTTCCATTTGCCCCTGGAAGGGGATGCCCAGATGCTCGTAGGCCTTCATAGTGACGCAGCGGCCACGGGGGGTGCGGTTCAAAAAGCCGATCTGCAGCAGATAGGGCTCGTAAACATCCTCCAGGGTGACGCTTTCCTCACCGATGGTGGCGGCAAGGGTCTCCAGGCCCACCGGGCCGCCCCGGAAGTTGCGGATGATGCTCTCCAGCATACGCCGGTCGGTGCGGTCCAGGCCCAGGCCGTCGATCTCCAGAGCCGACAGGGCCACATCGGCCATCATCCGGTCCACCTTGCCGCTGCCCTTGACCTGGGCAAAGTCCCGGACACGCTTCAGGATGCGGTTGGCGATACGGGGCGTGCCTCTCGACCGCCGGGCGATCTCCATGGCGCCGGAAGGCTCGATGTCCACGCCCAGAATGCCGGCCGTGCGGGTGACGATGGCCTGCAGTTCCTCGGGGGTGTACAGCTCCAGCCGCAGCTGCACGCCGAACCGGTCACGGAGAGGCGAGGACAGCTGTCCCGCCCGGGTGGTGGCGCCGATAAGGGTGAACTTGGGCAGATCCAGCCGGATGGACCGGGCGGCAGGACCCTTGCCGATGATGATATCCAGGGCGAAGTCCTCCATGGCGGGGTACAGAACCTCTTCCACGCTGCGGTTGAGGCGGTGGATCTCGTCGATGAAGAGCACGTCGTTTTCGTTGAGGTTGGTGAGCAGGGCGGCCAGATCGCCGGCCTTTTCAATGGCGGGGCCGGAGGTGATGCGGATGTTGACCCCCATCTCGTTGGCGATGATGCCTGCCAGAGTGGTCTTGCCCAGGCCGGGCGGGCCGTAGAGCAGCACGTGGTCCAGGGGTTCGGCACGGAGCTTTGCCGCCTGGATATAGACCTGCAGGTTGTCCTTGGCCTTTTCCTGGCCGGTGTATTCGTGGAGCAGCCGGGGGCGCAGGCCGCCCTCCAGCTCGTCGTCGTGGGTCAGGGTGGAGGAGACGATGCGCTCTTCTTCCATCGCCTGTCCGAATTCGATTGCCATGGTCTCCCCTCCTTAAAACAGCCGTTTGAGGGCCGCCCGAACGATCTCGTCGGTGGCCATGCCACTCACATCCACGCCCTGCAGGGCGGCAGCCGCCACCGCCCGGGGATAGCCCAGAACTGCCAGAGCCGCCAGAGCGTCCTCCATCGCGCCGCCGGGTGCGGCAAGCTCGGGCATGGTGACGCCGGTGGCGCCGGAAGCGGCCTCCAGCTGATCCTTGGACATTTTGTCCTTGAGTTCCAGCAGGATGCGCTGGGCCAGCTTTTTGCCGATGCCGGGGGCGGCGGTAAGGGCCTTTTCATCCCCGGCCAGAATACAGAGTGCCAGCTTTTCGGGGGTGACGGCGCTGAGGATGGCCAGGGCGGCCTTGGGGCCCACGCCGGAAATGGCGATGAGCTGCTTAAAGCAGGTCAGCTCTTCCCGTCGGGCGAAACCGTACAGCTCAAAGATATCCTCCCGCACGTGAAGGTAGGTGTAAAAGGTGGCCTGCTCGCCGGTCTTTACCGACCGGGAAGAGGTATAGGAGGTGTTGATGGCATAGCCCACGCCGCCGGCGTCGATGACCACCATGGCCGCCTCGGTCAGCGCCACTTTTCCCGAAATATAATAAAACATAGGATTCCTCTTTCAGAAAGCATATATATGTTTATCATAGCACATTTGTTCGTGATGCACAACAAAAAATTGCGCCCAACGGCGACAAAAAACGGGCGGCCCTGGGGCCGCCCGTTGGGGTCAATATTCCACCGTCCAGAGGATGCTGTCGGATTCCATCTCTCTTCTGACGATCAAGCTGTTGTTGTCTGCCAGATAGAACTGATAGCGATCCTCATGGGGACATTCCCAGCGGTACAGCTCGCTGCCGGTTTCCATATCCACAATCTGCACGGTGCGGGTACCGTCTTTGTCCCAGACCAACATCAACTGAGAAGTTTCCGTACTGCACTGGATATAATTGGGCTCGTAATGGTCACTGCTGATGCCGGTCTCTTCCGTTTCGTGTCCGATCTCCAGCGGCGTATAGGTATAATCCTTCAGCGACACCGTGCCGAAATCATACCTGCCGTTGCTGCCGTTGTAGCCGACAAGCAGCAGGTCGCCCCAATTGCCGATCACACGCTGTCCCATGGTGGTGACCGCACGGATCTCACCGGTATTGTGGTCATAAACGCTATAGTGGGACAGGCTCGAAATGCTGCGGTCGGTAACATAACACAATAGCTGCCGGTCATTGAGCACCCGCACAAAACTGTAAGCGGCCCGGTCATTCTGCTGCAGCGCAGGGACGGCCTTTCCGTCCAAAAGGATGCTTCCATCCTTCTCCGACACGGCATGGCTGCCCATTTGATAGTACAAAGTGCGGACATCGACTTTTTCACGGGTCAGCTGCCAGTTTTCTTCCACTGTAATCTTCCAGTAATACTGTCCGTCGTAGTGGAGCAGGCCATCTTCCCAGGATTCCAAAGTGTTGGTGCCGTCATAGCTCTCCACCTCCAGCCGGGACAGAACAGTCCCATTGGCCTGATCATAGATCAAAATGGAAACACCGCTTTCCTCAAATCCGTGCAGCGCCACGATATCGCCCTCCAACGGCACAAGGTCCGCTGCCTTCAGCAGTTCGGGCGCGGCTTCCTGCAGAACACTCACCGACACAAAGCCCTCGGGCTCCACGATAGTGGGCGGCTGCGGTTCGGTGACGGGCTCGGTGGGCACTTTGGTAGGCGCCTCGGTAGGCGCTTCGGTAGGCGCTTCGGTAGGCGCCTCGGTAGCCGGCTCGGTGGGTGCCTCGGTAGGAGCCTGGGTAGGGGCCTGGGTGGCCGGTTCAGAGGGCTCGGTGGGCACCGTGGGGCTCTGGGGCTGCTTGCCGCAGGCGGCGGACAGCAGCAGGGCAGCCATCATCAACAAAACAACAAATTTCTTCATGAAAACTCCTCCTTTCACGAAAAAAGGGTGAACACTCAATAACGGCAGCGGTAAAGCCACTCGGTGTCGGTCTTCCACTGGCGGAGGCTGACCACCAGAAGGTGCTCTTCCACCGGGTGCAGCACGGGCGCGCCGGCCACCAGTTCTTCGGGCACGTTCCAGGTAAACAGCGGCGTGCCGTCGGCGCTGTCCACCACCGAGATCACATAATCGCCCGTTTCCATATCACTTTGCAGCAGGGCCACACGGGTCAGATCGGCGTTGGCGCTGACCTGTTCCACAAACAGCGAGGGCAGGCTGACCGTCCGTGCGGTGTAATTGCTCAGATCCACCAGCTCCAGCCAATTGCTCTCCCGGCTCCAGGCCAGAGCCCGGCTGCCGTCGGCGCTGATCTGCACGATCTCATAATCCCAGGCCTGGGTGCTGCCCGAAAGGACATGGGCCTGCCTGGTCTCCAGATCGTACACGCCATAGTACTCGATCCACTCCCAGCCGGCCTTGGAAAACAGGAAGCGGTGGTCGTCCAGTGCCTGGTGGAAGTTGTACAGGGCCATCTCGGTCTCGTCCGGGTTCTCACCTTCGGGCTCCTCGCCCATACTGCCGGCCAGCAGCACTTCTTCACCCAAAAGGATGCTGCCGTCCTGCCAGATGAGTTCATAGTCGCCCACGGTGTAGCGGTTGCCCTCCTCGGGCGCGTCAAACAGGCCCCATTGCGGCCTGCCCTCCTCCATCCACACCCGGAGGATCCGGCCCTCACCCTGCCGCAAAAACTGCCGCAGGGTCAGCACGCCCTTCTCCAGACTGTCATAGTTCCAGATATCCTCCAGATCGGCCAGCTCCCAGTCGACGACACCGGTATCCAGGTTATAGGCCGTCAGCGTATAGTTGCCCGCAGGCAGTTCGCCCTCTTTGTAGCGGCTGAGGATGATGGCGTCCGCCGGGGTGAGCATCCACACCTGGCAGTCCTGGGGATCGATGCCCCCGGCAAAGAAGTTCAGCTCCTGCGTCTGGGCACCGGCAGGGGCTTCCAGCTGGGGCAAGGCCTGCATCCGGGAGGCAAAGCGGGTGTCCAGCGCCAGATAGGCATAGGCCTCGGGCTTGGTTTTCAGCAGTTCTTCCCCGGTGAGCAGGCCGCTGAAGCATTGCTTCTGCCCGTTTTCGCCCGATTCGGTGAAGTAAAACACCTGCACGGTCTCCCATACGGTGGGCCGGTCGGACCACTGCACGGTCACATCCCACAAGGCCACACCGCCCGAAAGGTCGTCCCGGGTCATGGCGTCGGGCAGGGCGTAGCCGCTGTTGTATTCCACCGTTACCGTGCCGCCGGGATATTCCAGGGCGGCATACTCCCGGGCCCAGTTTTCGGTCTGGATAAAGCTGCCCTCCATCCACTCGTTGCGGCCGATGACGGCGGTGCGGCTGTAATAATCCTGCAGGGTCTCGGCCTGTCCTGCGTCGGACAAGATTCCCGGCCGGGGCCGGGTGGCCTCGGGCTGGGTGGGCTGGGTCGCCGGTGTCTGCTGGGTCCGGCCGCAGCCGCAAAGGGCCAGCAGCAGGCACAGCGCCGCGATATATCGGTAAAGCTTGTTCATAGTCGCCTCCCTGGGAGTCCTTCTGTAGCATTGGACTGTTTTTTCAAAAAAATGTTCCACAGGGCGGAACATTTGGCGGGGATTGAAGTCTATAAGAGTGAAAAGAAACTTATGGAAAGAAAGAGCGTGGATGATATGAAACGGTATGGATTGTGCTTGACGGTTTTGATTTTGTGCGCCGCCGCTTTGACGCTGGCCTGCGGCAGCGCGCTGTCGGAGGTGTTCCTCCAGATGCAGGGCTCTTCCCTGTTTCTTCCGCTGTAACGGGCAAAGGGGCGCAGAGCGCCCCTGTTTTTATTCTGCAGGCATATGGCTGCCGGCGGTGTGGGCGTGGCACAGGGCGATGGCCAGCGCGTCGGCGGCGTCATCGGGCTTGGGCACGGCCTTTAAAGACAGCATCATGCGGGTCATTTCCATGACCTGCTTTTTTTCTGCCTTGCCGTAGCCCACCACCGCCTGCTTTACCTGGGAGGGGGTGTAGGACACCGGGGTGAGGCCCCGCTCGGCGCAGGCCGCCAGGATGACCCCTCGCGCCTGGGCCACCTGGATGCCGGTGGTGATGTTGTTGTTGAAAAACAGCTCTTCCACCGCCACCATATCGGGCTTCACGGTGTCCAGCAGGGTGCGCATATCCCGGGAGATCTCCAGCAGACGCCGGGACATCTCCATGCCCGCCGGGGTGGTGATGGCCCCGTAGCACAGCAGCTTGTGCCTGCCCTTGTTGGTATCAATGGCCCCGTAGCCCACGATGGCATAGCCGGGGTCCAGTCCCAGAACGATCATTTTGCCTCCTGCATCTTCTGCGCCGCACGCAGAATGCCCAGTTTGCCCGACTCATAGGTGAGGCCGCCCTGCATATAGCAGGTGTAGGGGGGGCGGATGGGTGCGTCGCAGCTGAGTTCGATGGAGCTGCCCTGGATAAAGGCGCCGGCCGCCATGATGACGGGGCTCTCGTAGCCGGGCATATCGCCGGGCTCGGGGCTGGCAAAGCTGTCCACGGGAGAGGCGCTCTGGATGCCCTTGCAGAAGCGGATCAGGGGCTGGGGATCGCCGAAGTCGATGGTCTGGATGATGTCATAGCGCTCCTCGTCGGAGGTGGGAGACACCTTGTAGCCCAGCTCTTCCATCACGGCGGCGCAGAAGGCGGCTGTCTTGACGGCCTGGGCGGTGACGTGAGGAGCCATAAAGAAGCCCTGGTACAGGGAACGGTTGACGTTCAAAGATGCGCCGCACTCGCCGCCGATGCCGGGCAGGGTCATGCGGTTGGCGGCACGCTCCACCAGATCGGCGCGGCCGGCCACATAGCCGCCGCAGGGCGCCAGACCGCCGCCGGGGTTCTTGATGAGGGAGGCGGCCATCAGGTCGGCGCCGCAGGCCACCGGCTCTACTTCGCAGACAAACTCGCCGTAGCTGTTGTCCACCAGGGCCACGACGGCGGGGTTGACCTCCTTGACGGCTTTGCACAGATCGCCGATCTCCTGGGGAGAAAGGGTCTTGCGGATGCCGTAGCCGCGGGAACGCTGGATGAACACGCAGGACACGGTGGGATCCTTTACCGCCTCCAGAATGGCGGGCAGATCGGGAGCGCCGTCCTTGAGGGGCACTTCCTGATAGCCGATGCCGTAGTCGGCAAAGGTGCCGGGGATGTTGCCCCGCTTGCCGATGACGGTCTCCAGGGTGTCGTAAACGCCGCCGGTAATGGACACCATGGTCTGACCGGGGCGGACGCAGGCGAACATGGCGCAGGCGATGGCGTGGGTGCCGTTGACAAAGGAGGTGCGCACCAGGGCGGCCTCGCAGCCGAACACCCGGGCATAGATGCGCTCCAGCTTGTCCCGGCCCACATCGTCATAGCCGTAGCCGGTGGTGCCGGCAAAGTCACCGGCCTGGACACGCTCTTCGGCAAAGGCCTCCAGCACCTTTTCGGTGCCGATAAAGGCGATGCGGTCGATCTCTTCAAAGCGGCCCCGGCAGCGCTCTTCGGCTCTTCTGGCCAGCTCGGTCATCTGGTAGTTCATATGGAAATGCTCCTTGCTTTTGTATTAGATAGTATATTATAACACGGTTTGCGAAAAAGCACAAGAAAACACCCGGAAACTGCCGTTTCCGGGTGTTTTTTCCTTGGATTTACAGGGGCATCTTGGCGGCGGCGGCCAGCAGCTTGCCCACGTTCTCCACATCCTTCACGCTGACCATTTCGGCGGGGGCGTGGATGTTGCGGCAGGGGATGCTGACGCAGCCCGACAGGATACCGGCGCGGGTCTTCTGCACGGCGGCGGTGTCGGTGCCGCCGGCCAGCAGGATCTCGTCCTGATAGGGGATCTTTGCGGCCTTGGCGGCCTTGCGCAGCAGCTCCATGACCTGGGGGTTGCACTGGACGCTGGAGTCCTTGATCTTGACGGTGGGACCCTTGCCCAGAGAAACCTGCATCCGCTGACCGTCGATCTCGCCGGAGGTGTCGCCGGTGCGGGTCACGTCCACGGCGATGCCCATATAGGGCTGCACGTCCCAGGCGGCGGGCTTGGCGCCCCGGAGGCCCACCTCTTCCTGGACGGTAAAGACGAACCACAGGTCGTTTTCCACCTGGGTGTCCTTCAGTTCTTCCATGGCCACCAGCAGGGCGATACAGCCGCACAGATCGTCGGTGTAGGGGCTGATGAGGGTGTCACCCTGGAGGGTGGTGGGGGCGTCAAAGACACACACCGAGCCGATGGGGGCCAGCTCTTCGGCCTCCTCCTTGCTCTCGGCGCCGATGTCGATGAACAGGTCATGAACGTCCACGTCGCCGAAGCCGTGCTTATAGATGTCGGCGGCGGTGTCGGCCCAGATGCTGCCCCGGACGCCGCTTTCCAGACGGACGGTGGCGCCGATGAGGGAGGCGGGGCTGTGGCCGCCGATGGGCTCAAACCGCAGGAAGCCCTTGTCGTCCACAAAGGTCACCATAAAGCCGATGACATCCATGTGGGCGGGGAACATCATACGCTTGCCGGGGCCCTTTTTGTGGCAGTATACGTTGCCCAGAGCGTCGGTAAAGACCTCGTCCACATAGGGCTTGGCCCACTGGGCCAGCAGGCGGCCCTGGGGCTTTTCAAAGCCGGAAGGAAGGGCCACTTCCACCAGCTGCTTTTGCAGTTCCAGAATATTCAGCATGTTTCGGCCCTCCTTACTGATTGAGGAACGCGGCCAGCAGGGCGCCGGCCTGTTCCACGTCACGCCAGTCGTACATTTCGGCGGCGGAATGGATATGACGGGTGGGGATGGACACACAGGTGGCCATCACATCGGGGCCGGACAGCTGCATGGAGCAGGTGTCGGTGCCGCCGCCCAACAGGATCTCGTCCTGGACGGTGAGCTCGGCCTTTTTGGCGACCTTCTTCAGCTGCTCGTTGAGGGCAGGGCTGCAGATGACGCTGGCATCCTTGATCTTGACGGTGGGGCCCTTGCCCAGGAAGATCACCCGATTCTTGTTGTCCTGGGCGGGGGTGTCGTCGCTGCCGCACACGTCGGTGGCGATGGCGATCTCGGGCCGGATGGCCAGCGCGGCGGTCTTGGCGCCCCGGCAGCCAACCTCCTCCTGGGTGGAGAAGACGAAGTACACGTCGTACTTGCTGTCCTGCATCTGTTCCATGGCCAGCAGCAGCACCACGCAGCCGATGAGGTCATCGGCATAGGGGCCCATGATCCGGTGGCCGGCAACCGCCTGGGGCAGGCCCTCGAACACGGCCAGATTACCCACGGCGACCTTTTTCATGGCCTCTTTTTCAGAGGAAACGCCGATGTCCACATACAGGTCGGTCATTTTGATGGAAGTCCAGCCGCCGGACAGGGTCCTGGCGCTTTCCTTGGCCTTGATGATGCCCCGGGTGCCGTTGGGGAACACCACGCGGGTATTGATCAGCGCAGCGGGATCGAAGCCGCCGATGGGCGCGATGGACAGGCCGCCGTGCTCGTCGGCACCGGTGACCATAAAGCCGATGGCATCCATGTGGGCGCACAGCATGACCTTTTTGCCCTTGCCCTTTTTATGACAGATCAGATTGCCCATGGCGTCGGTAGTGATGTCGTCCACATAGGGGGCGGCCATCTCCCGCAGCACCTTGGCAATGCCGGTCTGCTCGGCGCCGGAGGGGCGGGCCTCCTTTACCAGGGTCTGATGAAGCTGCAGAACATCAAACATCCAATTCACCTGCTTCCTCAATGACGATCTCGGCCAGCTTGCGGACTTCCTCCAGGTCGGGGAGGTAGGCCACGTTGCAGGCGCAGTGGATATAACGGACGGGGGCGGCCAGGCCAAAGGCGATGGCAGCCGAGCCGGCGGTGGTGCCCACACGGGCGTCGGTGCCGCCGTTGGCGCTCTTGCGGTACTGCCACTTGACGCCCTGGGCGTCGGCCTGGGCCAGCACCTGCTCCCGGAACTCCCGGTTGTAGACGGTGCCCTTGTCCATCAGGGACACCACGGCGCCCTTGCGCTGGGCGCAGGACTGCTTGTGGGCGGGAATGTCGGGCATGTCGGCGGCGGTGGTGCCTTCGATGGCCACCACACAGCCGGGGGCCACCCGCTGGGCGGCAACGGTAGCGCCCCGGGAGCCGATCTCCTCGGCCACCACAAAGGCGAAATAAGTATCATAGGGCAGATCCTGCTTGAGCAGCTGCAGCATGACGGCGCAGCCGATGCGGTCATCAATGGCCTTGGCCTTGACGCAGTCCACGCCGAACTCCATAAACTTGCTGTCGAACATGGCGGGATCGCCACGCATAACCAGGGCCTCGGCCTGCTCCTTCTTGGTGCAGCCGATATCGATGTACAGGCTGCCGATGCCGGGGGCTTCCTTGCGCTCCTCGGGGGTGGTGAGATGGATGGCCTTCAGGGAGATGATGCCGGGGATCTTCTTTTCACCCACGCGCATCCGGCGGCCGATGAGCACCCGGGGGTCGATGCCGCCGGCAGGCGCCAGCTTGAGCATACCGTCCTCAGTGATGTCCTTCACCAAAAAGCCCACCTCGTCCATGTGCGCCATCAGCAGCAGGGGACGCTTGCGGGCCTTGGCGCCCTTCTTGAACACGATGAGGTTGCCCACCGGATCCACTTCCATGGAGGTGGCGTAGGGTGCGGCTTCTTTTTCGATAAATGCACGGACCTCGTCCTCGTAGCCGGGGACGCCGTCCAGGGTGCACAACTGTTTCAGTAATTCTTTCATGCTTACAGCCTCCCGTCAAAGGTCTCGATAAAGGCGGCGATCAGCTTACCCACGTTTTTCACGTCGCTCATGCGCAGCATTTCCACGGGGGAATGCATGTACTTGAGGGGCAGCGAAACCACCAGGGTAGTGACGCCCTGGCCCTGCATCTGGATGGGCCAGGCGTTGGTGCCGCTGGCAGAGGGGCAGGCGGTGACGATGTGGGGGATCTGCTTGGCCCGGGCCACTTCGATCACCTTGCGGGCAAATCTGGGATTGCTGTTGCTGCCGATGTCCACATTGGGGCCGTCGCCCAGCTTGACGATGACCTGGGGCGCGTCGCCGGTGCGGGCGTGGGTCACGTCCACGGCGATGGCGTACTCGGGCTGCACCTTGAAGCCGGCGGAAATACCGCCCTGGAAGCCGGTCTCCTCCTTGGTGGAGGCGCTGACCACCACATTGACGGCCAGAGGCTTGCCCTGGAGCAGATCCATGGCGTGGAGCAGGCACACCAGGCAGGCACGGTCGTCAAAGGCCTTGCCGCACAGAGCGTCGCCCTGGAGCTCCATGGCGTCGTTGGCAAAGGCCATATAGTCGCCCACACGGACGGCCTTTTTGGCCTGGTCGCCGGTCATGCCAATGTCCACCACCATCTCGGGGATGGGCACGGATTTTTTGTTGTCGCCGGCCTTCTGAAGATGGGGCGGGATGGCCGCCACGATGCCCAGGATGGGGCCTTTCTTGGTGAGCACGGTCAGCTCGCTGCCCAGCAGCATCCGCTGATCCACGCCGCCCACGGTGGTGAACCGCAGGAAGCCCTCTTCGGTGACCTCGGTGACCAGGAAGCCGATCTGGTCGATGTGGGCGTCCAGCATGACGGTCTTGGCGCCGGGAATGCCGCAGTCGCGATAACCCAGCACGTTGCCGAAATCGTCGATCTCCACACGGTCGCAATAGGGCTCCATCAGTTCGGCGGCGATCTTCGCCACCCGGAACTCGTCGCCCGACACGCCGTAGGCGTTGGTGAGTTTTTTGATCTTATCTGCTAAAGTCAAAGCCTTCACACCTCTTTCTCTTTACAGTTGGTTGACTTTTTCTTTGAAATAACGGCCGCGGGCCGCGAAATTGGGGAACTGGTCAAAGGATGCACATGCCGGGCTGAACAGCACGATATCCCCCGGCTGTGCGTTTTCCCGGGCCCAGACCACCACATCGTCCAGTTTATCGAACCGCACCAGCAGGGGCTTGCCCGGGGCGTAGTCGGGGGCGGCCTTGACGGCGGCCTCGATCTTGTCGGCGGTGGCGCCGCAGAGCAGCAGGGTCTTTACCGCGGTGGGCAGGGCCGCACCCAGCCCGTCAAAGGGGATGTGCTTGTCATAGCCGCCGGCGATGAGGATGATCTTGTCCGCCGGGAAGCACTTGAGGCCGGCCAGGGTGCGGGTGGGGCTGCTGGCGATGGAATCGTTGTAGTAACGGACGCCATCCAGCTCTCTAGTCAGCTCCAGCCGGTGCTCCACGCCGTTGAAGTCCCGGGCCACCTGCCGCATGATTTCATGGGGCACGATGCCCTTGAGGGCGGCGCAGGCCGCCATATAGTTTTCCACATTGTGCATACCGGGGATGCGGATGTCGGCCATGTCCATGATGGGCTCGCCGTTGTCCAGCAGCATTCCGTTTTTCAGCCACACGCCGCCGGGCAGGGCCAGGCTCTGACGGGAGAAAAACCGCACCTGTCCGGGGGCCTTTTCGGCCAGCTCCCGGGAGGGCAGGTTGTCGTAATTGAGCACCAGCACGTCGTCCTTGCCCTGGTTTTTGAAGAGGTTGCACTTGGCCTCCACATATTCGGCAAAATCCCGGTGCCAGTCCAGATGGTTGGGGCTCAGGTTGGTGATGACCGCCACCGAAGGGGTCTTTTCCATGCTCATCAGTTGGAAGGAAGACAGCTCCAGCACGGCCACGTGGTCGGGAGCCATCTTGTCGGCCTGGTCCAGCAGGGGCGTGCCGATGTTGCCTCCCAGCCAAACGGTCTTTCCGGCGGCCCGGAGCATTTCGGCGATGACGCTGGTGGTGGTGGTCTTGCCGTCGCTGCCGGTGACGGCGATCACCGGGCAGGGGCAGACCTCAAAAAACACTTCCATCTCCGAGGTGACGGCGGCGCCGGCGGCCTTGGCCTCCAGCAGGCCGGGATGGTCGGGCCGCAGGCCCGGGGTGCGGAACACCACATCGCCGCGGATGTTTTCCATATACTGCTCGCCCAGGATCAGCTTTACGCCCCAATCCCGGAGCTGGGGCGCGATGTCGCCCAGCTGGTCCTCGGTCTTTTTATCGCGGGCGGTGACCTCCGCTCCTGCCCCGGCCAGCAGCTTGAGCAGCGGGCGGTTGGACACGCCGATGCCAATGACGGTGACCTGTTTTCCCTTCAGGTCCGCCAGATATTGCTGTAA
This sequence comes from Clostridia bacterium, assembly GCA_017521295.1. Lineage (GTDB taxonomy): Bacteria > Bacillota > Clostridia > Oscillospirales > Butyricicoccaceae > UBA4644. Next base: position 3,658 of record JAFXDF010000033.1, on the reverse strand, counting down.
TGTCAAATCAAATCGCCTCCCGGCAAGAAATCTCTCCGTTCATTATATCCCAATCGGCCCCAGTGTGCAACAAAAAAGAGAGGGCCTTTCGGCCCTCTCGGTAAGGTATTTTGCTGTTACAGGGTCAGCATACGGTGCAGGTACAGGGCGATGTCGCCGCGGATACCCACGGTGGTGGGATTCAGCAGGCCGGGAGTCAGAACGCTCTTGCCAACAGCCCACTTGACAGCAACCTGAGCCCAGTCGGCCACCTTGTTGTAGTCATAGACATGGCTGGAGGAACCGGCCACGTAAGAGGTGTGCTTCAGATAGACCACGTCAAAGTTGTACATAAACTGGATGATCTCCTGATTGGTAACCTTCTTGTAGGGGGAGAACAGGGTGCCGGCGGCGTTGGTGCCCTTGGTGATGCCGTTCTGGACGGCCCACAGCACGGCCTTGTAGTAGTACTCGTTGGTGGGAACATCGGTGAACTTGGAAGTACCGGCAACGGCGGGAGAGCCGGCGGCGCGGTACAGGAAGGTTACCAGTTCGGCACGGGACAGCTGGCCGGCAGCGTCATACTTGCCGCCGGGGACGCCGGTGGTGATGCCGCGGTTCTTCAGGAAGTCCACAGAGTCGGCATACAGGCTGCCGCTGATGTCGGAGAAGTACAGGGAGCTGTAAGCGTAGGTCACGGAGATATCCACCGTGCCGGTGACAGACTTGCCGTTCTTGTCATAGCCCTTGATGCCCCAGGAGATGGTCTTGGCGATCTTGTCGGCGCTGTAGCTGGGCACGAAGGTGACGTTCCGCAGCAGCTGCTTGCCGGAGGCAGAGGTGATATAGTACTCGGTGCCAACGGTGACGTCCTTCTGGGTGGACATGCCGTAGTTGTAGTACAGCTTGCCGCCCTTGGGCAGGGAGGTGAACTCCACGTAAACGTTGTCGTTGTCGCCCAGAGACTCAAAGGCATCCAGCTCGTTGTAGAAGTTCAGGACCTGAGCGGCCTTCATGGGGCTCTGTGCGTTGTTGATGGAGTGGCTGGAGCCAACCACGAAGTCGATGGTGCGGTTGGAGACCAGAGAAGTGGGATTGTTGTTGGTGCCGGACTTTCTGCCGTAAACGGAGAAGGTGGCATGGGTGGTCTTGGCAGTGTTGCCGCCCACGAAGACCAGATCGTCGAAATCGTAGTCGCCGTCGTCGGAATCGTAGGTGTAGAACTTATCGCCGTCGGGGCTGGTCAGCTTGTCGCCGTCCACGTACAGATAGCCCTCGCCCTTGGCGTTAGGAGCGTTGTTAAAGACGATATAGGCGATCTCATAGCTCTTCTTGGTGGAGCTGGCGTATTCCTTGACGATGTCATAGAACCAATCCAGATCGAAAGCGATGGATTCGCCCTTGCCAACGGCCACGGTGATGTCGGCCTCTTCGATGACATTCACGCGGATGACACCGGTGATGCGGTTACTGGAAGAAGTGCTGGTAGATGTAGTTTTATATGCTACAAACTCAATCACAGCAGGGCCAGAAGCTGTCTTTTTGGGAATATAGGTGAAATTACTCAGACCTGCCTGGGTCCCCTCGGGTTCCACATAATAAGATTTGTTTTTAACAACCTTAGCAGGACTGGTATCGTCTTCCTCATACTCATGATACAACACGCCGTCGCTAGAGCCAGGAAGCTTAGTAAATCTGACATGTACGACATCAAATTCATCATTGGCTTCGTAAATGGCATCCAGGATATCGTCAGCGTCAAAGTCCAGAGTATCACCGCTGCCAATCTCAGCGGTCAGCAGGATAAAATCGTCAGCTTCCAGATAAATATAGCCATCCATGTAATAATCATCATTGGAGGCATAGGCAACGTACTCAATGACAGAATCATCGTCGCTGCCGTCGGGCAGATACCACATGGCAGCCAGTTCGGTATCGCTATAATAGGTATCGTACACTTCTTCGGTACAAGTGTTGTCAGTGTACAGCACACCGCCGTCCATATCGCTCAGATCGAGGTTGATGCTATCCAGAGATCTGCCCAGCAGAGCCTGCATTTTTTCCTCGATTTCAGCTTCAATGCTGCTGAAGGAAATACCGGTATAATCAATGTTTTTACGCTCGACGTTGGGATCGACCACTTTCACGGTATAGGTCAGATCGGAGAGCGTATAGAACTCATGGGCCTTGGCCTTTGCGGTAAACGTATAGGTTCCCGCATCATCGTAATCATAGTCGGAACTATCCCAATTCTCGAAGTAGTCACTGGTGCCGCCAATGCCAAAGGACACTTCTTTACCATTGTTCATGGTCAGCTTCACAGGATCATCCAACTTTGCCTTGACGGAGTTCTTGGAAGTGCCAATCTCAACGCCCATGGAACCCACGTTGGCAGCGCCGGAAGCCAGAGCAGCCTTCACGATGGTAACAGTAGCTTCGGGAGCTTTGAGGCTTTCGGAGAAGGTCACGCCAGTAACAGTAGGCACGAACTTATTTTCCTTGCCAATGGTCTTGGCATCGAACTCGCCGCTCTTGACCCAGGAAGTGGCCTTGGTTTCCACAGCGCCCTGGTCATAGGTCAGAACCAGAACCGCATCTTTCAGCAGGTTTGCAGCACCGGTTTCGGAAATGTCATAGGGGGCATTTGCAGAGCCGCCACTCTTGATGGTAACGCTCTGCAGTACCTTTGCGTCGGTCATGTTGACCGTAACAGAATGGGTGTCGGTCTTGCTGCCGTCCTCGGTAGTAACAGTAATGGTAACAGTACCGGCCTTGACACCGGTGACAACACCGTCGGCAACGGTGGCAATGGTTTCATCACTGGATTCCCAGGTAACCGCCTTGTTAGCAGCATCTTCGGGGGAAACAGTAGCCGTAAGGGTGATGGTAGCACCCACATTCACGCTGCTGCCGCCGGAAATGGTTACGCCGGTAACGTTAATGACAGGCGGGACAGTAGGATCGGTGGGATCAGTCGGCGTAGTGGGATCGGTGGGATTGGTAACGTTTTCGCTGTCACCAGGTCCGCCTTCACCAGTGCCGCCTTCAGTTGCGAACACGCACACGGACATGACCATGGACAGGGCCAGGATCAGGGCCAGTGTTTTCTTTCCAAATAACTTCACAATATAACCTCCTTCATTTTTCCCAAGGGGATAAAGTTATCTGACGATATCATACCACAACCCGCTCAAAAATGATATCCCTTTTTGCTGATTTAATTATGAAAAATTTCTTAAGAAATCAAATCTCTCTGAAAAACGGCTGAACGCATCAAACCCCACTTTGTCATCCTGAGCAGAGCGCAGCGGCGCCGAAGGATCTCAGATGAAGCTTGCCTTGAGATCCCTCGACTGCGCTCGGGATGACACCGTTCTTCCCGCCGTGAGATCCCTCGGCTGCGCTCGGGATGACACCGTTCTTCCCGCCGTGAGATCCCTCGGCTGCGCTCGGGATGACACCGTTCTTCCCCACCGTGAGATCCCTCGACTGCGCTCGGGATGACAGGGTTCTGCCTTGACATTTTCTTCCGCCGCTGTTAGAATGAAACGGCAGTGAGCCGGGCAGCCGCGCAGGGGCGACCCTGTGAGGAAAGTCCGGGCTTCACAGAGCAGGATAACCGATAACATCGGCCGCGGGCGACCGCCGGACAAGTGCAACAGAAATAGACCGCCCCGTT
>JAFXDF010000032.1 GCA_017521295.1 Clostridia bacterium | reverse complement strand
TGATGTGCATATGGAAGCAGAAGTCGGTGCCCAGGATGTTGTCGCCCAGGATACCCAGCTCCTCGGCCTTCTTGATGGCATTGCGCAGACGGGCAACTGCCATGGGATACTCGGCACGAACGTAGATGTAGCCCTCGGTAGCGCCGCAGGCGATGGCTGCGATCATCATACCTTCGATCATGCGATGGGGGTCACCTTCCATGATAGAGCGGTCCATGAATGCGCCGGGGTCGCCTTCGTCGCCGTTACAGACCACGTACTTGGGGGTAGCCTTCTGGCGGGCCACCTGGCTCCACTTGGTACCGGCAGGGAAGCCGCCGCCGCCGCGGCCGCGCAGGTTGGCGTCCAGCATCTCCTGGACGATGTCGGCGGGCTGCATATCGAACAGCGCCTTCTCCAGGGACTGGTAGCCGCCGATGGCCAGATACTCCAGAATGGAGTCGGCGTCCACGTGACCGCAGTGCTCCAGCACCTTTCGGGTCTGCTTCTGATAGAAGGGGATCTCTTCCTGCTTTTCATAGATCACGCCGTTCTGCTTATAGGCAAGGCGCTCCACAGGCTTGCTCTGAACGATGCAGGTGTCGATGATCTCGTCCACATCGGCCAGCTTGACCTTGGTCAGCAGCCAGCCCTGGGGCTCGACACGGACCAGGGGGCCCATTTCGCAGAAGCCGTGGCAGCCGGACTTCTTCAGGCCCACCACATCGTCATGGGGCACATGGCCCAACTCGATCTCACAGGCGATGCCGCGCTCTTCCATCTTTGCCTTCAGTGCGGCATAGATGTCCAGAGAACCGCCGGACACACAACCGGTACCGGCACACACCAGGATCTTTCGGATTTCCTTCTTAGCGGCAGCTTCACAGGCCGCACGCAGCTCCTGAAGCTGCTGTCTGTTTTCCAGTTTAGCCATGTTATGCCTCCTTCCGCAGGTCGCCGATCAGTTCCACGACCTTATCGGGGGTCATTGCGGGATGGACTTCGCCGTTGACGGTCAGGGCAGGAGCCAGACCGCAGGCGCCCAGGCAGGAAACGGTCTCCACGGTGAACAGCTGGTCGTCAGTGGTCTTTTTCTGTTCACTGAGGCCCAGCTCAGAGCGCAGCTTTTCCAGAATGGGGATGGACTTACGCACATGGCAGGCGGTGCCGTCGCAGACCTTGATGACGTACTTGCCCTTGGCTTCCAGAGAGAAGTTCTCGTAGAAGGTTGCCACGCCGTAGATGCTGGCTTCACTCAGACCCATCTTTTTGGACAGGTAGGGGAACACTTCCCGGGGCAGATAGGAATACTTTTCCTGGATCTCCTGCAAAATGGCGATCAGGCTCTTTTCCTCATAGCCCAACGCCTCCAGATAGGCGTCGATGCTCTGATAGAGTTCTTGGATGTTCATGATGTGTGCCTCCTCGGTATAATAAATAATCCGATCACGGGTTAGGGGTTTCCACTTAATATTGTATAAAAAAACACTCCATCCGTCAATTCGCAACTGTCAACATATTCAATAGTTTTATGCGGCGCAAAATCGCATCTTATAGATATTTTCAACAAGGAATGGAAATTTTTTGTTGTCGTTTCGATTAAACCGCAAATAATTTTCTGAATTTTCGATAACTTCCACCAAAAAAGTGCACAAAAAACCTGCCGCATCCGAAGGTTTTTCGGTCGGCAGGTTTTTCAATCGATAAAAAAATACTGACTTTTGTTTAAAAAACCACAGTTATTCCATCAGAGAGCACACCAGCTGGGCATAGGCGGCAGGATCCTCCAGGGGCAGGCCGGCGATGAGCAGAGACTGATAATAGAGCACATGGGCGTAGCGGGCGGCCTTTTCCCTGTCATTTTCATAGGCGCGCTGCAGGGCGGCAAAGGCGGGGGCATTGGGGTTGAGCTCCAGCACTCTCTGTGCCGTCATGCCGTTCGACACATCCATACCGGAGATCAGCTTCTGCTGACGGAAATACTTCTCCATTTCCAGGGTGATGGGGCCCTCGGTGGTCATGCACACCGGCTGGGACACCAGCTTGCCGGAGGTGCGCACGGCGAACACCTTGTCCCCCAGGGTCTCCTTGACGAAGTCCAGCAGGCCCTTGGAATCCTCGGCCTGCTTTTCGGCGGCGGCCTTTTCTTCCTCGGTCTGGGGCAGGGCATCGTCGTCGTTCACCGACTTGAAGGGCTTGCCCTCCTGCTGGCCCAGGATCTGCAGCAGCAGCTCGTCCTCGCTGTTCTGGACGCAGAGGATCTCGTAGCCCTTAGCCAGGATGCGCTCACTCTGGGGCAGCTTGCCGGCCTGGGAGGCATCCTCGGCGGCGGCGTAGTAAATATACTGCTGGTCCTCGGGCATACGCTCCACATAGGCCTTGAGGGCGGTGAGGCCGCTCTCATGGGTGGTGGCGAACATCAAAAGATCCCGGAGGCTCTCCTTGTTGGCGCCGTAGCTGCCCAGGGCGGAGTACTTCAGCAGCAGGCCGAACTCCCGCCAGAACCGGGCGTAATCCTCGGGACGGTCCTTCTGGATCTTCAGCAGCTCGGCGCGGATCTTCTTGTCCAGGTTGTTGCGGATGACCTCCAGCTGACGGGTGTGCTGGAGCATTTCCCGGGAGATGTTCAGGCTCACGTCCTGGGTGTCCACCACGCCGGGGATGAAGCGGAACCACTCGGGCACCAGCTCGGGACACTTGTCCATGATGAGCACGCCGCTGGAATAGAGCTGCAGGCCGCCCTTGTACTCCCGGGTGTACAAGTCAAAGGGGGCGTGGGCGGGGATGAAGAGCAGGGCCTTGTAGGTGACGGCGCCCTCCACGTTGGCGGTGATGTGGCTCAGGGGCGCCTCCATGTCGCCGAACTTGCTCTGGTAGAACTCGGCGGCGGTCTCCGCGGTGATCTCGCTCTTCTGGCGCTGCCACAGGGGCACCATGGAGTTGAGGGTCTCGATCTCGGTATAAGATTCCCAGCCGCCCTTCCAGTCGTCGCCGGCGTCGGCGGGCTTTTCCATCTGGCGGGATTTTTCCATGGCCATCTTGATGGGGAAGCGCACGTAGTCGGAGTACTTCTTCACCAGGGCCTGGAGCTTGTACTGGCTGAGGAACTGGTCGTAGTCCTCGCCCTCGGCGTTGTCCTTGATGTGCAGGACGATCTTGGTGCCGGCAGAGGTCTTGGCGGCCTCGGTGACGGTATAGCCGTCGGCGCCGGCGGACTCCCACTTCCAGGCCTCTTCACTACCGTAGGCGCGGGTGGTGACGGTGACCTTGTCGGCCACCATAAAGGCCGAATAGAAGCCCACGCCGAACTGGCCGATGACGTCCACATCGCCCTTGTCGCCCTCGGACTGGGCCAGCTCCTGCTTGAACTTCAGCGAGCCGCTCTTGGCAATGGTGCCCAGGTTGGTCTCCAGCTCTTCCCGGGTCATACCGATGCCGTTGTCCTCGATGGTGATGGTGCGGCCGTCCTTGTCCAGGGTCAGCCAGATGGCGAAGTCGGAGCGGCTGAGGCCCACGTTCTCATCGGTCAGCGCCCGGTAGGCCAGTTTGTCGATGGCGTCGCTGGCGTTGGAGATCAGCTCCCGGAGGAAGATCTCCTTGTGGGTGTAGATGGAGTTGATCATCATGTCCAGCAGACGCTTGGATTCTGCTTTGAATTGCTTTTTTGCCATGTTTTCGCTTCCTTTATGTTTTTAATATAAAAATCCGTTTTAGCACTCTCTCGTCTGGAGTGCTAATCCATTGTAGCGCGTACGGGACAAAAAAGCAATAGGAAAAGTGTAAACAAACCGTGTCAACTGCCCGTTGACAGGATTCCAACAGCTGTCGCTTGTGTTTTTCCCGGGTTTTCCGTATAATTTGGGCAAGAACACACACCTGTCATCCTGAGCGCAGCGAAGGATCCCTGTCGGACGCGGGAGATTCTTCAGCCTTCGGCCTCAGAATGACGTCTTTTATAAAGGAGGTATCTTATGGAGCTTCATGAACGCATCGCCTCCGCCCTGCCCGCGACCGTCACCTGCCCCTGCTGCGGAAAATCCGCCCCCGCCGGCACACTGAAGTGCCAGGGCTGCAGTTACGATTATTACCCCACCCCGCCCGACGATGAGCACCGCTACGCGGTGATCCTCCGGGAGGGCAGCTACGACTCGGACTTTCTGCCGAAGATGGCGCTGTTCAGCGGCTGGGAGCCGGAACAGTGCCGCCAGGCCAACGCCATGATGCAGACCTACGGCGAGGCGCACAGAGAGTTTGTCCTGCTTCGCCGCAGTCTTTCCCGCTCTGCCGCAATGCATATCGCGGCAAATTTGTCCCGGCACTGCGGTGTCAAGATCGTATCTGACGATCCCCTCCCCGGCTACACCGATACCTTCGCCGACACAGAACAGCTGGAACTGGCACCAGAGGCACTTCCCTGCCCTGCCCCCGCAAAGTCGGAAAAGGAGCAGCATTCCGGCATCGGCTTCTGGGGCATCGTGGGCGCGGTGCTGCTGGCCATCGTCATCGCCTCCTTCTTATAATGAAAAAGTACGCCGCTTTGGCCTCGGACCTTTTGGGGCTCTACCTGCTTAACCGGTTCCTGCTCATTCCCCACACCGCGGGCCTTTTGCACCGGGTCCTTTCCTGCTGGTTTGCCGATTTTCTGGCAGGGGGCATGATGGTGCTCATCCTGTGGGCTACCCTTCGCCTTTCCGGGCGAAAGCCACCCAAGGTCTGGCATTGTCTGGCCCTCGCCCTGGCCTGCGGCCTGTTTTGGGAGTGCGTCACGCCCCTCTACCTCCCCCGGTCGGTGGGCGACCCCCGGGATGTGCTGGCCGTCCTGTTGGGCGGTGGGTGCATCCTGCCAATTTTGTATCGAACGGAGAACTAACATGCATCTGCAATATCATGATCTGACCATCCGGGACGCCCTTCCCTCCGACGCGCCCCAGCTGGTGCTTTGGTGGAATGACGGCAGGGTGATGGCCCACGCCGGTTTCCCTCTGGGTCTGGGCACCACCGTGGAAAGGGAAGCCGCCCGCCTGCCCTCCCCCGGCCGGCTGATGCTGGAATACCGGGCCCGGCCCATCGGCGAGATGAGCTGGCGGAACACGGGAAACGCCGCCGAGATCGGCATCAAGATCTGTGAGGCCCCCATGCAGGAGCGGGGCCTGGGCCGGATCGCCCTGTCCCTGCTCATCAGAGAACTCTTCTCCATGGGTTTTCCAAAAATCGTTCTGGACACCAACCTGAACAACACCCGGGCCCAGCACGTGTACGAAAAACTGGGGTTCCAAAAGGTTGCCATCCGGGAAAACAGCTGGACCGATCAGCTTGGAAATCCCCAGAGCGCCGTGGATTACGAACTGACCCCGGAAAATTTCACAGACTTTACCAGATAAAAAGACGCCAGTCTTGCGACTGGCGTCTTTCTTTATGGGATTTTACAGGGTGACGCCGGCTTCCTTCAGCCAGTTTTCGTCGATGATACCCTCTTCCAGCTCCCGGCGCAGCAGCTCGGGATCACGCTCGGACACGGGACCGTAGCCGCCGGCGCCCGCGGTGATCATTTCCACCACGTCGTTGGTCTGCAGAGGCACGTTACGGGGCTTGGGATTAGACATGATCATTTCACCGTCACGGTAGAACTTGATGCTGGCGTTGCCGCCTTCCTGACCGCCTTCCAGACCCCAGGGACGGCTGACGGCACGCTCGGTGGCGGCCGAGATCAGCACCGAGTCGGCGCTCTCTTCCAGGATACGGATGGTACGGACGATACCCATACCGCCGCGGTACTTACCGGCGCCGCCGCTGTTTTCCGACAGGGCGTACTTTTCCACCATCAGGGGATATTCCATCTCCAGAGCCTCAACGGGCAGGTTGGAGGTGTTGGTCATGTGCACGTGCACGGCGTCCATGCCGTCCTTGTTGTACCGGGCGCCGCTACCGCCGCCGATGGTCTCAACGTAGACGTAGGGGTTGCCGTTGCGCTTGTCGGTACCGGAGAAGAAGAAGTAGCTCATGGCGCCGTTGCCCGCAGAGGTGACACGGGTGGGATCCATCTTGGCGAAGGCGCCGAAAATGATGTCGGCGATGCGCTGGGTGGTGGTCTCACGGTCAGAGGTGGGGGCAGGCTCCTTGGCCCAGACAAAGCTGCCGGGCTCGGCCACGATCTCGATGCTGTCAAAGAAGCCCGAGTTGGCAGGGATGGACTTATCCAGCAGGGCCAGCATGGAGTAGTAAACGGTGGCCTTCAGCGCGCAGGGCACGCAGTTGTGGGGGCCTCTGTTCTGCGGATCGGTGCCGGTGAAGTCAAAGATGATCCGGTCGCCCTTGATGGTGACCTTGGTGCAGATGCGCACACGGCCGCCGCCGGCGCCGTCATCATCCATGTAGTCCTCGAAGAAATACTCGCCGTCGGGCAGCTCGGCAATGGCGATACGGGCCTTCTTTTCGCCGTATTCCAGCCACTTCACGCAGAACTCCTCGTAGGTGTCCAGACCGATCTTGTTGATCAGCTCGATGAGCTTATCGGCGCCGAACTGGTTGGTGATCATCTGGGCGTTCAGGTCGCCCTGGCGCTCGTACTTCATCTGGAAGTTCAGCATGATCAGATCCATCACGTCACGGACCAGCTCGCCCTCGCTGTACAGCTTCACCAGGGGGATACGGAGGCCTTCGTCATAGATGGTGGGACCCTTGCGGCTCTTGTCGGCATGATGGCCGGTGTTGACCATATAGGCCACCAGCTTGCCCTGGTAGAAAACGGGCTTCAGCAGCACCAGGTCGGGCAGGTGGGAACCGCCGCCGGTATAGGGGTCGTTGGCGATGAACACGTCGCCGTCGTGGATATCTTCAATGCGATACTTCTGCGTCAGCACCTCAACAGCGCCCGACAGGGAGCTGAAGTGCAGGGGGATGTGCTGGGCCAGGGACAGCAGCTTGCCTTCGGGGCTGAACACGGCCACCGACAGGTCCTTACGTTCCTTGATGTTGGTGCTGTAGCCGGTCTTGGCCAGAATGACGCCCATCTGCTCGGCAATGGACGTAATGCCGTTGGAGATGATCTCCAAAGTGATGGAATTGATTTCTTTCATTTGAAGCACCTCCTAAATTACTTGCGCTCGATCATCATGTTGAGATAGGTGTCCACAGTGGCCTTGTGGTTGGACAGGACGATGGTGGTGCTGTCCATCTGCTCGATGATGGCAGGGCCCTGGATCACGTTGCCGCAGCGCAGCTTGTCGCGGTCATACAGGATATAGTCGGCGAACTTGCCGTTGCCTTCATAGACATGGCGGCTGCCGATAACGGCGGCAGAGGGATCCTCGCCGGCGTACTCGTCCTTGGTGACCGTGGGATAGACGATATCGCCCAGAGCGGACAGACCGAAGTTGACGATCTGGACAGCGTCATCGGAGCTGAAGGAATACAGGCGCTCATAGGCCTTGATGAACTCGGCACGCAGAGCGGCGGCGGAGTCGATGGCCTCGATCTGGATGGGCACGCGGATCTCGTGGTTCTGGCCCTTGTAGCGCATATCCAGGAAGTACTCCCGATGGCGCTGAGAAGGATCAATGCTCTCTTCGGCAAACCACACGTCGGCGTCGGCTTCCAGGGCACGGAACTGGCGGTCCAGAACGGCCTTGGTCTCGTCGGACAGATCCATAACGTAGGTCTGGACGAAGTCACGGCGCATATTCTCGGTGAGCAGACCGTAAGCGGCCAACAGGCCGGGCGTCTTGGGGATCAGAGCCTTTTTGATGGTCATTTCTTCGATCAGCTCGGCGGCGTGCAGGGGGCCGGAGCCGCCGAAGGCCACCAGACAGAAGTCGCTGGGGTTATAGCCCTTGGCAACGGTAACGTTCTTGATCTCCTTGGTGATGTTGGAGTTGGAGACAGAAATGATGCCGCGGGCGGTTTCCAGCAACTCCATATTGATCTTGTCGGCCAGCTCCTGAACAGCCTTGCGGGATTTTTCCGCGTCGATGGGCAGACGGCCGCCCAGCAGATTCTCCTGGTTCAGATGGCCCAGCACCACGCGGGCGTCGGTGATGGTGGCCTTAGTGCCGCCCAGGTTGTAGCAGGCGGGGCCGGGGTTGGCGCCGGCGCTCTGGGGGCCTACCTTCAGGATGCCGCCGCTGTCGATCCAGCCGATGGAGCCGCCGCCGGCACCGATGGTGGAAATATCGATGGAGGGGATACGGACGGGATAGCCGCTGATGGTCTTTTCGTCAGAGGCCTCGAAACGGCCGTCCACCACCAGGCTGATATCGGTACTGGTGCCGCCGATATCCACGGTGATCAGATCCTTTTCGTCGATCAGATCGGTGATGTACTGGGCGCCCACCACGCCGGCAGCGGGGCCGGACAGAGCGGTCTTCACCGGGAACTTCATGGACTCGTCGATGGACATCAGACCGCCGTTGGAGTGGTTGATGTAGGTATTATGAATACCGATGGACTCCAGCGTGCTCTTCAGATTGTTCATGTACTTCTTGACCTCGGGGCCAACGAAGGAGTTGAGCACGGTGCCGCACAGACGCTCATATTCGCGGAACTGCTTGGACAGGTCGCTGGAGATGGTGAGGAAGGCCTCGGGATATTTTTCGGCAATGATCTCTTTGATCTTTGCTTCGTTTTCATTGTTCAGATAGGCGTTGAGCAGCATGACAACGATGGCCTTGGCATCCTTGTCCTTGATCTGCTCGACTACCTTTTCCACTTCGGCGGGGTCGATCTCGCGGATGACTTCGCCCTTATAGCTCAGACGCTCGTTGATCTCAAAGCGCAGATCGCGCTTGACCAGGGTGGGGGCCTTGTCGGCCTGGATGTCATACAGGTCGGGACGCTTCTGGCGGCCGATCTCCAGCAGATCGCGGAAACCGCCGGTGGTGATCAAGGCAGTCTTGGCGCCTCTGCCCTCCAGAATGGCGTTGGTCGCAACAGTGGTGCCGTGCATAAAGCGGTCAACATCCTTGCCATCGAAATCGTATTCCTTGGCAATGACCTGAACGCCCTCCACAACGGCGGCAGACTGGTCGTGCAGGGAAGAGGGCAGCTTATAGACCATCAGTTCGCCGGTCTTTTCATCAACGGCGCAGATATCGGTGTTGGTACCGCCCACGTCAACACCGATTCGGATCGTTCTTTTTTCCATATAAAACTCCTTTCCGAAACTTCAGCCTCTATGTCCATTTTAATGATTTTTTGTATTTTCAATATACCATTGATTTCTCATAAAGTCCAAGATATAATGAATTATATCATTATAGATTCTTATTTATGATTTCGGAGGTGCCCCATGGATCTTCTGCAGCTGGAATATTTTCTCCGCCTGGCGGCCAACGAACACGTTTCCAAAACCGCCGAACAGCTCCATATCTCCCAGCCCTCCCTCAGCGCCACCATCAAAAAACTGGAGGCCGAGCTGGGCGCGCCCCTCTTCATCCGCAAGGGCCGCAACATCACCCTCTCCCCCTACGGGCAGGCCTATAAGGCCTATGTGGAGGAGGCCTTCCTGGCCCTGGAAAACGGCCGGCAGGCCATCGACCGCCTGCGCAACGCCGACGACTGCAAGCTCAATCTGGGCCTGCTGAGCCCCTATGTTTGGACCGAGGTTTTCCAGGATTTTGCCGCCCTCTATCCCGAGGTGCGCATCAACCGCTATTCGGTGGAAGGCTACCGTTACGTGGACCAGATCCTTGCGGGTAAGATCGACCTGTATCTGGGGGGCATCAACCGAGTGGAAGCCCTGGATAATGCCAAGATCCAGCACACCACCCTCTATGAGGACGACATGGTGCTGCTGGTGCACAAGTCCCATCCCCTGGCCGGCAGCCCCGGCGTGGATCTGCGGAACTGCAGAAACGAGCATTTCATCAACCTGGATCCCTCTACCAATCTGCAGCAGTTCATCTCCGCCCTGTTTGTCCAGGCCGGATTTGAGCCCTCGGTGGTGATGGTCTGCGACTACACCCTCCGGGATCAGATGGTGGCGGAAAACCACGGCGTCAGCGTCACCACCAAGCTGGCTGCTCAAAAAACAGAAGAAAAAAACGTCACTTACATCCCCATCACCTGGCCGGCCGAAAAGCGAAAGCTGGGCCTTGTGTGGCGGCGGAACCGGGTCTTTTCCCAGTCCATGCAGAAATTCTATGACGTGGCCTGCGCGTTTTACCGGGACATCCATCACAATCTTTAACAGCTGCACCTGCCAATATTATAAAAACGGGAGCGTCGCACAGACGCTCCCGTTTTGGGTAAAGCTTTACTTTTTCATTGCCAGGGCCTTCTTGGCCTTTTCAGCAATGACTTCGGGGGTCAGGCCGAAGGCCTTCAGGGCCAGGGGGGCCTTGCCGCTGCGACCGAACTCGTCGTTGACACCGTGACGCACCACGGGCACGGGGCAGTTCTCGCTGCAGAACTCGGCAACGGCAGCGCCCAGACCGCCGACGATGTTGTGCTCCTCGGTGACCACGATGGCGCCGGTCTCTTCGGCGGCCTTCTTGATGATATCGCCGTCCAGAGGTTTGATGGTGTGCATGTCCACCACCCGGGCAGAGATACCTTCTGCGGCCAGCTGCTCGGCGGCAGTCAGAGCCATCTGCACCATCATGCCGTTGGCGATGATGGTCACATCCTTGCCCTCACGGAGCTGGATGCCCTTGCCCAGTTCGAACTTGTAGCCGGGGATGGTGTCGGTGACGGTCTCCACAGCCAGACGACCCAGACGCATATAGGCGGGACCGTCATAGTTCACCAGCGCCTCGGTTGCCAGACGCATTTCGTTGGCGTCGCAGGGGCACAGAACGGTCATGCCGGGGATGACGCGCATGATGGCGAAATCCTCGATACACTGATGGGTGGCGCCGTCCTCACCAACGGAGATACCGCCGTGAGAGCCAACCACCTTGACGTTCAGACCGGGATAGCAGATAGAGTTGCGGATCTGCTCCCAGGAACGGCCGGCGGCAAACATGGCGAAGGTGTTGGTAAAGGGCTTATAACCGCAGGCGGCCATACCGGCGGCAACGCCCTGCATGTTGCACTCGGCGATGCCCATATCAAAGAAGCGGTCGGGGTGGGCTTCCAGGAAGAATTTACTCATGGTAGCGCCGGCCAGGTCGGCGTCAAAGCAAACGATCTCGGGATACTGATTGGCAAGCTCGGCCAGAGCCTGACCGTAAGCGTTTCTGGTTGCGATTTTCTCTCCCATTGTTTAGCCCTCCAGTGCGGCGATGGCCGCTTCCAATTCTGCCTTTGCCTGTGCAAACTGTTCGTCGTTGGGTGCCTTGCCGTGCCAGCCGGCGTTGTTTTCCATGAAGGAAACGCCCTTGCCCTTGACGGTCTTTGCCAGGATGACGGTAGGCTGACCCTTGGTGGCCTTTGCCTCGGCAAAAGCGGCGGTAATGGCGTCAAAGTCGTGACCGTCGATGGTGATGACATGAGCGCCGAAAGAGCGGAACTTGTCGTCCAGGGGCTCGGTGGGCATAACGTCGCAGGTCTTACCGTCGATCTGCAGGCCGTTCACGTCCACGATGGCGCACAGATTGTCCAGATGGTACTTGTTGGCGGCCATAAAGGCTTCCCAGACCTGACCCTCGGCAACTTCGCCGTCACCCAGAACGGAATAGACGCGATAGTCCTTGTTGCCCAGCTTGCCGGCCAGCGCCATACCCACGGCGGTGGAGATGCCCTGGCCCAGGGAGCCGGTGGACATATCGACGCCGGGAACGTGCTTCATTTCCACGTGACCGGACATATGGCCGTCGATGCGGCGGAACATCTTCAGCTCTTCCACGGGGAAGAAGCCGCGCAGCGCCAGGGTGGGATAGACGGCGGGAGAGCAGTGACCCTTGCTCATCACGAAGCGGTCGCGCTCGGGATCACGGGGATTGGCAGGATCGATCTTCATCTCATCAAAGTACAGAGCGGTCAGAACATCCAGGCAGCTCAGAGAGCCGCCGGGATGGCCGGAGGCTGCCTCGTATACCATCTGCACGGCAAGGAGGCGGGCTTTGGCGGCAGTCAGCGCCAGCGTTTTCTTGTCAGTTTTCATGTCATCGTTCCTTTGCATTCATAATTAAAACAGCGGAAAGCACATTGTTATGCTTATTATACTTCTTTCCGCAATATTTGTCCATGGTTTTTCAAACTTCCTGCAGCGGTGACTGCCGCTGTTTTGATACAAAGCGAGCGGCGCCCCGGAACATCCAATAACGGGGCGCCGCTCTTTGCGGAGAGAGATTATAGAAAAGTGTGTACGCTTTAGTCGTTGTAGCCGCCCAGCTCTTCGTTCACCTGATTGATGGCCTGGATCATTCTGGTGATCTTCACTTCGCGCTTTCCGCCGGCGGTTTCGGGGTGATCGTAGTGGTAGAAGCCCTCACCCGAGCGCACGCCCAGCTTGCCGCTGTCGATCATATCCTGAATGAGCTGGGGCGGGACCTTGGCATCGGAGATCTCGGGGAAGAGCAGTTCGGCCAGCCGCTTATACAGCTCACTGCCCGCAAAGTCCACCAGGCCGAAGGGGCCTTCAAAGGCATAGCGGGGGCCGAAGGTGGACACGATGGCGGTATCGATATCCTCGGGGCTGGCATAGCCCATGCCGGCGATATAAGTCACCTCGCGGAACACCGCAAGGGTGATGCGGTTGAGGATGAAGCCGGGGATGGCCTTGTTGAGGACAGCCACCTTCTTGCCCACATCGGTGAGCAGCGCCTTGATGACAGCAACCGTTTCGTCGGAGGTTTCTTCGCCCTTGACCACTTCCACCAGCGGCATGACGTATGCGGGGTTGAAGAAGTGGACGATGGCCAGCTTGTCCATGTTTCTGATCCGGATGAACTCAAAAACGTTCATGGTGGAGGTATCGGAGGTGACGATACAGCTGTCCTTGGCGTATTCGTCGATGGCTTTGTATACGCCGATCTTGATGTCTCTGTTTTCCGCGACGCTTTCGCTGATGAAGTCGGCGTCTTCCACCGCCTCCTTCAGGTCGGAGGTGCCGCGGATCCTTGCCATAATGGCAGGGATCTCCTCTTCCTTCACCATATCGAGGGAGATCAGCTCGGTCAGGCTGCTCTTGATGAGCACCAGTGCCTTTTCCAGATTCTCGGGGGTGCGGTTATACAGCCACACCGGATGTCCGTTCATGGCAAAGAGCTGGGCAACGCTTCTGCCCATGGTGCCTGCGCCCAGAACGGCAATTTTCATGTCCTTTACGTTCATTGTTCGTCTCCTTTAAAGTTATTGATCCTTACCGTCTGCGGTTTCTTAGAAATTGCACAGAACGGGGAATACCGAGAACAAAACAATGGCAAGGACGGTGGTAAGGGCCGCGATGCCGATGCAGATGGTGGCAAACATCTTATAGGTTTCCTTCTGGGTCAGCTGAGTGGCTTCCAGGGTGGCGTTGAGCCAGGCGCTGTGGGGCATACTGTCCAGCACGCCGCAGGAAATGGCGGTGACGCGGTGCAGGGCAACGGCATTGACGCCAAGATCCAGATAGGGCTGCGCGATAACGGGCAGGGCCACCTGCAGACCGCCGCCGGCCGATGCGGTAATACCGCACAGCACGTTGACCGCGATGGCAGCCGACACCAGCGGCGGGAAGGGCAGATCCAGAAGGGCATCCACCACCAGCTGGAAGTTGGGAGTGGACTTGAAGGCGCCCGCAAAGGCGACAATCATGGCCACGCCTACCATATTGGTGGTTGCGCCGTCAGCGCCTGCCATCAGGGTTTTCATCACATTGCCCTTGAGATACTTCCGGGAAATGATCAGGGCGACGACGATGCCGATGACCAGCGCCAGCAGGATATCCACCTGCAGCAGGGCGAACATGCCAAAGACCACGATGAGAGGCAGAATGCTCATGAAGAAAGAGGGAAGCTCCACTTCGTCTGCCAGAATGACGTCCTTGGGTCTGGACTCAAAGTGCAGGCCGCGGGCTCTGTCCTTTTTGAGCTTGGTGTTTAAGTAAATCAGGCTGAGGGCAATAAAGAAAACAGTACAAATAATAGACACCACAAAGCCTGCCGTTGCGGTGGTGCCGAACAGGTTCATGGGCAGAACGTTCTGCACCTGGGGGCTGCCTGCGATCCACATGAAGGGACCGGCGTTGCCCATGGCGATGGTGGGCAGGATGTACTGACGGGGAATGTCGGCCGTGCGGAACAGCTCCACCGAGAGGGGGGCCAGGGTGAACACCACCACAAAGCCGCTGACGCCGCCCATCATCAGAACGCCGCAGGCGATGACAACAGCGGGGATGGCCATTCCGGTGCCGCACTTGTCAATGATGAATCGCGCGATGCTTGCGGCAGCGCCCGAGCGCTCCATGATCTTACCGAGAATGGCACCGGCCAGGAAGAACAGGAACCATGTCTTGAAAAAGCCGGCGGCCTCTCCAATGTAAGCTTCCTTCATGCCCTCCATAACGGGCATGCCGTTGCAGAGCAGACACAGCGCGCCGCAGATGGGCGAAGCCACCAGGATGGGGACGCCTTTATAAACCGCGATCGCCAGCGCGATCAGCAGAAGCAATGTGCATCCGATACCAAATGCCTGAATCATGATCAAAAATCTCCTTTTATTTAGCATTTCGACAGCCCTATGGTAAACTATCCAATTACTAAATACAAGTTCGATTTTTGCATGATTATTTATTCAAAAATCCAATAAGAAATTCGATGAACTTTCGGACTTCCGTGCTTTGATACTGCTTATCCCAAATCAGGGAGGAAAGCACCTTGATCCTCGGCTCCAGCCGGCGGCATATGACATCGTCATCGGAGGGATAGGGCACCTGCCGCTTGATATAGATGGCGCGGCCCATTCCCTTCTTTACCATGACGGCCGCGTTGGAATAGAAGCTGCTGCTGCCAGCGACCTTCAGGGTGGCGGCATATTCGCCGAACCAGCTCAGAACGATGTTGGCGGCACCTTCCCGGTAGGGAAGGATGATGCGGCTTCCGGCCAGGTCCTTGGGTGTGATGTATTCCTTATCAACAAGAGGATCGTCCTGCCTCATACAGCACACCCACTCCTCCTCCACGGGAAAGCGCATGAAATTGTACTTTTCAAAAAAGATGGGCTCCATCACCAACGCAAGCTCCAGCTGGCCGTGATCCATCATTTCCACCGACTTGTCGGCGTTCATGGAGATCAGGTGAAAGGACACCCGGGGATGGATCTCCGAAAAAGCTGCGATAGCATCGCTCAGCATGTCCATCGATGCAAGCTCACCGCAGCCGATGCGGATCTTGCCCTCGATATTTTCACCGGTAAGGTCGGTTTTCATCTCCTGATAAAGGGAGAGGATCTCGGCGGCTTTTCTCTGGACGATCATGCCCGCGTCGGTCAGCTTCAGCTTTCTGGTGTCCCGCACAAACAGCTTTGCCCCCAGCTCCTTCTCCATACTTGCGAGCTGCTGACTCAGCGCCGGCTGCGAGATATGCATCTTTTCGGCAGCAAGCGAAATGGATTCTTCTCTGGATATGGCAATAAAGTTTTCCAGTGTTTCGATTCTCATCGGATTTCTCCTTTCTATAAAGCATATTTTTATAATATAACAAAATAGAAAAAATACCATCCTGGATTTATAATAATTTTCTCTTATAGGTCACAAAGAACAGCATCCATTCGGATGCTGTTCTTCATGGTTCGAGGGATATACCTGGATACCGGCAGGACCGGTCATTCCCACTCTCTCCACTCAGTGAGGTTCAGAAAGTCCGCCGCCGGTGTTTTGCTTTCCCCAAAACATTGATCCAACGATATGTTTCTGCGCTTATTATAAAGCGTACTGGCTTCACATTTTCGTTTTTTGATGCCATCGGCAATTGCGGCGCGCGCACGCTCCGCCGGCTTCCTTTTTTGAATGTTCCACGCTTCATAGCAACAAAGGATCATTTCGTGAAGATCATCCTCTGTTGTCATTTCACTCAAAAAATCCAGCAGGACGTTCAAATGCGTATCTGACAATGCTTTTAATGCTTCTTTGAACTGTGGTGCTTGTCTGCAGGCGATGAAGTAGGGTTTTCCGCATAATCCCCCTGCCAGATGCCGTCCTCCCCAAGCCACACCTCATATTTGGCAGGCAGCGGTATTTTCCCGTTTTTAATCCTTTCCAGCGCAGAGGGAATGGTTTTGGATCCGTTTTTGGGGAAAGGGATTGCGAGGTTGCTGCCGGGTTCCTCTGCAAGTATAAAGTTTTTTGCATCCGCCGTAAACGAGATACAAAGCCGTTTGCCGCCCAGCTTCTCAGCCAATTTCCCGTTCATATTGAACTTTCCGTCGGGATAGACAGTCACACTCATCAGAGTATATCTGTTTTCCGGAGGTGTAACAGGCTGTGTGAAAAGTTTGCGATCGATCATCTTTCTCATGGAAATTCTCCTTTCAAAATCCGCACTTTTTCGTACGGTTATAAGAAAAGAATACCATTTGCAACCTGCAATCGATAGATTAAATGACATAAAATCAGCAAGCCCCGGAGCTTATCCTGCGATCGGCCTTTCAAGTAAAGGACGCTGGAGCACTCTTGGAGTATCACACGCTGAAGCGCGAAAGGTTTTGCTGTTTTTTCTGCCGGAAAACAAAGAAAGACAGTGTTTTGAGTCGTCACGGTGGCAACCGGTAAATCTACGGTCAATCGGTTATGAGCAATTGATCCCGGGTTCCAACCCCGGAGGACATCGATCACAAAGCGGGTTTTTGGTCAACACGTCGCTGACCATTCGCTGACGGACACAAGTAGGGCAATTTTGTGTGTAGCGTGCAATCATTACCCACTTAAAGAATCCGCCCTTTACTAAAGGGCGGATTCTTTAAGGTTTAATCAAAAGATTATACTCTGTAATTTTTCTGGATAAGGTTGCATGGGAAGTTTTCAATACCGCCGCTGCCTTTCGGATGCTTCCGCACTGCTCAATGGCTTGCTGAATAACCATAAACTCATAGTCCTGTACCATTCGCTTTAAAGAGCGGCTTTCCGGAATTGCAAGTGCCTTAGTGGACTGTCGTTGCGGCTGATGATCCGGCGTTATACACCGGTGCAATAAGTGAATCGAATCCATCTGTGTAGCCTAAAACAGGCAATTCTTTTCGGTCAGCATATCGTCAACGCGCCGTCAGCGAGAGAATCGGGCAGTGGAAAACGATAATACTAAGATTTGATCTAACAAAAAAGCGCTGTCAAAATGACAGCGCTTTTTGCGTGAAAAAGGGGAAACTGCCCCTGTGTTACTGTGCCAGCTTCTGGCGGTAGACTGCCAGTTCTTCCTGGTTGGCCATGATGAAGTGGCCGGGCTCGATCTCGGTCCAAACGGGCTTGTCGGTCTCGTAGTTGTGCTTGGAAGGATCGTAGACCTCCAGCACCTTCTTCTTCTCCGACTCGGGATCGGGCAGAGGAATGGCGGACAGCAGGGCGCGGGTGTAGGGATGCAGGGGATGGCGATACAGCTTTTCGGTCTCGGCCAGCTCCACGATGACACCCTTGTGGATAACGGCGATGCGGTCGCAAATGAAACGCATCACCGACAGGTCGTGGGCGATGAACAGATAGGTCAGGCCGCGCTCCTTCTGCAGACGGCTCAGCAGGTTCAGCACCTGGGCGCGGATGGACACGTCCAGAGCGGAGATAGGCTCGTCGGCGATGATGAACTCGGGCTCCATGATCAGGGACCGGGCGATACCGATACGCTGACGCTGACCGCCGGAGAACTCGTGGGGGAAGCGGCTGGCGAACTCGGGCAGCAGACC
>JAFXDF010000005.1 GCA_017521295.1 Clostridia bacterium | reverse complement strand
CTCTGTCACGATGCTGGTGCCGTTGGCCATAGCCATACACACAGCGATCTGGGGCTGCATATCCGTGGGGAAGCCGGGATAAGGCATGGTCTTTACATTGGCGCGCTTCAAACGGCGTGTCTTTTCCAGACGGATGCTGTCATCCTCTTCGCAGATCTCGCAGCCCATCTCTTCCAGCTTGGCGGTGATGCAGTCCATGTGCTTGGGGATGACGTTCTTCACCAGAACGCTGCCGCCGGCGGCAGCCACGGCTGCCATATAGGTGCCGGCTTCGATCTGGTCGGGGATGATGGAATAGAAACCGCCGGTCAGCTGGCTGACGCCGCGGATCTTGATCACATCGGTACCGGCGCCCATGATGTCGGCGCCCATGGAGTTGAGGAAGTTGGCCAGGTCCACGATATGGGGCTCCTTGGCGGAGTTCTCAATGATGGTCTGACCCTCGGCCAGACAGGCGGCCAGCATGATGTTGACGGTGGCGCCCACAGATGCCACGTCCAGATAGATGTTGGCGCCCCGGAGACCCTCGGCGGCGTCGGCATAGACGATACCGTTGCGGATATCCATTTTGGCGCCCAGGGCCTCAAAGCCCTTCATGTGCTGGTCGATGGGGCGAACGCCGCCGAAGTTGCAGCCGCCGGGCATGGCCACCTCGGCCTTGCGGAAGCGGCCCAAAAAGGCGCCGATCAGGTAGTAGGAGGCCCGCATCTTGCGGTTGAGGTCGCTGACGGCCGAGTTGGTATGCAGGGCCCGGCTGTCGATCTCCACGGTATTCTTGTCCAGCAGGCGGACGCCGCAGCCAAGCTCCCGGAGGATCTCCAGCTGAATGACCACGTCGCTGACCATGGGAATATTTTCGATTCGGCAGACGCCGTCCACCATGACGGCAGCAGGAATGATGGCCACCGCCGCGTTTTTCGCGCCGCTGACCGTCACTTCGCCAAACAGCGGTTTCCCGCCGTGAATCACAAATTTATCCAAAGAGGCACCCTCTCATTCGCATCGTTTTTTCGGAAAAGCGCGGACTTCCACACTATTTCAGTATTAGTGTAACACATTTTTCCGCAAATAGAAAGACATTGCAGAAATTTTTTAAATCTTTTTTAAGTTATCCGTTCAGCGTTTCGCCGGAGATACAGCTGATCAGGATCCGTCCGTCGGCGGTGTCCACCGCCCACACGGGCTCCAGGGTCAGGCTCTGACCGTCCTCGCTGAGCAGGCAATAGCCCGCCTGCACTTCCCGCAGGGCGGTCTGGCGGCTCTCCAACAGGTCGCAGAGGGTCAGCACCAGCTGCGCGCGGCTCAGGCTGGCGCCTGCGGCAACGGGCTCCTCGGTGAGCATCCAGCGGCCCTCTGCCTGCAGGCGGCCCTCCCCGTTCTGACAGGTCAGGCGGCTGTTGAAAATGGGATAACCCGCATACTGCTGGATCAGCTGCACCTGGCCGTCGGTCTGCAGGGTTTGTGCCTCATCCAGGGCAAACCCGGCGTTTTCCAGCACCTCCACACAGGTTGCGGCGTCAAACGCCGTCCCGTTCCAGGGGCCGTCCAGCTCCAGGGCACCACCCCGTCGGAAAAGCATCTGGCCGGATGCTCCGGTATAGATGGCAACGCCGCCGCCGGGGCTCTCCCGCCGCACCGTGCCCAACAGGGCCTGGGCGGCAGCACCCTCCAGCTGATCGCTGCGCTGTGCCTGCCACAGGGTCATTTCCTCGGGAAGGCGCAGCACGGCCTCCAGGGAGATCTCGATCCCCCGGCTCTGGGCCACGGCCACCGCGTCCTGGGCGGCCTGCCGTTCATTCTGCCGGACAGCCAGTCCCTGCAGCAGCAAATTTCCTGCCAGGAACAGATCCACCGCCAGCACCATCACGATGAGCCAACTGCGTATTTTTCTCCATTCCATGGCTTATTCCTCCGTCACAAAGCAGACCTGGGGCACAAAGAGGCCCGCCTCTTGCTCCAGCAGCCGGACACGCACCACACCGCGGCCCTCTTTCAGGGTTGCCGCAGCCTGTCGGGTGGGCAGCAGCCGCAGGCTGTCGCCGGTTTCCAGCTGCCGCAGGGCGGCGTTGATGCCGGTGATGCGGCCGTTTTCCACCGTGACGGTGGCCCAATGGCCCTCACCGCGCTCCAGACAGGTACCCTCCAGATGGAGGCCGAAGCGCAGCACGCCCCGGTCGCCCTCGAACTGCATGGTTTCCAGGCTGAGGGTGCCGCCGGCACCGGCCTGCTCCCACAAAAGGCTCATGCGGTCATAGACCTTGCCGCAGATCTCGGCCTGCCGGGCGGTTCCAGCCGCCGCGGTCAGCTCCAGATCCATTCCCTCGCCCGAATAGGTCAGATCGCCCTGGGGGGTGAGGCTCACCGTGCTGTGGCCCTCCACGTACACCAGACTGTCGTCGGCGGTGGGATAGACCTTTGTCAGATAGGCGTTCATGCCGAACAGGGACAGCAGGGTCTGGGACAGCTCGCCACGCTGGGTCATTTCGGCGGCAGAGGTCTGCACGGCGGCACAGCTGTGTGCCTGCCAGGTGAGCACCTGGTCGGCAGGCACAACGGCGTGTTCCCCAGCCAGCTGTCCGTTGCTCACATCCACAGCCGCGCAAAGGCTGTCCAATTCATTATAGGATGCTGCCGTTTGGGCCTGCCAGCGGCCGCCCTGCCGGTCGGTGACCAGCAGCAGCACTTCATTCTGTGTTCCCACCAGGGCCAGGCCGGTGACTTCCAGCTCCTCAGCGGTGTGCTCGCTGCCGCTCCAGGCCCGCAGCAGATACATGGGCTGGGCGGTATGATACTGCAAAAGGACGCCGGGCGCCTGCAAAAGCGTCAGATAGGCGTCGGTCGCCAGCGGCTCCAGCGCCGTGGCCGAGCCCAGGGCTTCCTGCCACAGGGGCTCCACCTGCCGGTACAGCTGGTCATAGGTTTCGCCGTCCCGGGCCAAAAACAGGCCCTGGGCACCCAGCAGTGCCAGTTCCTCCGGCTGGGCCGCAGGACTGGAGGTCACGGGGATCACCAGGCTTTCGCTTTCTTCCCGGCTCTGCAGCAGGCGGTTGCCCCCCTGGCTGCCCTGGATGCTGACAAAGAAGGTCAGAGCCAAAAGGCTGGCCATAATGAGCAGCAGCACTGCCAGCAGCAGGTTTTTCAGCTTATCAGCCATGGGCGGCCTCGTCTTTCAGCTGGGGCAGATACAGCGTCACCACGCTGCCCTTGCCGTATTCACTTTCAAAGCCGATGTGGCCGCCGTGGCTCTCCACGATCTGCTTGGCGATGGCCAGGCCCAGGCCGGTGCCGCCGCTTTCGCGGCTGCGGGCCTTATCCACCCGGTAAAAGCGCTCAAACAGACGCTCCAGGTCGGCCTTGGGCACGCCGATACCGGTGTCCTCCACCCGGAGGAACACCTGCTCGCCCTCGGTGCCGCCGGTGATGGCGATGCTGCCCTGGGGCTTGTTGTATTTGATGGCGTTGGTGATAATGTTGATGATGACCTGCTGGATGCGCTCGGCATCGCCCAGCACCTGGGGCATTTCCTCAGGCAGGGTGCAGGTCAGGGTCAGGCCCTGGCCGGAGGCCTGGCCTTCCATGGCGTCGGCGGCCTTCTGGCCCAACTCCCGCAGATCCATGGGCTGCATGTGCATTTCCATGCGGTTGTAGTCCAGACGGGTCAGGGTCAAAAGGTCCTTGACGATGCGGGTCATGCGGTCGGCCTCGCTGCTGATAACGCCCAAAAACCGCATCTGGATATCCCGGTCGATGTCGTCGGCGCTCATGAGGGTCTCGGCATAGCCACGGACGTTGGTCAGGGGGGTGCGCAGCTCATGGGAAACGTTGGCCACGAACTCCCGGCGGCTGTCGTCCAGCTTGCGCTGCTCGGTGACGTCGTGCAGAACGGCCATGAGGCCCTTGCCCTCGGCACCCAGACGGATGGGGGCAAAATAGATCTTCAAAAACCGAGGGCCGGCGGCATAGTCGATCTCGATGGACTTGCCGTCCTGGGCCAGGTCTTCCTGGCGCACCTGCACCTCGGGGAAAATGTCGGTATAGCGGAGGCCGTCCTCCATCTTGCGGTCCAGCATGACCTCAGCGGCGGGGTTGAACTCCAGCAGGACGCCAGCGGAATCGAAGGCCACCATGCCGTCGGTCATGTGCTGGAAGAGGGTGCCCAGCTTGTTGCGTTCCTCCTCCACCTGGCGGAGGGTGGTCTCCAGCTGGACGCTCATTTCGTCAAAGGTATCGCTTAGGATACCGATCTCGTCGTCGGAATGGACCTGGGCCGAAGAGGTAAAGTCACCGGCGGCAATGCGGGCGGCCTGTTCGGTGAGCTTTTCCACCGGGGTGGTGATGGTCTTGGACAGCAGGAAAGACAGGAAGATGGCCACCACCAGGCCGAACAGAATGGCCCGGATGAGAATGGTGAACAGGTTCCAGTTGAGCTCCTGCAGCTCGGACTTGTCATCCAGCACACCCACCACGAACAGTACCGTTCCCTGCTCGTCCCGGATGGGCACGGCCACGTCAAAGTATTCGCCCAGGGTCTCGGTGGTCTGGCCCACCTGTCCGGTCATGGCGGTGAGGATGTTGGGGGTCAGCTGCAGCTTTGCGCCGTAGTCGTCGTCCGAACCGGACAGATAGGCGCCGGTGCGGCCGTCCAGCACATAGAAGCAGCGGTATTCGTCGATGCCCAGAGAGGCCGAATAGGCCTCGATCATGCCCCGGAGGGTGCCGTGATCGTCGGCGTTCTGCTCCAGGGTGAGGATGAACTCGGAGGTGAACACCGAGGACATCTGGCTCCGGAACTCCCGGATATGGTAAGAGGTCACCGAGTTGATCAGAAAGGTACCCACCACGGCCATGACCGAAACGATCAGCAGCACCAGTACCAGCACCAGTTTTCTGTGCAGACTGCGAAACATAACTCAGTTTTCCTCCTTTTTACAGATTTTTAAGATCGTGTGTCATCCTGAGCGGCAGCGAAGGATCTCCCCTGTGGGTGGGAGATTCTTCGTCACATCGTGACTCAGAATGACAGATAGGTTTATTTCTGCAGATAATAACCGGCGCCGCGCTTGGTGATGAAATACTTGGGGTTCGCAGGATCCTCTTCCAGCTTTTCGCGCAGGCGGCGCATGGCCACGTCCACAGCCCGGAGATCGCCGTAGTACTCGTAGCCCCAGACCTTTTCCATCAGCTCCTCCCGGCTGACCACACGGCCGGCCGAGGTGAGGAAATAGCACACCAGGTCGTACTCCCGCTGGGTCAGCTCCACCGAGGTGTCTGCACGGCGGATCTCCTGCAGGCCGGTGTCCACGATGTAAGGCCCGAAGCTCATGCGGCTGCCGCCCTGTCGGTTTTCGCCGGCACGGCGACGGGTGTTGGCCTTGATGCGGGCCACCAGCTCCTTGACGGAAAAAGGCTTGGTCATGTAGTCGTCGGCGCCGGTCTCCAGACCCAGCACCTTGTCCCGCTCTTCTTCACGGGCGGTGACCATGATCACCGGCACATCGCTCTCCTGCCGCAGCTTCTGCAGCAGATCAAAGCCGTTCATGCCGGGCAGCATCACGTCCAGCAGGATCAGATCGGCCCAGCCGGACAGGGCCTTTTCCAGGCCGGACACGCCATCATAGGCGGCATCCACCTCAAAGCCCTCTCTCTTTAAGTTAAAGGAGATCAGATCCACAATGGTCATCTCGTCCTCAATGATCAGGATTTTGCTCATAAGTATCCCCTCCACAGTCTGCCGCCAAGGCGGCTTTTTGCTTTACAGGTTCAAAACAGTTCTTCTTACCAGGTCAAAGGCATGGTTCGCGGCGGCACGGCGCACCTGTTCCCGGGAGCGGGTAGGCCGCCGTTCGGGACAGAACACCGTCTCGCCGCCCTCCCAGGACAGACCGATAAACACGGTGCCCACGGGATGTTCCTCGGTGCCGCCGGTGGGACCGGCGTAACCGGTGGTGCTGACGCCCACGGAGGCTCCCGAAAGGGCGCGAACGCCCCGGGCCATCTCCAGCGCGCACTGCTCGCTGACCTCGGTATATCGTTCGATGGTCTCAGGCTTCACGCCCAGGACCTGCATTTTTGCTTCGTTCCAATAGGTAACACAGCCGTAGCCGAACACCTCGGAAGCCCCCGAAATATCGGTGATGCGCTTGGCCAGCAGGCCGCCGGTGCAGCTTTCGGCAAAGGCGATGGTCTTGCCCTGCTCCTTCAGGCCCCGGACCACCACTTCTTCCAGGGATCCTACGTCCACGCCGTAAACGGCGTCGCCCAGAATGGCCCGCACCTGCTCCACCACCGGGTCGCACATGGCAAGAGCCTGCTCCTTTGTTTCGGCCCGGGCGGTGATGCGGATCTCACACTCGCCCTCCTTGGCGTAGGGGGCCATGGTGACGTTTTCCAGGCTGTCGGCCAGGGGCCGGGTGCGGTATTCCACCGCGCTTTCGCCCACACCGAAGATCTTTACATAGCGGCTGCCGATGACGCCGCCGCAAAGGGTCTCCAAATAGGGCAACGCCCGCAGCTTGAACATGGGGGTGCACTCCCGGGGCGGGCCGGGCAGCATGATCACGTGACAGCCCTCCGCCTCAAAGGCGCAGCCGGGGGCGGTGCCCCAGTCGTTCACCAGGACGGTGCAATTCTCGGGCAGCATGGCCTGCTTTTCGTTGTTAGGGGTCATTTTGGGGCCCATACGCTCCCGGAGGCGGATCAGCTGCTGCTGATCCATCTGCAGGGGCCGGCCGAACACTTCGGCAACGGTCTCCTTGGTGAGATCGTCGGCGGTGGGGCCCAGGCCGCCGGTGGTAATGAGAATATCGGCACGGCGCTTGGCGGTCTCCAAAGCCTCCCGGAGGCGCTGAGGGTTGTCCCCCACCACCGTCTGCCAATAGACGTTGAAGCCGTGCTCGTTGAGGCCCTGGGCGATCATCTGGGCGTCGGTGTTGACGATCTCGCCCATGAGCAGCTCGGTGCCGACGCCTAAAATTTCACAGTTCATAGCTTAACCCAGGGTCACCTTTTCGATGCCCTCCAGCGCCTCGGCGATGAGGGCCTCCACATCCAGCTTGCGCTCCTCTTCCAGGACCTTTTCCATGGTGGGCTTGGTCTGGGGATGCTTGGGGGTAAAGACGGTGCAGCAGTCCTCATAGGGCAGGATGGAAATGTCCATGGTCTCGATGCGGCGGGCGATG
The DNA here is from genome assembly GCA_017521295.1 of Clostridia bacterium. GTDB lineage: Bacteria > Bacillota > Clostridia > Oscillospirales > Butyricicoccaceae > UBA4644. Next base: position 8,239 of record JAFXDF010000005.1, on the reverse strand, counting down.
GTGACGATCTCTTCCTTGTCCATGCCGATGACCGGGCGCAGCACGGGCATATCACAGACGGCGTTGGTGGTGTTGATGGCCTGGATGGTCTGGGAGGCCACCTGGGCCAGAGATTCGCCGGTGATGAGGCACTGGCAGTCCTGACGGATGGCTACCTGCTCGGCCAGACGCATCATGAACCGGCGCATGATGAGGGTGAAATAATCCTCCTTGCACTTGTCACGGATCTCGGTCTGGATATGGGTAAAGGGCACGATGGTGACGGTAAGCTTGCCGCACCACTTGGACAGCACTTCCGCCAGGTCCAGCACCTTCTGCTTGGCCTGCTCGGAGGTGTAGGGATAGCTGAAGAAGTGGACGCTGCCCAGCTCCAGGCCGCGCTTGGCCATCATCCAGCCGGCCACGGGAGAGTCGATGCCGCCGGAGAGCAGCAACATACCACGGCCGGAAGTGCCGGTGGGCAGGCCGCCGGCGCCGGGGATGGGGCCGCCGTGGACAAAGGCGTAATCCTCACGCACCTCCACACGGACGGTGACCTGGGGATCGTCCATCTGAGGCTGCAGATGGGCGTAAACGTCGCTGAGGTAGCCGCCCACCTCCCGGCTGATCTGGGGAGAAGTGAGGGCAAAGCGCTTGTCGGCCCGCTTGGTCTCCACCTTATAGGTGCGGACGCCGTTCAGCAGGTCTTTCAGGTACAAAGCGGCCTTTTCCTTGATATCCTTGATGTCCTTTTCGCACACCACGGCACGGCAGACGCCCACCAGACCAAAGACCCGGCGGCAGACCTCCATGGCTTCGTCCATGGAAGCGTTTTCATCCAGGGGCTCCACGTAGAAGGTGGACTGGCAGCCGTGGACCTTGAAGTTGCCCACCTTTTTCAGGCGCCAGTGCAGGGTCTTTTGCAGACGGTCCTCAAATTTACGGCGGTTGAGGCCCTTGAGCACCAGTTCGCCGCACTTACAAAGCAGAATTTCTTTCATAATTTCACCTTAAAACATCTTTTTCGCATCGGCCAGCGCCGACAGAAAAGCGTCGATATCTTCCTCGGAAGTTTCGGGGCACAGGCTCACCCGCAGGGCGGCGTCGGCGTTTTTGCCCGACACACGCATGGCGGTGAGCACATGGGATTTCTTGCCCCGGCTGCAGGCAGAGCCGCCGGACACATAGATGCCCCGGTCGGACAGCACCCGGATGTAGACCTCCGAGCGGCCCACGCAGGGGGACAGATTGACGATATGGGGGGCACAGTCTGCAGGGGTGTTGATCTTACAGCCCAGTTTCTGGGCCTCAACGATCAATTGATCCCGCAAAGCGGCCATTTTTTCGCAGTTTTCCCTGAAATTGGCCATCCGCTCCCCTGCCGCGGCGGCAAAGGCCGCGATCTGGGGCATGGCCTCGGTGCCCGAGCGCAGGCCGCTCTCCTGGTTGCCGCCGTAGATCAGCGGCTGGAGCTGCAGGCCTTCCCGGACGTATAAAGCGCCGCTGCCCTTGAGGCCGCCCAGCTTGTGGGCGGACAGGCTCATCAGATCGATGATATCCATGGGCAGACCGATCTTGCAAAAGGCCTGCACCGCGTCCACATGGAGCAGGGCCTTGGGGCAGATCTGCTTCATGGCGGCTTTGGCCTCCCGCAGAGGCAGGATGGCGCCGGTCTCGTTGCACACCGCCATGAGGCTCACCACCGCGGTATCGGGGCGCAGAGCGGCCCGGATGGCCTCGGCGCTGACGCTGCCGTCCATCTCGGGAGCCACCAGCGTCACCTCAAAGCCCTGGTTCTGCAGGGCCTTGAGGGTGTTGAGGGTGGCGTCGTGCTCGATCTGGGTGGAGACAATATGTTTGCCCAGATGGCGGTTTTTCTGTGCCGCGCCCCGGAGGGCGGTGTTGGTGCTTTCGCTGCCGCCGGAGGTAAAGGTCACGCAGGCAGGCTTGCAGCCCAGAGCGGCGGCAAGGGCCTTGCGGCTGTCATCCAGAATCTTGCGGGCGGCGGTGCCTTTGGCGTGGAGGGAACCGGGGTTGCCGAACTCCTCCATGGCGGCAAGGGCCGCCGCCCGGGCGCAGGGCAGGACCGCCGTGGTGGCGGCGTTGTCCAGATAATGTTCCATCTTAGAACTTGGCGCCCTTCAGCTCCACGGCCCGGTTAAAGACCATGTGCTCGGGGGTGCTGTCCTTGCTGTCCACGCAGAAGTAGCCCTGGCGCAGGAACTGGAAGTCGGCGGGAGCCTGTGCGCCCTTGAGGGAGGCCTCCACCTTGCAGCCCTTGAGGATCTCCAGAGAGTCGGGGTTCAGGCAGTTGAGGAAGCCGCCCTCGGCGTTGTCGGGATCGGCCTCGGTGAACAGGTTGTTGTAGATGCGCACCTCGGCGTCCACGGCGGTGGCGGCGTCCACCCAGTGGAGGGTAGCGCCCTTGACCTTGCGGCCGTCGGCGGGGTCGCCGCCACGGGATTCGGGATCGTAGGTGGCATAGATCTCCACGATGTTGCCCTCCTCATCCTTCTTGCAGCCGGTGCAGGTGATGAGATAGGCGCCCTTCAGACGGCACTCGGGGCCGCCGGGATACAGGCGCTTGTACTTGGGCACGGGAGTCTCCAAAAAGTCGTCGGCCTCCACGTAGATCTCACGGGAGAAGGTGACGGTGTGGGTGCCGTCCTCGGGACGCAGGGGGTTGTTCTCCACTTCCATGGTCTCGGACTGACCCTCGGGATAGTTGGTGATGACCATCTTCACGGGGCGCAGAACGGCCATGACGCGCTTGGCGTGCTCGTTCAGATCCTCACGCAGGCAGTGCTCCAGGAAGCCGTACTCCACGGTGGAGGACACCTTTGCAACGCCGATGCGCTCGCAGAAATTGCGGATGGAGGAGGGGGTGTAGCCACGGCGGCGCAGGCCGCACAGGGTGGGCATACGGGGATCATCCCAACCGCTCACATAGCCCTTTTCCACCAGTTCACGGAGCTTGCGCTTGGACATGACGGTGTGGTCGATGCCCAGACGGGCGAACTCGATCTGACGGGGCTTGGAGGGAACGGACACGTTGTCCCGGACCCAGTTGTACAGAGGACGGTGATCCTCGTACTCCAGAGAGCACAGGGAGTGGGTGATGTGCTCCAGGGCGTCCTGGATGGGATGGGCGAAGTCATACATGGGATAGATGCACCACTTGTCACCCTGGCGGTGATGGTGGGCATACTTGATGCGGTAGATAACGGGGTCACGCATATTGAAGTTGCCGCTCTCCAGGTCGATCTTGGCGCGAAGGGTGTACTTGCCCTCGGGGAACTCGCCGTTCTTCATGCGCTCGAACAGGTCGAGAGACTCCTCCATGGGGCGGTCACGCCAGGGGGAGCGGGCGGGGGTGGAGGTGTCGCCGCGATACTCCTTGAACTCCTCGGGGGTCAGCTCGCAGACATAGGCCAGACCCTTCTTGATGAGCTCCACGGCGAACTCGTAGTCCTGCTCGAAGTAGTCGGAGCCGTACAGCATCTGATCCCACTCAAAGCCCAGCCAGCGGATATCCTCCTGGATGGCGTCCACGAACTCCACGTCTTCCTTGGTGGGGTTGGTGTCGTCAAAGCGCAGGTTGCACTTGCCGCCGAACTTTTCGGCGGTGCCGAAGTCGATGCACAGGGCCTTGCAATGGCCGATGTGCAGATAGCCGTTGGGCTCGGGGGGAAAACGGGTGTGGACGGTCTTGCCTTCAAACTGACCGCCTTCGGCGATATCTTCCACGATAAACTCTTCAATAAAATTGGAAGTCTTGATCTCTTCAGACATATTTATCACTCCTATATTCCATATGTGCCTTCCCCCTGGGGGAAGGTGGCTCGAAGAGCCGGATGAGGGGATATTTCCTCGCTTGCTTCGCTTACTTAATCACAAATCCGGTGTGACCGGGAATGGCATCGGCAAAGGGCTTCTCGCCCTTCAAGATGGCCTTGTATTCGTCCAGACGGCGCAGGCACTTTTCCTGGCCCAGCAGGGCCATGATGGCGTGCAGGTCGGGGGTGTTCTTTCGGCCGCAGATGGCCATGCGCACCACGGCGGAAACGTCGCCCACGTGGCCCTTGAACTGGTCGGGGGCGGCCTTGTAGGCCTTCACGTCGGGGGACATGCCCAGGGGCTCGCAGATGTCCTTCATCTTGCCGAACCAGGTGTCCTTGTCGTCCTGGCAGTCCATGACGGCGGTGTATGCCTCCAGCACCTGCAGCTGCAGGTCCTTGTCCATCTCCAGCTCTTCGTCACGGGTGAACAGCTCGTCGTAGAAGTAGGCGGCGTAGCCGGCAACATCCTTCCACTTGATGATGTCCTTGCGGGGCTTTTTGCCGCCCCGGTCGATGGCGAACAGGGCCTTGGCATAGTCGGGGGCGGCGGCCAGCAGGCCGTACAGGGCGGCGTCGAACCGCATAGCCCAGGCCAGCACCTGGTCATAGACCTGCACGTTGTCCATGCGGGAAATGACCTCGGCGGAAACGCTGTTCAGCTTCATCATATCGAACAGGGCGCCCGAAGCGCTCATCTTGTTCAGCTTGAAGGGGAACTCGTTGTAGTGGGCGGTCTTGTTCTGCTTGCGCCAATCCTCAAAGTTGGAGTTGGCAATGGTCAGCAGATACTCCACCACCGCCTCGGCGGGGTAGCCCTCTTCCACGAAGAAGTCCACGGCGGCCTCGGGGTCCTTGCGCTTGGAGAGCTTGCGCTTGGAGCCGTCCTCCTCCTTCATGATGGGAGAAACGTGGGCGTACTTGGGGGCCTTCAGGCCGCACAGCCAGAACATCTGCAGGTGGATGGGAACAGAGGCGATCCACTCGTCGGCACGGATGACCTGGTTGACCCGCATAAGGGTGTCGTCCACGATATGGGCAAAATGGTAGGTGGGGATGCCGTCGCTCTTGAGCAGCACCACGTCCACGAAATTGGCTTCCATCTCGATGTCGCCCCGGATGCCGTCCTTGTATTTGACACGGTCGCCGGGCTTGCCGGGGGAGCGCATACGCATGACATAGGGCTTACCGGCCTTGAGGTTCTCTTCGATCTGCTCCAGGGTCAGGTCACGGCACTTGGCATACTCGCCCCAGTAGCCGGGGGTGACGCCCTTCTCCTCCTGACCGGCACGGAGCTCGGCGATCTCTTCGGCAGAGCAGAAGCAGGGGTAAGCCAGGCCCTTTTCCACCAGGTCCTTGCAGAACACATGGTAGTACTGGGCACGCTTGCTCTGGGTATAGGGGGCGTAGTCGCCCTGTTCGGTATCGTCGCCGGTGGCGCCTTCGTCAAAGGTGATGCCGAAATCGGTGAGGCCCTGGACGATCTGGGAAACGCCGCCCTTGACCTCGCGCTTTTTATCGGTGTCCTCAATGCGCAGGATCACACGGCCGCCGCTGGTGTGGGCCGCACGCTCGCCCACCATGGCGGTGAACACGCCGCCGATGTGGAGAAAGCCAGTGGGGCTGGGGGCGAAACGGGTGACCAGAGCGCCATCCTTCAATTGTCGGGGCGGGAAAACTTCCTCCAGCAGCTGCTGGGGAGTCTGGGTCACATGGGGAAACAACAGTTGGGCCAGTTTGGCATGATCCATCATATTTATCACTCCTGCAAGAAAAATCTGCATACTTTGCGTATTTTATCAGCTTATTATATCTTTTTTTAAGGTCAGATGCAAGTACAAGCACAAAAAAAGAGCGGTTTTCACCGCTCTTTTTGTATCTATACCGCCGCAGGCTCCTGCCACAGCAGGCTGACCTGCCCTTCCCGAAGGGTGAGGTGCACCGCCCCAGAGGTTTGCCCCACCAGAATGGCGGCCGCCAGGGGGTCTTCCACCAGCCGCTCCACCCGCTGCCGCAGGGGCCGGGCACCCAAAGCCGGGTCCAGACCGTCGGACACCAGGGCCTCCACCGCAGCCTCGTCCCAGGTGAGGGCCACCCCCTGGCCTCGGCACTTTTCCGCCAGCTTTTCCAGCTCCCCCAGGGCGATGGCCGAAAGGCTCTCTTTTTCCAGAGGCTGAAACAGCACCACCCCGTCCAGCCGGGACAGCAGCTCGGGCCGCAGGGCCCGCTTCACCGCCGCCATGACGGCCTCTCTGGCCGCCGCCTGCCGGTCGGCGCGCACAAAGCCGCAGGCCTTGCCCCCCACGCTGCCGCTGCCCAGGTTGGAGGTCAGGAGCACCACCGCCTCCCGGAAGCTCACCGGCTGGCCGGTGCCGTCGGTGAGTTCCCCCTCCTCCAGGATCTGCAGCAGCAGGTTGAGCACATCGGGGTGGGCCTTTTCCACCTCGTCCAGCAGCACCACACAGGCCGGCCTGGCCTTGACTTTTTCGGTGAGCTGGCCCCCTTCGCCGTAACCCACATAGCCCGGCGGCGAGCCGATGAGGCGGGATACGCTGTGCTTTTCCATATATTCGCTCATGTCCAGCCGCACAAGGCCCTCCCGGCCGGGGTACAGGCAGTGGGCAAGGGCCTTTGCCAGACTGGTCTTGCCCACGCCGCTGGGGCCGCACAACAGAAAGGCCCCCCGGGCTCTCCCCTCCCCCGGAAAGGCCGACCGGCGCACCATGGCCCGGGCCACCTGCTCCACCGCCTCCTGCTGGCCCAGCACCCGGGCTTTCAGGCAGGCCTCCAGCTCCAGCACCCGGCGGCGGCTGTCCTCCCGGGTCTCCCAACCCTCACCACGGAGGATGCGGCCCACCCGCTGCACGTGGTCGGCGGTGACACGCCCGGCCCGCTCCATGGCGGCGCAGGCCGCCGCTTCGTCCATCAGGTCCACCGAGCGGTCGGGGTCGGCCCGCCCGGTCATACACCGGGCCGACAGCCGGACGGCGGCCTCCAGGGCCTCCTCGCTGATGCGCACCCCGTGGTGACGCTCATAGCGGGGCCGCAGGGCCCGGAGGATGACCCCGGTCTCCTCGGGACGGGTCTCCCGCACCTCCACCGGCTGAAATCTTCGGGCCAGGGCGCTGTCCCGGCTGATGTATTTCTTGAACTCCGCCCCGGTGGTGGCGCCGATGACCTGCAGATTGCCCCGGGCCAGGGCCGGCTTGAGCAGGTTTCCGGCGTCGATGGCCCCTTCGGCCGACCCTGCGCCGCAGATGGTGTGCAGCTCGTCAATGAACAAGATCACGTCGCCGGCCTGCTGCACCTCCTGGAGCATGGAACGCACCCGCTCCTCAAACTCGCCCCGGTACTTGGTGCCGGCCACCATGCCTGCCAGGCTGAGGGAGATCACCCGCTTGCCCAGGAGACCGTCGGGGGCCTCCCCGGCAGCAATCCGCTGGGCCAGGCCCTCCACCACGGCGGTCTTGCCCACCCCGGCAGCCCCCAGCAGCACGGGGTTGCTCTTCTGCCGCCGGGAGAGGATCTGCATCACCCGGCCGATCTCATTCTCCCGGCAAGCCACCGGGTCAAAGCCGCCGGCGGCGGCCCGGGCGGTCATGTCCTCACCGAACTGCATGGTCAGCCGCAGCTCCCGCCGCTGCGGGGCCTTCTGGGGCCGCACCAACAGCTTGCGCCGCAGTTCAAAGGCGTCGGCGCCGCTTTCTTCCAGGATGGCCATGGCCCGGCCTTCCTCGCTCTGCAAAAGGGCCACCAGCAGCCACCGGGCGGTGATGACCCCGTAGGGTGCCGCCATCTCGGCGGCCTGCCGGATGACGGCGGCCCCGCCGTCGGACAGGCTTGCCGGGGCATCGCTCCCCTGCTCCCGGCCCAGCCGCCGCTCCACCGCCTTGCCTGCCCGTTGGCGCAGGCCGTCCCACCCCTCGGGCAGGGCGCTCTCTTCGCTCAGCACCCCCAACAGCAGATGCTCCGGTCCGATGGCCCGGTGGCCCAGTTCCCTTGCCGCCTGGTAGGCGGCCACCAGCGCCCGCTGGCCGCTCTGAGAAAACCGCTGCTCCGTCATGCCTTCACCTGGGGCGGGGCAAAGCGGTTTTCATGCTCTGCCGTGGCGGTGACACGGTCCCCTTCGGGCTGCACCCGCTTGCGGGTTTTTGCTTCTTTTTTCATAAACATCGCCTCCCAGACCTATGCTTTCCAAAAATACCATGATTATTTCCCGGATTATTTACCGATTTCCCCATTGCATTTTTTATTTTTTCTGTTAGAATAGGGGTAGACTAATTAGGAGGTGCTATACTTATGGCATACAAAATCACTGATGCTTGCGTCGGCTGCGGTACCTGCGCCGGTGCTTGCCCCGTTGGCGCTATCAAGGATGCTGGCGGTAAGTACGAGATCGATGAGAACGCTTGCGTGAGCTGCGG
>JAFXDF010000031.1 GCA_017521295.1 Clostridia bacterium | reverse complement strand
TCCAAGCAGCTGGATAAGGAAAAGGATGCCAAGCCCATCGCTTACGGCGGTATGCTGATCGAGTGCGCCCTGGCCATCATGACCCTGATCGCCGTGGCTCACGCCTTCTCCTTCAACGGCACCGATCTGGCCTTCTCCGGCGCCACCCAGATCTTCGGCGGCGGTATCGCCTCCATGATCGATCCCAGCCGCGGCACCGTGTACAGCGTCCTGTACACCCTGCTGGTCCTGACCTATTCTACCTTCTGCCTGACCTCTCTGGACACCGCCACCCGTATGGGCCGCTTTATGTTCCAGGAGTTCTGGCTGGACGGCACCAAGGGTGAGACTCCTGAAAACGTCACCGGCTACAAGAAGATCCTGTCCAACCCCTATGTTGCCACTCTGATCACCGTCGTGCTGGGCATCACCCTGGGCATGAACGGCTACGGCAAGATCTGGGCTCTGTTTGGCTCCGCCAACCAGCTGCTGGCCGCCCTGGCTCTGCTGGCCATCGCCGCCTGGCTGGGCAACGTGGGCCGCAAGAACGCCATGTGCTGGATCCCCATGTTCTTCATGCTGTTCGTCACCCTGGCCTCTCTGTTCATCAACACCAAGACTCAGTTTGGTCTCATCGCCGCCGGCGGCGCCGACTGGGGCCCCTGGGCTCAGGCCATCCTCGGCGTCCTGCTGATGGTCCTGGCCGTCGTTCTGGCCATCGAGGGCGTCCAGACCATCTTCTTCAAGAACAAGAAGAAGGCTGCCAAGTAACAACTCAACAAAAACAGCGTTTTGCCAGTACCTGTTTCAGAAAAAGGATCTGCCTTGCGGCAGATCCTTTTCTTTTTTCTTTACCGATCGCTTGCGCGTTTCTCCGCGGCGTGGTATTCTTTATGGTATAAAATGGTTTTGGAGGCGTCCGTTATGGTATGGGAACGTAAATATATCTATTTGGTTGGCAAGAGCCTTTTGATCGGCATTTTTGCCTCCCTTTCCGCCGTTGCTTACCGGGCGGTGCTGCACGAGGCCGATGCTTTGCGGCATGAGATCTTTTCCTTTGCCAGTTCGCCTCTGCGTGTGGTCCTGTTGTTCCTGTTTCTGCTTCTGGCAGGCCTTGTCACCGGCAGGATCACCGAAAGCGAGCCTATGATCAAAGGCAGCGGCATCCCTCAGGTGGAGGGCCAGTTCCACGGCCATTTCTCCCCCAAGCCCCTGGCTGTACTGGTCAAAAAGTTTGTTGGCGGTGCCATGTGCATCATCTGCGGCCTGTCGTTGGGCCGCGAAGGCCCCTCGATCCAGCTGGGCGCAATGACCGGGCAGTTGGTCAGCCGTCGTCTGCCGAACACCGACGACGAGGACAAAAAACTGCTGCTGCTCTGCGGCGCCTGTGCCGGCCTTGCCTCGGCCTTCAACGCACCCCTTGCGGGCGTCGCCTTCGCGCTGGAGGAGACCTACAAAAAGTTCACGCCCAAAGCGGTTTTTGCGGCGATCTCCGCTTCCATCATCGCGGATATTGTTTCCAAGCTGTTCTTCGGCACGGCATCGGCGCTTAACATGCCCCAGGTGGATACCCTGCCCCTGTCCCTGTTCTTCCTGTATCCCATCGTGGGCATTTGCTGCGGCTGTTTCGGCGCGCTTTTCAACAAAACCCTGTTGTCCACCCAAAAACTCTACAAAAAGCTGCCCCTGCGGGACACCTTCCGCATCACGATCCCCTTTCTGTTCGCGGGCCTGTTCGGGCTCCTGCTTCCGGAGGTGCTGGGCGGCGGCCACCACATCATCGACCGGCTGTGCGGCGAAGGGATGCTCATCGGCACGATGCTGCTTCTACTGGCAGGTAAGTTTGTATTTACGATGATCTGCTTCTGCTCCGGCGCGCCCGGCGGCATCTTCTTCCCGCTGCTGGTCCTCGGCGCGCTGACAGGCGGCATCGTAGGCAGCGGCGCGGTCACGCTTCTGGGTCTGCCCGAAGGTGTTCTGCTGAACTTCCTTCTGCTGGGAATGGTGGGAATGTTCTCCGGCATCGTCAGAGCGCCCGTCACCGGAATCATTCTGGTGGCCGAAATGTCCGGCTCGCTGACCCAGTTCACCGGCCTTGTTCTGGTATCCGCCGTGGCTGCCCTCACCGCCAATCTCCTTGGCTCCAAGCCCATTTACGACGAGTTGCTGGAAAACATGCTGCACAATCGGTCTTCTTCCCGCTGAACCAAGGATAAACAAAGACGCCACAAGGCAAAGCCTCGTGGCGTCTTTCTGTATTTCCCGCTTTCCGCGGGTATGAGTGGTGGAGGTGGGGGGAGTCGAACCCCCGTCCGAAAACCCATTCACAAGTCTTTCTCCGAGCGCAGACGGTTATTTGCATTCCCTCGGGCTGACGGCAGCCGTCAGTCTTCAGCCCTTAGTAGCTTCATGATGCATGGCACGGGCAAAGCTTACCGTACTCACGGACGCCACTAGTCGACGCCTTTATCCGGGCCGTGGCACTCCCGGTAAAGACGGCCGCCATTAGTTAGTCAGCGTAAGACAGCTTAGAGTTGTCGTTTGTTTTAAGGTTTGCCCATTTTATAGAGGCCGGGCGCCTCTGCTCGCTTAACCGGCTTCAAGATCCCCGTCGAAACCTTTACACCCCCATA
>JAFXDF010000004.1 GCA_017521295.1 Clostridia bacterium | reverse complement strand
CAGCATGTCGAAGGTGCCGTCCTCCTGCATCTTCTTCAGCTGGTTCAGGCGCTCCACGCGGCCGCGCATGGTCTTGAAGTTGGTCAGCATACCGCCCAGCCAACGGGCGTTGACGTAGTACATACCGACCTTCTCGGCCTCTTCCTTGATGGCGTCCTGAGCCTGCTTCTTGGTGCCGACGAACAGGACGGACTGACCCTCGGCGGCCAGGTCACGGACGAAGAAATAAGCCTCTTCCAGCTTCTTGACGGTCTTCTGCAGGTCAATGATATAGATACCATTGCGCTCCTGGAAGATATACTCGTTCATCTTGGGGTTCCAGCGGCGGGTCTGGTGACCGAAATGGACACCGGCTTCCAGCAGCTGCTTCATGCTAACAACAGACATGTTTATGTCCTCCTTTAAGTTATTTTCCTCCACCACGCTCATCGGCTTTGGCACCCGGGGTCGGGCACTTACCTCGGCCTCTCGCAATGTGTGTCGTCCGCCGAAGTAGCATTCTTCGGCAGCTTAGATATTATATAACAAAAGCACCTGCAATGCAAGTGCTTTTCCGGTAAAATGTAAACTTTTTTTCGATAGTTTTTGCGCGAAATCGCACAAAAAAGGCTCATATAGTATATCACACCGTGCCCTCCCGGTCAAGAGCCGGTTTTTTGCCCACAAAAATGATGTCCTCCCCCAGCCGGTGGATGCTGTCCCAGGGGATCACCGTTTCGGGCTCCCGGCCCAGAAGGCCCAGCCATTTCAGCCGTCCGGGGATGATGAGGGCCGTGACCCGCCCCGTTTCCGGGTCGATCTCGGCGTCCCGCACATAGCCCAGCCGCTGGCCGGTCTGCAGGTGGATGACTTCCTTATAGCTCAGATCCAGGATGCGCTGGTTTTTCATAAAAACACCCCTCCCGGGCAAGTGTATGCCGGGAGGGGACGGATCATGCTCAGGGCAGCTTTTTCAGGGGCTTTTCCAGGAAGAAGCAGATGGCCGCCACCAGGATGGTGGAGGGCAGCACATAGCCCAGATTGTAAGCCAGAGAATAGGTCCAGGGGTTCAGGAATGTGATGCCGAACAGCTCGGTGGGCGCCAAGATGGCATAGATGGTGACGCCGCTGATGTAGTGGATCACAAACCGGGCAAAACCGCCCACACAGGCGCCCCAGCAAAGGCCGTGGGGCAGCTTGCGGCAGATGCCCGCCAGGCCCACCATGCCGTAGGCCACGGTGTAGTCCAGCAGAATGGACTGCCAGCCCCAGGCAAAACCGCCGGCGAAGAAGCACTTGATGGTGCCGAAGATCAGGCCGGCCATCACGCCCCAGCCGCAGCCGTGCCGCCAGGCAAAGACCATGATGGGCAGCATGGCCGCTCCGATGGAGCCGCCCTGGAACCACAGATCCAGCTCAAAAAAGCTGAGGGCATAGGCAAGGGCCACGCAGACAGCGCCCTCACACAGGGTCAGCACACGGTTTTTTCTCATAAAAAGTCCTCCTTTTTGGGAGAACAGCCCTGACGGAGAAACAAAAAACGCACTGCGGATGCAGTGCGTCAAAAGCCTCTTGTTCTCTCGCTTCCTACGCCGGCATTACCCGGATCAGGTGTAAGGGTACTTCTCAGCCGGCTTTTGCCAGCGCCCCTGCTGTTCAGTTCAAGTGGATTATAGTACGCTTTCCATTCTTTGTCAAGGCAAAAAGGTCACGGCCAGCCACCAAAAGACACCGATGAGGGCGGCGCCCATGCCAACGGCGGTTACAATGGCCTTGCCCATCTTTTTGTTGTCCACCACCCGTTTGCGGGAAAACAGGAAGGCGCCCTCTTTCTGTGCCCACCAGCCCTCAGAGCCGGGGCGCACCGAGCGGTTCTCCGACCGCATAAAGACATTGTTCTGATCCATAACGCTCATAAATCACGCCTCCTTTTTCTTTATCATAGCACATATTTTTTTGAAAATTTCTTAACATTTCTTAATTTTGCCGCTATAATAAAGCAAAAAAGGAGGTGCTGCCGTGAAGTTTCTGTTTTCCCATCCCCGGTGGTTTTCCCTGGCCCGGCTGCCCTTCCGCAAGCGCCGCCTGCCCATCCCGCGGATAGAGGCTCCCGTGTGCGGCCAATGCGCTCTCCAGCCCGTTCCCGCCGGGCGGTGCACCATGGACCACATGGGCTGTGAGATGATCGCCCTGTTCAACGCTTTGCACTTTCTGGGCCTGGAACGGCCCCTGGAGGAGATCATCCGTGTCTTTGAGCGCCGCCGCTGGCTTCTGCTGGGCGGACGCTGGGGCGCCGACCCCTACGCCATCGGCACCTATGCCTCCGAAAATGCCATCCCACACACCCGTTTCCGCAAAAGCGGCTACGAGGACTTTGCCCGGGCGGTGACCGACGGCGGCCAGCGGGTGTTCCTCATATCCTATTGGGTGGGTGACAGCGTCTTTGCAGGCGCCCACGCCGCGCTTCTGGTGCGCCGGGAGGGTCAGCTGTGGGGCTACAATCTGTTCAACGGCCAGCAAGCGCCCATCCCGGTTGTGGATCTGACCTGCCTCTGCTACGCTGACCGATTCATCGTGGGATACGCTTTCCCGTAAGAAAAAAGACCGCTCGAATGAGCGGTCTTTTGTGTTATTTCTGGTCGTTGGTCTGGGCCATCATGCTGTTGTACAGCTTGTCGGAAAGCTCCTTGGCGGCGTTGTAGCCCATCTTTTTGTTACGGTTGTTCATGGCGGCGACCTCAATGATGACCGCCAGGTTTCGGCCGGGCCGGATGGGCACTTCCAGAGAGGGCACGTACAGGCCCATGATCTCCTCATAGTTCTGCTCTTCGCCCATGCGGTCATAGGCCTTGCCCTCTTCCCACTTGCGCAGGTTGATGATCAGGTCGATCTTTTCGGTAGGCTTGACGGCACCGGTACCGAAGATACGGCGCACATCGATGATGCCGATACCGCGCAGCTCCATAAAGTAGCGGATCAGTTCGGGAGCGGAACCCACCAGGGTCTTGTTGGACACCTTTTTGATATCCACGGCATCGTCGGCAACCAGACGGTGACCGCGCTTCAGCAGCTCGATGGCGGCTTCGCTCTTGCCAACGCCGCTGTCGCCCTTCAGCAGGATACCTTCGCCGTAAACCTCCACCAACACGCCGTGGATGGTGCAGCGATCGCCCAGATGGACGTTCAGCGAGGCTGACAGGGCAGAGATAAAGCTGGAGGTAAAATCCTTGCTGCGCAGCAGCGGGGTGTTGTGCTTCTTGCACAGGAAAACATAATCCTCATCAGCCTCCACGCCGTTGGACAGCACCAGAATGGGCAGCTTCATTGCCAGAAGCCGGTCAAGGGTGAACAGGCGCTCCTCCCGGGTGAGGCTCTGCAGATAAGCGGTCTCCGCGCGGCCGATGACCTGAATGTCATCGGGGTCGAAATGCTCGAAAAAGCCCGCCAGCGGCAAAGCCGGACGGCAGACGGCACGGCTGCTGATCAGCTTGTCCTGATAATCCTCGGGACCGTAGACCACTTCCAGGCGGAACTCGGTGATCAATTTATGCAGTTCCACAGAGTAATTACACTTCATTTGTTTTTCCTCCGCGATAGTAAATGATACTTTATTATACGCCATAGGCCGCCGCTTGGCAAGGAGAAAAAGTTTTTTGAGAAAGCGCTTGCTTTTTTCATTTTGTTGTGGTAATATTATTGAGCCGCTTTTTAAGAAAAGACTTAATCAGCGTTTGGACTAAGGCACAAGGAGGTGCAAAGAATGGCTAAATGTGATATCTGCGGCAAGGGCGTGACCTTTGGTATTCAGGTCTCCCACTCTCACAGACGTACCAACCGCACCTGGAAGCCCAACGTCCGTCGCGTCAAGGCGATCGTTGATGGTACCCCCAAGCACGTGAATGTGTGCACTCGTTGCCTGCGTTCCGGCAAGGTTACCCGCGCCATCTGATTTGGTATGCAAGAAAAGCGTCCGAGGAAACTCGGACGCTTTTTTGTTTTGTTGTGGAGGGCCGGGGCGGCGCCTGCCCCGGCGGCGCATTATGTGATCACTCCACCCGTGTATAGAGACCACCGTCTCTGGTCAGCAGCCCCTCCGAGATCATATCCCGGCGCAGGGTGCAGTAATCCTCGTGAAATCGCAGCAGAACCTCGTTGAGTTCGGGCTCGGTATAGACCCGTCCGGGCTCCAGCCCACGCACCATTTCTTCCAGACAGATGCGTTCCTTTTTCCGCTGGGCCGGGATGGCCTTGAGCCGGCCATATTCAAAAAAGGTCTCGATGACCTTTCGCCGGTATTGCGCCTCCCGGCGCTCCTGCTCAGATGTCTGGTCGGAGGCTCCGGCGATCAGCTCCACCAACGGCAGGGTCAGTTCGTCCCGCCGAATGGTATATACGGTATAATACTGTTCGGAACGGGATGTGACCAAGCCCGCCTCCTCCAGTTTTTTCATATGAAAGGAAACCGTGGCAGGTGTGACCCCTAATCGCTGAGCCAACCGCTCGGCATACATATCCTCCCGCAGCAGCGACTGAACGATGCGCAGACGGGACCGGTCGGCCAGACATTTGAACAGCTGCAATACCCGTTCTTCAGTCACGGCTCACCCCTCCTTTCGGCCTTCAAAGCGGGCCAGAACGTCGGCCAGCGCTTCCAGCTTCAGCTCTTCCACGGCGGCACGCTGGGCATTGCCGTGGGCCCGGGCCATTTCCAGCGCCGTGTACCAGTTGCGGGGCAGCTCCTCCAGCTTCTTCCGGTAGACTGCCTCCCGCTGTTCCTCCGGCGTCATTTTGCGCACCACGTTTCCAATGGTGGCGCAGATCTCGTAAATATTGGCCCGGATCTTGGTGAGATCGGCGTCATCCTGCCGCTGATCGGCGGCAAACGCGTTGGCCTGCTGCCGCAAATCGGCGGCGGTCTGTTCCAGGTCTTTCAAAAAGGCATTCATCGGCTGCCCTCCATTCATTTAGATGTTTGTCTAATTGGATGATAACACATTTCCCCGGCTTTGTCAAATTTATTTTGATATATATCTAAATGAATTCCAAAAAACAACGGCAGGGTCTCCCCTGCCGTGTTTGTTTTATTCAGCGATCAGCGGGCCGTAGCCGGCGTTGGAAACGCAGTTCTGGCCTGCGGGAGTCAGCATAAAGTCCACCATCTGCCGTGCCAGAGAGTCCTCGGCGGCATCCTTGCGCACCACAACGTAGTTGTAGTCGGCCAGGGGATAGCTGCCGTCCCGTATGGTCTCCTCGGTGGGCTGAACGCCGTCGATGGCCAGCAGCTTGAGGGAATCCCGGGAGGGCAGCACCAGCCAGGTGGCCGCGTCGTAATAATAGTAAATACTGTAGCCCAATGCCCAGGTCAGCGGTTCGGTCTTTCCGGCATAATAAACATCGGTGATGATGGACTCCATGGCCATCGATGTGGTTTCGGCCAGAATGTCGGGATGCAGTTCTTGCTCACCCAGGAAGTACCGCTCCAGCAGGGCCTGGCTGCCGCTGTCCAGATTTCTGCAATAGGGCACGAAGACGGCGTCGGGGCCGCCCAGCCGCGACCAGTTGTCCACCGTGTTTTTGGTGTAGATCTCGGTGATCTGCTGGGTGGTCAGGCCCTCCACGGGGTTTTCACCGTTGGTGAAGAACACCATGGCATCATAGGCGATGGGCACCAGTTCCAGCTCCACGCCGGCGGCCTTGGCCTCGGCCACGATGGCCTCGGAGGGAGGGGCCGCCACGAACAAAAGATCATTTTCCCCGGCGATCAGCTTCTGGTACGAGGGATGGCTCTTGGAATGAGCGGCGGGATACTGGGGATGGCGCTCGGGGTTATGGAACAGGGCGTGGTACACCATCCGGGTATAGGGATAGGTGGAGGTGGAGCCGTCCAGCGTGGGCATCTCTCTGTCAAAGCCATAGTCGATGGCCGTCTGGGTAGGATACACCGGCAGCATCCGCAGGGCGTAATACAGCAGATCGATGACCTCCTCCCGCAGGGCGGGCTGGGTGGGCTTGGCATATCGGGCAGAGACATCCCCCAGAGGGCCGCTGTAAGTGACGTCGTAGATACCGAACTGCTCGCCGATCACCGCATAGGCCGCTGCGGCCCAATCGGGGACCTGCGCCCCGTCATCCAGAAAGGACAGATCGGTCTGCTCGGGTTCACGCACCCATCCCACCAGCTTCATGGCACGGTAGACCATGGTGGTGAACTCGGCCCGTGTCACCTCACGCAGCGGATTGAAATAAGTGTCGGCGGCGGCGATACCGCCGGCCCGTGCGGCGGAAACCACATTGTAATACCAATCATTGGGCTTCACATCGGCAAACCCCGGGTCACCGGCAGGCTCCAGCGACAGCAACCGGGTGATGAGGGCAAAGGCCTCCGCCCGGGACAGTGTTTCACCCGCCCGCAAAGCGCCTGTGCCATCGCCCAGCAAAATTCCCCGAACGTTCAGATCGTCGGTGCCAAAGGGTGGGTCGTAAAGCGGCTCCCCCTTGCCCCAGTCGTGGAATTCATCGGTGAACTGAGTGGGCTGGCCCACGAAAACCTCCAGGGGCCGGTCTTGATCTGCGGCAGGTACGGTGGCGAACATCCAGCCGTTATGGGCCAGCATGGCGGTCAGCGGCACCGGTTCTTTGGTGTCGGCATAGCGGACGGCCAGCTCGCTCTGGGTCCGCCAATCCATGTCTGCCCAGCCTTCCACCGGCAGGCGGAAGGTCACATAGCGCCCGCCGGGCTCCACCCGGCTCCACAGGGATTCCTCGGCCGCGACGGCGGGCACGGCCAGACTGACGGCCAATGCCGCGCACAGCAGCAAACAGGTGAGTTTTCTCATCATAAAAGGCCCTCCTTATTTCTTTTGATGGTGTTTTGACTGGATTTTTTCAAAAAAGTTGCAAAAAAAGCCGGGAAAATCCCGACTTTTTCTTATTTCCAAAGATTGCCTGCTTCATAGGCATCGTGCTCGGCGCGGTTTGCCCTGCCCAGCAGGCTCTGCACCACATCTTCCAGAGGCTTGCGCTCCACCAGAATGGCGTACATGGCCCGGCAGATGGGCATATCCACATCCTTGTCACAGGTCAGCGCATGGACCGCCTGGGTGGCAAAATAGCCCTCCACCACGGCGCCCACTTCTTCCAGGGCCTGCTCCACCGGCTTGCCGCCGCCCACCAGCAGACCGAACCGCCGGTTGCGGGAGTGGTTGGACACACAGGTGACGATCAGATCGCCCACGCCGGAAAGACCGGAAAAGGTCTCGGCACGGCCGCCCAGCAGCACGCCCAGACGGGACATTTCGGCAATGCCCCGGGTCATCAGCATGGCCTTGGTGTTGTCGCCAAAGCCGAAGCCGTCGCTGATACCCACGGCCACCGCCATGATGTTTTTCATGGCGCCGCCCAGCTCGGCACTGACGATATCGGGAGAGGTGTACACCCGGAAGTAATCGGTGGACAGGGCCTTCTGCACCAGTTCGGCAGCCTCCCGGTGGGGAGACGCCGCCAGAACGGCGGTGGGAATGCCCCGGCTGACTTCCTCGGCGTGAGAGGGGCCGGTGAGGGCCACCACGGGACAGTTCTTTTCCACTTCCCGCGCCAAAGTATCCGACAGCAGGCAGCAGCCGTGCTGCAGGTCAAAGCCCTTGCTCAAAAGCACCAGCACCTGGCCGTCCTCCAGCACGGGGGACAGCCTGCGGGCGGTTTCGCACACGGCAAAGGAGGGCACGGCCACCACCACGATGGGGCAGCCTGCCGCGCAGCCGATATCATCGGTAAACAGAATGGTTTCGGGCATGGCAACGCCCGAAAGCAGCTTGGGATTGCAGCGGTTTTGCCGCAGCATGGCGGTGGTCTGGGGCTTGTGGCTCCAGACGGCCACCTCATGGCCCGACTCGGCCATGGCTTTGGCCATGGCGAGGCCCCAGCCGCCGCTTCCGATCACGGCGATCTTCATCGGGGCTTCCTCTTGGCGATGACCGTTTTGGGCTCGGTGCCGGCCAGCAGGCGCTTGATATTGGAGCGGTGGCACCAGATCAGCCAGGAGGCCGCCAGGGCCACATAAACGGTGTGCAGCGTCATCACGCCCAGCAGCAGGCACCAGATCGGGGCCGAGGCGCAGGCGCAGATAGAACCCAGGGATACCTTTTTGCAGATGGCCACCACGATGGCAAACACCACCACCACCAGCACGCCGATACGCCAGTCCACCATCAGCAGAGAGGCCAGGCCGCACAGAACGCCCTTGCCGCCCTTGAACTTATAGAACACCGGGAACAGGTGGCCGGTAATGGCGCACAGGGAGCCGATCAAAAAACCCCACTTCCAGCCGATGAGCCGGTCGGCAATCACGATGGCAAGGATGGTCTTGACGATGTCGATCATAGCCACGATGGCGGCGTGACGGATGCCGTAGGTGCGCAGGGCGTTGGTCATGCCAGCGTTGCCGCTGCCGTAATTGCGGATATCCTCTTTGTGGCCCACACGGGAAGACACGATGGCGCCGCTGACAGAGCCCAGAAGATAGGCGATGACGGCGGCGGCGATATAAGCGATGACGGAATCAGGAAACATAAACGATAACGCTCCTTAAAAGGTGTCTGCGATCAGAGATCTTCGCCCCGCTGGCGCACTACCATCTTCACCGGGGTGCCTTCCATGGAATAGGCCTGGCGGATCTGGTTTTCCAGATAGCGCACATAGGAATAATGGAACAGCTTGGCGTCGTTGCAGAAGCAGACGAAGGTGGGGGGCTGGATGCCGGCCTGGGTGATATAGTAGATCTTCAGGCGGCGGCCCTTGTCCGTGGGGGGCTGGACCCGGGCGGTGGCCTCGGCCAGGATGGCGTTCAGATTGCCGGTGGTGATGCGCATGGAGGCGGAGGCGTGCACCTTCTTGATCAGGTCAAACAGGTTTTCTACCCGCTGGCCGGTCTTGGCAGACAGGAAGATCATGGGTGCATAGGGCATATAAGCCAGCTCGGTGCGGATCTTTTCCTCGTACTCAGCCTGAGTGCCGGTCTCCTTCTCGATGAGATCCCACTTATTGACGGCGATGATGGCGGCCTTGCCGGCCTCATGGGCCAGGCCGGCGATCTTGGTATCCTGATCGGTGATGCCGGCCTCGGCGTCGATCATCAGGATGCACACGTCGGCCCGCTCGATGGCCATCTGGGCGCGCATGACCGAGAACTTCTCCACAGCCTCGTCCACCTTGCTCTTGCGGCGGATACCGGCAGTGTCGATAAAGGTATAATGATCCTCGCCGCGGACGATCTTGCTGTCGATGGAATCACGGGTGGTGCCGGGGATGTTGCTGACGATGACGCGCTCCTCGCCGGTGACCCGGTTCAGCAGGCTGGACTTGCCGGCATTGGGCTTGCCGATGATGGCAACCTTGATGCCCTCGTCCTCCTTGAGATCATCCCAGGCATCCTGGGGCAGATACTCGAAGCAAGCGTCCAGCAGGTCGCCGGTGCCGTTGCCGTGGAGGGCGGAAATGCCCACGGGATCGCCCAGGCCCAGGTTGTAGAACTCGTAGAACTCTGCGGGGGGATGGCCGGGGGCGTCCATCTTGTTGACGGCCAGCACGATGGGCTTCTTGGCCTTTTTCAGCATGGTGGCCACTTCCATATCGGCGGCGGTGACGCCGGTGCGCAGGTCGGTGACCAGAATGACCACGTTGGCGTGGTCGATGGCGATGAGGGCCTGCTGACGCATGAACTTGAGGATCTCGTCATCGGTGCGGGGCTCGATACCGCCGGTGTCCACCACCACAAAGGGCTTGTTGCGCCACTCGGCGTCGCCGTAAATGCGGTCACGGGTGACACCGGGGGTGTCCTCCACGATGGCCACACGCTTTTCGGTGATTCGGTTGAACAGCAGGGATTTACCCACATTGGGACGGCCGACGATGGCGATCACGGGTTTTTCCATAGTTATCAACTCCCTGTTTTTCTTTAGTTTCTATTCTTTCAGTTTTGCTTTGGAAAATCAAGTGAAATTTGTTAAATTTCTTGAAGTATTTTTTAGAACGACTGCTCCAGAACGGCGTCCAGGAACACGCCGCCGTCGATCTCCAGGGGATGGACCGAAACGCCCAGCTCCCGCTCCAGATCCTGGGGGGTCACATCGTCCAGGAACACATTCTGCTTATCCCGCAGCATAACGATGGGCAGCAGCAAGCGGTCGCCGTTCAGGTTGCCCTTCAGCTGCTTCAAAAGATCGCCGCCGGTGACCAGGCCGGAAACGTCCACTGTTTCGCCAAAAAACTCGTTGCGGATGCCAATGACCTTGCCGCTAAGGCCGGGGCACTTCTCCCGGATGAGGCCCACCATGCGCTCCATAAAGGGGGCGGCGGCCATGCCGCAGGCAATAGTGAAGGGGCTGGGGGCTTCCCGGCCCTCATCCTCCATCAGCAGGGCGCCCCGGAGTTCCTCTTCAAAGAGGCTCATGAGGCCCACGCCGTTGTCCAGCTGCAGATAGCCCTCGTAATAGTCGGGGCCGGGCATGGGCAGATGGGCTTTGAGATACATCTCGTCGGCGGCGGTGACGATGGCGGTGTCGTACCGCTTCAGGTTGGCGGCCCGCTGGGCGTCGATGATCTCGATCATATCCCGGGCCTCTTTTTCGCCAACAGGGGTCAGCGGGGTCAGACCCTGGCGGTGCTTGGTGATGCCCACCGGCACCACGGCCACGCTCTCCACCGAGGGATACATGGCAGACAGGTCGGCCAGCGTCTTTTTCATCTGGTCGCCGTCATTCCAGCCGGGACAGGCCACCACCTGGGCGTGGATCTTCACGCCGGCCTTTGCAAAGGCCTCCAGATGGCGCAGGCTGGAGCCGCCGTTGGGGTTGCCCAGCATTTTGGTGCGCAGCTGGGGATCGGTGGTGTGTACCGAGATATTCAGCGGCGAGATCTTCATGCGGATGATGCGGTCGGCATCCTCGTCGCTGAGGTTGGTCATGGTGATGTAGTTGCCCAGCAAAAAGGACAGGCGGGCGTCGTCGTCCTTGAAATACAGGCTCTGGCGCATTCCCCGGGGCAGCTGGTCAATGAAGCAGAACACGCACCGGTTGGCACAGCCCTTCTGGGCGTCCATCAGATAGGTCTCGAACTCCAGGCCCAGATCCTGGCCCTCGTGCTTGCGGATCTTCACGGTGCGCTTTGCGCCGTCCTTTCCCTGCACCTCCAGGATCAGCTGGGGATCGTACGTATAGAATTTGTAATCCAGCACGTCCCGGATGGCCCGGCCGCCGCAGGTCAGCAGGGTCTCACCGATCTGCAGACCGGCCTTTTCCGCCGGGGAACGGGGATCGATCTTGGTAATGATGGCAGACATAAAAAGCCTCCATTCCTCATTTTCAGCGGGCCTCAGCCCGCGATGTTCTCACACAAGAAAAAATGGAGAAAGCCTACGCCCTCTCCATTTTCTTATGCTTTAGTTTTCCTCAGCGACCTTGATGACCTGACGGCCAGCGTAATAGCCACAAGCCTTGCAGGCTCTGTGGGACAGAACGGGCTCGCCGCACTTGGGGCACTTGACCAGGCCGGGCAAAGCCAGCTTCCAGTGAGAGCTCCGTCTCTTGTTACGACGCTGCTTGGAAATTCGCGCGCGGGGTACT
>JAFXDF010000030.1 GCA_017521295.1 Clostridia bacterium | reverse complement strand
GGCGCCGCGGGCACGCATGGAGGTAAAGGCGGCGTGGCCGGGAGTATCCAGGAAGGTGATCTCGCGGTCCTGGGCGGTGACGCGGTAAGCACCGATGTGCTGGGTAATGCCGCCGGCCTCACCGGCGGTAACGCTGGTAGAGCGGATGGCGTCCAGCAGAGAGGTCTTGCCGTGGTCGACGTGACCCATGACCACAACCACGGGAGCGCGCTCCACCAGCTCTTCGGCATTGTCCTCACGCTCGTCGAACAGACGCTCTTCGATGGTGACCACAACTTCCTTCTCGGGGATGGCGCCCAGCTCCATAGCCACCAGGGAGGCGGTATCGTAGTCGATGTTCTGGGACACAGAGGCCAGAACGCCCAGCTTCATCAGCTGCTTGATGACCTCGGCAGCGGTCTTTTTCAGACGGGAGGCCAGCTCACCAACCGAGATCTCATCGGGGATGAGCACCTTGAGGGGGGCCTTCTTGATCTGGGCCTGCTGCTCCAGGCGCTTCATCTTTTCCTGCTCTTCCTGGCGGCGCTTGTTGCCGAACTGCTTGCCCCGCTGGTCCTTCTTCACCAGCTTCTGCTTGGTCTGCTGGTTGCCGAAGCGGCCGGCCTGCTGGGGCACCAGGGTGTCCATGCGCTCATCGTACTTGGCGATGTTGACGCTGTTGCCGCGGGTGTCCACATAGTGCTTCTGACCCTTCTGGCTGGTCTGGACTTCCTGCTGGACGGGCTTCTCCTCCTTCTTCTCGGGAGGGGTATGCTGCAGGGTCTGACCCTGAGGACGGGCCTTGGCCTGCTGCTTGGGCTGCTGCTGAGGCTGGGGCTTGCTCTGCTTGGCAGGCTCCTGCTTGGGAGGATTGTTCTTGCGGATCAGATCCTCCTTGGCCTTTTCCTCGGCACGGATACGGGCAGCGGCCTCTTCCTGCTGCTTCTTGATGCGATCTTCGGCGGCCTGCTTGCGCTGCTCGGCAGCCTGCTGCGCGGTGGCCCGGACATCCTCCAGGCTGTTCAGCTGATTCTTCTGGGTAAGATAGTCAAAGAGCATACCAACTTCCTGGGTAGAGAGGCTCTGGGAAGGCTTGTAGGTCTTGCCCATGGCGCTCATGGCAGCGCAGATATCCTTACCCTGCATGTTGAAGTCTTTGGCCAGCTCCGAAATTTTAATCTTGTTGTTTACCATAACTCAGTTCCCCCTTTTTCCGGTGACGCGCGGCTTATGTTCCCGCTGGGTCTTGCTGCGGCCCACTGCGGGACCTTTGGCTCCGGTGGAGCCGGGCTTTCCCTGTCCGGGACGGCCTTTCTTTTCGGCGATCCGTCGGACGGCGCCGCTTGTCCTGGCGCCTGCGGGCGCCTGAGGTTCTTTTTTCGCTTCTTTGCGTGCTTCTTTTTTGGCTTTGCGCTTCTTTTCCCGGGCCAGACGCTGTTCCAGAGAGGCGATCAGCTCGGCCTGCTCCAGCTTTTTGCAAAGAGCCAGGGCAAAGCCGGTGTCCAGCACCGCCAGAGCGGCACACTCCCGGACGCCCAGGGCACTTCCCAGCTCCTTTTTGGTGCAGGGCAGCCGCAGGATGGGCAGCGGTTCTTCCCGCTGGGCGGCGGCATTGTGCATGGCGTCCACGGTGTTCTTTGCCGCGTCGGAAGCGGTGACCAGCACCCGGGCCTTGTTCTCCCGTGCGGCGTCAAAGGCATCTTCGGCACCCACCGCCAGGGCTCCTGCCCGGCGCATCAGGCCCATAAAGCCCAAAATCTGTTCGCTCACTGCTGCTCCGCCTCCTTCATCTGGCTGTCCAGAAGGTCATAGATCTCCTGGGTGATCTCGGTTTCCAGCGCCCGGGAAAGGGCACGGCTCTTGACGGCCTTTTCCAGACATGCCCGGCTGCGGCAGATGTAAGCGCCCCGGCCGGAGACCTTTCCCCGTCCATCATACTGGACCGTGCCTTCGGGTGTGCGGACGATCCGGGCCAGCAGGGGCTTTTCCCGGTGTTCCCGGCAGGCCACGCACTGGCGAATGGGTATTTTCTTGGGCATTTGTTACACCTGCGCTTTCTTTTAAACTGTCATTCTGAGGCCAAAGGCCGAAGAATCTCCCTCCTCGGGAGGAGATCCTTCGCTTACGCTCAGGATGACACGAATGGTTGTTTTTACTCCGCCTGGGACTGGGGCTTGATGTCGATCTTAAAGCCGGTCAGCTTGGCGGCCAGACGAGCGTTCTGGCCCTCTTTGCCGATGGCCAGGGACAGCTGATCGTCGGGCACGATGACGGTGCAGGACTTGCCGTCCTCCTTCATCTGGACGCTCAACACGTCGGCGGGAGACAGGGCCTCGGCCACAAACTGGACGGGGTCCTCGCTGTACTTGATGATGTCGATTTTCTCGCCCTTCAGCTCGTTGACAACGGCTGCCACACGGCCGCCCTTGGGGCCCACGCAGGCGCCGATGGGATCCACATTTTCATCGCTGGACCAGACGGCGATCTTGGTGCGGGAGCCGGCCTCGCGGGCCATGGACTGGACGGTGACGGTGCCGTCGGCGATCTCGGGCACTTCCAGCTCGAACAGACGCTTGACCAGACCGGGATGGGTACGGGACAGCATGATCTGGGGGCCCTTGCCGCCGCGGCGGACTTCCACCACGTAAACGCGGATGCGGTCGCCCTCGTTGATGACCTCACCGGCGATCTGCTCGGAGGCGGTCAGGGTGGCTTCGGTGTGCTCACGCTTGCCGGTGAGCTCCACGATGGCGCTGCCGTAGCGGGGGTCGATGCGGGTGACAACGGCGGTCAGGATCTCATGCTCCTTGCTGGCGTACTCGTCGGCGATCATGCCGCGCTCGGCCTCACGGATGCCCTGGATAATGACCTGCTTTGCGGTGGAGGTGGCGATGCGGCCAAAATCCTTGGTCTTCACATCGATGCGGATCTCGTCGCCCAGCTGGGGATCCTTGGAATAGGCCTTGGCCTCCTCCAGGGTCATTTCGGCGGCGGCGTTCAGCACTTCTTCCACGACGGTCTTGACGGCGTGCATGGTGATGGCGCCGGTCTCCTCGTCAATGTGGACAAACACGTTGTCCAGGGGTGCGCTCTGGGGGTCGCGCTTGTACAGAGCCTTGTAGGCAGCTACCAGTGCCTGGGAAATCCGGTCCAGCATGTATTCCTTCTGAATACCCTTTTCCTTCTCCAGATCCTCCAGGGCCTTGATCATCTCACTTGCCATGGTTCCTTCCTCTTTCTATCTCAAAAATTTTTTAAAACTCAAAATGCAGGCGCACCCGGGCCACGTCGGACAGGGCGAAGGTCTTTTCCTCGCCGTTTTCCTCGATGACGATCTGTACGCCGTCGTGGGCCTTGAGGGTGCCCACCAGCTCGTTGACGCCGTTGGTGGCCTTGTAAAAGCCCAGGTTCACCGCCTTGCCCAGGGCCCACTGGAAATGCTCGGGCCGGGTCAGGGGCCGCTCCAGTCCGGCGGAGGACACGGTCAGGGTATAGGGAGGCAGGCTGTCAAAGACTTTTGCGTCCAGCTGGGGATCCAGCGCCCGGGATACCTGCTCGCAGTGGGTGATGTTCACGCCCTCTTCCCGGTCGATGTACACCGTCAGCACATGCTGGCGGCCTTCCTTTTCAAAGGTCACATCCCACAGGGTCACGCCGGCCTCGCCGCAGATGGGAGTCACCAGTTCGGTGACCCGCCGGATCAGTTCCTTATTGGTCATGGTCAACCTGCCTTTCTTTGGCTTATTCAACAAAGAAGAGTGGGCAAATGCCCACTCTTACACGTTTCTATCCTAACTTACGCCCCTATTATAGCATCACATTCCTGCAAATGCAAGAGAAAATCCGGGGAAATTCCCTGTTTTCAAGGGTTTTCGGGCACTTTTCAAGCCCGATAATCGATCAATTCGTCCAGGGACAGCTCCATGCAGGTCTCCCGGCCGTCCGCGTCGATGCCGCAGATCATCAGCATTTCACAGTCGTCATAGATCTCGTAGTTGGTAAAGGTACTGCCCGTTCCCTCCAGGAACTTCTTGGAAATGTCGATCAAATCCTTGGCAGTGTAGTCCTCACCACGATAGCTCAAAGCGATCCAAGCCATAACGCGGCCCTCCCATGTTGAAAAAAGATTGTATCTATTATACGCCCGTTTGATCGGGCACGCAAGAGAAACTTGCGCTTTTTCGCAATTTTTCGACACTTTTTCGGCAGTTTTTGCCCGTTAGCCCTCCATTTGACGGGCAAAAAACAGAGCTGCCGCCTGGAGCAGCTTGCCGTCCGAGTCGCTGACCGGGCTGTCCGCCCCCAACAGGGCGGCGCAGCCGCACAGATCTCCCCCGGAAATCACCGGCGCCACCATCACCGCTTCGGCCCCGGGCACTGCCAGGGAAACCGGGATGGGCCGCTGAGGCTGCTGTACCTGGCGGCTCTGCATGGCGGCATCCAGTTCGGCAGAGACCGGCTTGCCGTCCAGCTCCCGCTTGAGGGCGCCGCTGGCGGCGATGACGCTGTCCCGGTCGCAGATGACCACCGGCCGGGCACAGGTGCGGTAGAGGGCCTCGCACAGGTTGGTTGCCGTGGCGCTCTGCTCCCCGGCGGGGGAATATTTCTTAAAGATCACGCTGCCGCCCAGCTCGGTGAAGATCTCCATAGGCTCGCCCTCCCGAATTTTGAGGGTGCGGCGGATCTCTTTGGGGATGACCACCCGCCCAAGATCATCGATGCGGCGTACGATTCCGGTTGCTTTCATATCTAAATCTCTCCTCGGTTTACAAATTTGTGTTGTTAGTATCTGTAAAGCGGCGGGGATTATGCCAAAGCCGCATTTTTTGCGCTTTACTTTCCTACAGTACCGTGCTACAATTCTTCTGTCATAGATTTCCAAAGGGAGGCCTTGCTATGTTCCTGGCGTACCTCTTCACCATTTTGAAAAATGTCATTTACGGCGCTTCGGTGTTTTTCACCTCTTCCCTGTCCAATTCCACCGATGTGCTGGATCTGCTATCCCTGCGGTTTTTGATGAGCTTTACGGCGCTGTTTCTGCTGAAAACCGTCGGCATTCTCAAGATCAGGGTGGGCCTCCGGGATGTTTTCAAGCCCACCGAGCGGCACGCCTTCGTCAAGCCGCTTCTGCTGTCGGCTCTGTTTGAGCCGCTGCTTTATATGATGCTGGAGACGCTGGGCATCACCATGACCACCGGCATCACCGCCGGTGTCATCCTCTCCCTGCCGCCGGTGTTCAGCTCTATTTTTGAGGTGCTGATCTTAAAGGAACATTCTTCCAATCTGAAAAAGTTCTTCCTGGCGCTGGGCGTGGTGGGTGTCATCTATATCGCCGTCAACACCAACTCCTCGGCGGGTAAGGACACGCCGCTGGGCATTCTGTGCCTGGTGGCCGCCGTGATCAGCGGCTGCCTTTACGGCGCTTTTTCCCGAAAGGCATCCTCTCATTTTTCGCCGTTTGAGGTCTCCTATATCGCCTGTATGATGGCCGCCACCTTTTTCAACAGCATCAATGTGATCCGCCACCTGATCAAAGGCGACCTGCTCCACTACTTTGACCCCTATTTTGATCTCCAGAACCTCATCGGCTTTGTGTTCCTGGCCATCTTCTGCACCGTGCTCGCCGCCTCCATGAACAATTATGCTTTGGGCAGGCTTCCGGTCACTACGGTGACGGCCTTCGGCGGTATTTCCACCTTTGTGACCATCGCCATCGGCTGTCTGATCGGAAAAGAGCGGCTTTACGGCTTCCATTTCATCGGTCTGACCCTAATCGTGATCCGCATGGTGGGCGTCAGCTGGATCACCATCCGGGACGCAAAACGCAAAGCCGCAAAATAAACTTTTGGCAAAACAAAAAGCACCCCGCCCGGGGTGCTTTTTCCTGTTATCAGATAAAGGGATTGAAGAACCGGCTGCCGTTGAGGACGGTCAGCAGCAGCGACAGGACCATCAGCGCCACACAGACGGCCATGGCCGCCATGTCGCCCCTGGTAAAGGGCCGGCCGGAGTACCAGCTGCGCTTGGGATTCTTGCCGAAGCCCCGCAGCTCCATGGCGTTGGAGATGGTGTCGATGCGCTCCATGCTGGACAAAATCAGTGGGATGAGGATCTTGCTGACGCTGCGCAGGCGGTCGGTGAGCCTGGCTTTTTTGCTCATTTCCACCCCTCGGGCCTGCTGGGCCAGGGCGATGTCGTGGTATTCCCGCTGGATGTCGGGGATGTACCGCAGGGCCAGGGCCACGGCATAGCTGATGCGGTAGCTGACGCCCACCCGGTTGAGGGAGGCGGCAAACTCCGACGGGTCGGTGGTGCACACAAAAAGCAGCACGATGGGGATGGTGCAGGTGTATTTGAGCACCACGTTCAGATGATAGAACAGCTGCTCGGCGGTGAGGGTATAGCGGCCGAAGCCCTCCAGCAGCACCGTGCGGCTGCCGTAGATCTCCACGCCGTGTTCGGGGCTGAAGAGATAGATCAGCAGGTTGTTGAGCACCAAAAAGATCATGGTGGCACCCAGCATGAAGGAAATATCCTTCACCCTGATTTTGGACAGCTTGAACAGCATCACCGAGGCCAGGGTCAGCGCTATCAGCAGCGGGGTGTGGAAGCCGCTCATGGCGGCCAGGCTCCACAGAATGAGGCAAAACAGCTTGCTGGCGCCGGTGAGCCGATGGATGGGAGAGGGACGGTCGATGTAGTTGAACAGGTTGGTCATCGGGCACGCACCTCCTGATCTTCGGCGATAAAGCGGCGGGTAAAGGCCTCGGGATCGTCGATGCCGCATTCCATGGCCAGATGGTAAAGAGAGGTCTCTTTCAGATTGGCCTGTTCCACGATCTCGGGATCGTTGAGCACCTCGGCGGCCGATTTGTCGGCCACGATCTGCCCGTTGTGAAAGACCACCGCCCGGGGGGTGTACTCCAGCATCAGGTGCATGTCGTGGGTGATGAGGGCAACGGTGATGCCCTGCTTATTCAGTTCCCGGAGGAACTCCATGATCTCGGTATAGTGGGCAAAGTCCTGTCCGGCGGTGGGCTCGTCCAGCAGGATCATATCGGGAGCCAGCGCCAGAATGGAGGCGATGGTCACCCGCTTTTTCTGGCCGTAACTGAGGGCCGACACCGGCCACTTGCGGAAGGGATACAGGCCGCAGATCTTCAGGGTGGCCTCCACCCGGACCTTGACCTGAGCTTCGGGAATGCCCCGGTTGCGCAGGCCCAGAGCCACCTCGTCAAAGATGTGGGTCTCGCAGATCATCTGGTTGGGATTCTGCATCACATAGCCGATGCGGTCGGCCCGTTCCTTGATGCTGAGGGCGGAAAGATCCTGTCCGCTTAGGGTCAGGGTGCCCTTCTGGGGGGTGACAAAGCCGCAGACGGCCTTGGAAAAGGTGGACTTGCCGGCGCCGTTGGTGCCTACGATGGACAGCATCTCGCCCTTGCGGATGGTCACATTGATGCCCCGCAGGGCGTGGGTGCCCTTTTCATAAGTAAAGTCCAGGTCCCGGACCTCCAGCAGCGTGGGGGCCTGGGGAGCGGGCTGGGGAATGGGCTGACCGTAGAACCATCGGCACACCTTGGCTTTTTGCTCCTTGCTCAGGGTCAGCTCGGGCAGGAAGGCCGGGTGCATTTCCGGCGTCAGCTGCACCTTGGCATATTTCAGCGCGGTGACATAAAGGGGCTCCCGGATGCCGCTCTCCTGCAGCACAGAGGAGCACAGCAGATGGTCGGCCGTGCCGTCGAAGCGGATACGGCCCTCGTTCATCACCACCACCCGGTCCACCTTGCGGTAGAGCACGTCCTCCAGACGGTGCTCGATGATGATGACGGCACAGCCGGTGCGCTGCTGGATCCGGTCGATGAGCTCGATGGTCTGTTTACCGGTGGCGGGGTCCAGGTTGGCCAGAGGCTCGTCAAAGAGCAGCACGTCCACCTGGTTGACCATGACACCGGCCAGGCCCACCCGCTGCTTCTGACCGCCGGAGATCTCATGAGGGGCGTGCCGGAGCACCTGCTCCACCCCCACTAGGGCGGCGGCCTGTTCCACCTGCCGGTGCATATCCTGCCGCTCCACGCAGTCGTTTTCCAGCGAAAAAGCGATGTCCTCGGCCACGGTGAGGCCGATGAACTGGTTGTCGGAGTCCTGCAGCACGGTGCCCACGATCTTGCTCAGGCCAAAAAGGCCCAGCTTTTGGGCGTCCTGTCCGGCCACCGTCAGCTTTCCGGTGATCTTACCCTCGTAAGAAGCGGGGATCAGACCGTTGATGCAGTGGGCCAGGGTGGATTTTCCGCAGCCGGAGGGGCCGGCGATGAGCACCTTTTCCCCCTTGCGGATATTCAGATTGATGTTGTAGAGGGTGGGTTCGGCCTGGGCGGTGTAGTGAAAGCCGAAATCCTCAAAGGAGATGATGACATCTTTTTCCAAAAAGATCCCTCCTACGTACAAAGGCAGGCCGCAGCCTGCCCTTGTGGGATGGTATGTGTAAGATCAGTCTTCCTTATTCAGACTGCCGGCCTTGGGCTTGGCAGCGGCGTAAGCCACGCACAGCAGAGTGCCCACGATGGCGGTGGTGACGGCGTTGCCCACACCGGCCATCAGGCCCTGGGCGAACAGCTTCTCCATGGGCTCCTGGTAAATGGCGATGTCCAGAGCGGGAGCAATGGCGCCCCAGGCCAGGATGTGGCAGATCACCTGGGAAACGTTGAAGGGCAGGATGGTCTCCTTGCCGATCTCATTGCGCAGCTTGCGGGTGGTGCCGGCGATGCCCATCAGAGCGCCGAAGGCAGCGGAAGCCAGGACCCAGCTCCACCAGATGCCCCAGCCAAAGCTGAAGTCGATGAGCGCATGGCCGATCAGACCGATCAGAGCGCCGGCGATGGGGCCGTAAACTACGGCCATAAAGGCCAGCAGACCGTACTGAACGTTGATGGTGGTGTTGGGCACGGGGCTGGGGATGGAAACAAAACGGCCTAGAACAAAGAACAGGGCGGCGCCGATACCGATGGCGACGATGGTCTTGACAGAAAACTTCTTCATTTTCGTGTAACCTCATTTCTCTTATCTCTTGCGTGAGGATGGGAAGCCCATACCTCATCTATTTTAAAATACCCTTTTTCCGGCGGATTGTCAACGATTGCTGTCAAAATCCGGGGAAATTTCCATCCACTCCCCCGGTTTCAGATCAGAGGGCAGGGTGATCTCCCCCATTTTGATCCGCTTGAGCTGCAGCACCAGCAGGCGCTGGGTCTTCATCATCCGGCGGATCTGCCGGTTGCGGCCCTCGGTGATGGTGATGGTGCCAAAGGTCACCGGCCGGTCCTGGGGATTGTGGGCGGATTTTTCCCGGATCTCGGGATGCAGGGTGGGCAGCACCGCCCCCAGGGTGCTCTTGCCGGTGACGGTGATGCGGGCCGGGGCGGTGGGCGTGTCCTCCCCGTTGAGCAAAACGCCGGCCTCCAGCGCCAGGCGCTTTTCCTCGGTAAGATCACCCAAAAGGGTGAACGTATAAGTTTTTTCCTTATGAAACTCCGGGCGGGTCATCTGCCGGTTGAACATGCCGTCGTCGGTGATGAGGAGCAGGCCCTCGGTCTCCCGGTCCAGCCGCCCCACCGGAGAAAGGTCGGGGTTGTTCAATCCGGCAAACCAATCCATCACGGTGGGATACCGGTCATCCCGCCGGGCGGTGACACAGCCAAAGGGCTTGTGGAACAGATAATAATGGTACATACAGGCCCTCCTTTGGACTGTTTTTTCTATCATAACCCAGCGGCGTTTGGGGCGCAAGTAGCGGTTTTTCGGAAAAACCCTTAAAATTCACTCTGGTTAACAATTTATTCACAAATTACTTTCAGAATTTGATATAATAGGGTCATTCTAATCCGGAGGCTGATCCCCATGATCGGATTTTACGATTATACCACCCTTCTGACCTATCTTTCCCTGCTGAGCGCCTGCACCGGCATCGTGGTGGCGCTGGCCGGCCAGGGCCACCCCTTTATGGCCTGTTTCTTTCTGATGTTCTGCGGTTTTTGCGATGCCTTTGACGGCAAGGTTGCCCGCACCAAAAAGGACCGTACCGACATGGAGCGCAACTACGGCATCCAGATCGACTCCCTGTCCGACCTGGTGGCCTTTGGCGTGCTGCCTGCCTGCATCGGCGGCGCGCTGATCCTGGACTCCACTTATTTGAAGGAGCTGACCGACCTGTACCGGGACCGCTGGTTCTTTGTGATCGGCGCCCTGGTGCTGTTTGCCATCCTGCTGCTCTATGTGCTGGCGGCCTTGATCCGTCTGGCCTATTTCAACGTCACCGAAGAGGAGCGCCAAAAGACCGAGGGCGGCGTCCGCAAGTACTACACCGGCCTGCCGGTGACCACCGCTTCTCTGATCTTCCCCCTGGTGATGCTGGTCCAGTATATGACGGCGGCCGACATCAGCCTGTTTTACATCGCGGTAGCCCTGGTCACCGCCCTGGCCTTTGTCTCCAAGCTGCAGGTGCCCAAGCCGGGCATCAACGGCATCCTGGGAATGCTGGCCGTGGGCATCCTCATCCTGGCGGTGATGATCGTCATTATGACCCTGACCTCCTCTTCCCTGAGCTTTTTCAGCATCTTTGTATCCCACTAAAGAAAGGAGCGACCGCCCTTGCGCCGCCGCATCCGAAACCGCAGGCACAAGCGCCCCGACCGCACCCTGCGCTTTTTATACCACACCCGCCCGGGCCGTATGCTGCTCAAGCCCCTCACCTGCCGCCCTGTATCCAAGGTGTCCGGCAAGTTTCTGGACTCCCCCATGTCCAAGCCGCTGATCCGGCCCTTTGTGCGGAAAAACAACATCGATCTCAAAGACTTCTACGCCGACGATCTGCGGTGCTTCAACGATTGCTTCACCCGCAAGATCCGGGAGCCTCTGCGCCCCATCGACCGCGATCCCGGAACGCTGATCGCCCCCTGTGACGGCCTTCTGTCGGTGTACCCCATTGAGGGCGACACCGTCCTGCCGGTGAAGCAGAGCCGCTATACCCTCCCGGACCTTCTGGAGGATGACCGGCTGGCCCGGCGATACCGGGACGGCCTCTGTCTGGTGTTCCGTCTGTGCGTCCACCACTATCACCGCTATTGCTATCTGGACAACGGCACCAAGGGGGAAAATCGCTTTTTGCCCGGCAAACTGCACACCGTGCGGCCGGTGGCCCTGGCGGCCGGCCCGGTGTTCACCCAGAACTGCCGGGAGCTGACCCTGTTGAACACCGACAATTTCGGTCCGGTGACCCAGGTGGAAGTGGGCGCCATGCTGGTGGGCAAGATCCTCAACCACCACGGCGCGGGCCCCATCAGCCGGGGCCAGGAAAAGGGCATGTTTCTCTACGGCGGCAGCACGGTGATCCTGCTGCTGGAAAAAGGCCGGGCCACGCTGAACGGCGACCTGCTGGAGGCCTCTGCCCGGGGCGAAGAAGTACCGGTGCAGATGGGCCAGTCCATCGGCAAAGCCTGCTGAAAACGACAAAGCGACAGGAGCTTCCTGTCGCTTTTATTCTTTTTCTGGGTGAAAGTTCTCTGCCAGTTTCAATTTTTCCGCCCGGGGCAGGCGTTTCACGTGCCATTCCCGGGACATGGCGGCCTCTTTGGTGGGACATTCTTCCCACCAGACCAGCTCCACCGGCAGACGGGAGCGGGTGTACTTGGCCCCCTTGCCGCTGTTGTGGGCGGCAAGCCGTTTTTGCAGGTCGGTGGTGTAGCCGCCGTAGAGGGTGCCGTCGGCACACCGCACCAGATAGGCAAAATACATGCTGCCCACCCCCTTTCGGGCTTATTTTATCAAAATTTGTGTCACAAGACAATATTTCATGCTATAATAGGCCAAAGCAAACCAAAAGGAGCTTTTTCACATGATTTTGCAAGGAAATGTCTACTCCACCGCGCTGGATATGGAGACCACCGTCTGCTTTGTGGCAGCCAACAATTTCTCCAAGGAGCCGCCCCGCAAGGTGTGCTATCTGCTCCACGGGCTCCAGGGCCGGGCGGATAACTTTATCAACTATACCATGCTGGCCGACTGGTGCCGCAGCTATCACGTGCTCTTCGTGCTGCCCGACGGACAGCGCAGCTATTATACCGACATGGTCCGGGGACAGAAGTTTTTCACCTATCTGACCCAGGACCTGCCCCACATCGTCCGGGATGTGTTCCGGGTGTCGGCCGCGCCGGAGGACACCTATATCATGGGCACCTCCATGGGGGGCTACGGCGCGCTGAAGGCCGCCCTCACCTATCCGGAAAACTACGCCGCCTGCGCCGCCTTTTCCCCTGCCTGCCTGGACATGAAGCGGTACATGACCGCCGAATGGCGTGACGGCACCGATGCCGACCCCTTCCGCCGTGCCTTCGGCGCCCCGGTGGCCCGGGATTTTGAGGCGGTGTTTGGCCCGGCGGGCAGCTGGGACCCCGACCATGACATTCTGGCCCTGGCCGAAAAAAACGCCGCCGCCCCCAAAAAGCCCCGTATTTTCACCACCTGGGGCGCGCAGGACATCTTTGTGGACACCAACCGGGCCTTCCCCGGCCAAATGGCCGCGCTGGGCTGGGACATCCAGTCCAAAGAGGTACCCGACCGGATGCACAACTGGACCTTTTTCAATGAGGCTCTCAAAATGGGCCTGCACTTCTGCTTTGACTGATGGGAGGGAACGCCATGACCTTACAGGAAATGCTGGACAGCCGCACACTGCCGGCTGTTGATTTTCCCGATACCGCCACCGGCTGGTGGAAACGGCATATGGAGCTGCAGCAGCTTTTGTGCCGGGAGGCCTACGGCCAGCTGCCGCCGCCCCCCATCCACACCACCGTCCGGGAAGTGACGGTGGACGAGCGGTTCTGCGCCGGCACCGCCCCCCTGCGCAAGCTGAAGCTGACGGTGACCCTGCCCGGCGGGCAGTTTTCCTTCCCGGTGTCGCTGGTGATCCCCCGGAGCGAAAAGCCCTGTCCCGCCGTCGTGCTCATCAACTTCCGCCCCGCCGTGCCCGACAAATATCTGCCCTCGGAGGAGTTGGCCGACCGGGGCTACGCGGTGGCCTCCTTCTGCTATCGGGATGTGTCCGACGACAACGCCGACTTCCATGACGGCCTGGCCGGCGTTCTGGGCGTGGACCGGCGGAGCCCCGACGCTCCCGGCAAGCTGATTTTGTGGGCATGGGCGGCCATGCGGGTGCTGGACCATCTGCGCACCCTGACCGAGATCGACCCCCGGCGCATCGCCGTGGCCGGTCACTCCAGACTTGCCAAATCGGCCCTACTGGCCGCCGGTCTGGATACCCGGTTTTTCGCCGTGCTGGCCAACGAGCCGGGCACCCTGGGCGGCGCTTTGCTTCGGGGCAAAAAGGGCGAACAGCTGGAGGACGTGTGCGAGACCTTCCCCCACTTTTTCTGTCCCCGGCTGCAGGATTATCTGGAGCATGAGTGGGAGATGCCCTTTGACCAGCATTTTCTGCTGGCCCTCATCGCCCCCCGCCGGCTGTATGTGGCCTCGGCGGCCATGGACCTGTGGAACGATCCCCCTTCGGAGTTTTTGTGCTGCAAGGCGGCCGATGTGGCCTGGCAGGCCCTGGGCGTTCCCGGGTTGATCTGTCCCGACCGGCTGCCCAAGGCCGGCGAGGTCTTTGCCGAGGGCTCTTTGGGCTATCACCTGCGGCCCGGTGAGCACTACCTCAGCCGGTACGAATGGAACCGGTTTCTGGATTTCCTGGACAAAGCATAAAAAAAGAGCGGCTTTTGCCGCTCTTTTTTAAATCTTCAGTTCTTTTCCGTCCAGGGCGGCATAGACCAGGGTTTCCCCCCGGTACACCAGCTTGAGGGAAAAGAAGGGCGCGCCCCGGTCCAGCAGGTCCAGGAAGATCCGGTCTCCCGCCCACATGGGCAGGCCGTAGAGCTCGTCCTTGGGCAGCCATTCCAGCACGCCCTCGTCACAGTCCTTCAGTTCCCCTTCAAACCCGGTGGCGGTGAACAGGTGCATATATTCGCAGGGCCAGATATCCGACACAAAGGTGACGATGCCCCGGTATTGATAAGCGGTGAGGGTGAGGCCGGTCTCCTCTCTGGCCTCCCGGAGGACACATTCCTCGGGGCTCTCCCCTTCTTCGAATTTGCCGCCGATGCCGATCCACTTGTCGCGATTCTCATCCTGCTCCTTTTTGATGCGGTGGAGCATCAAATATCTGCCGTTTTGCTCGATATAACACAGGGTGGTCTGTTTGCTCACAGGCTTCGCCTCCATTCTGTTTTTTCAGTATACCACGGCCGCCAAAACCTTGACAAGCCTTTCTCCCGGGCTTACAATCGAGGTAACCTGTAAGGAGGTCATTCCTATGAACCAGAATCATTATTTCAAGCAGTCCGGCATCGGCCTTCCCGAACACGTTCAGCATCTGAAGGAAGCCGGTTATTTTGACCGGGCCATCGGCATCGTCGATACCATTCTGGCCGACCCCGCCACCCCCAAGTGTATGCAGGAAAACCTGCTGGCTCAGCGGGAGATGATGGTGCGTCTGCCCCGGCAGTTCCCCTATTCCAAGGACCAGGCTCTGGCCCGTGTCCAGGAAAAGATCCCCGATTTCACCATGGCAGAGCTGAAAGCCTATATGGATAAAGGCCGTATCACCTGGATCTTTATCAATGGTGTGGAGCATCTGGCCGGCTCCTTCTTCGGCACCCTGTCCAAGGAGCCCGATTTTGCCGCCCGCCTGCCCAAGGAAGAAGTGGACCCCTCCAAGGTCAGCCATGAGGTGCTGGACCGCACCGGCCGTCTGAACCGCGGTATGAAGATCATGCAGGAAAAGGGCAAAATGGCCGCACGGATCACCATCCGCCACACGGTGGAGGTGCGGGACGAATTCTTCGTTCCCGGCGAGACCTATCGGGTGTATATCCCCCTGCCCGCCGACTGTATCCAGCAGAGTGAGCTGGAGATCATCGACTGTTACGGTGAGCCCACCCATATCTGCGCCGGCGAGGCCGACACCTGCACCATCCATTGGGAGGAGACCATGACCGAAAACCATCCCTTCTGGGTGGAATATTCCTACAAGCACGTGGCCCCCTATGTGGACCCCTCCAAGATCAAGGCCGACCCCGTCCAGCCCGAATTCTTCACCGGCGAACTGGCGCCCCACATCGTCTTTACCCCCTATATCAAGGCCCTGTGCGCCGAGCTCACCGACGGCCTCACCGATCCCATCGCCAAGGCCCGGGCCATCTATGATTACATCACCAAGAATGTGAAGTACAGCTTCGTGCCCGACTATTTCTGTATGCCCGACATCGCCGACACCTGTCTGCGGACCCTGCGGGGCGACTGCGGTGTACAGGCATTGGCCTTTATCACCCTGTGCCGCTGTGCCGGCATCCCCGCCAAGTGGCAGAGCGGTCAGGTGGCCGATCCCGAGAGCGTTGGTATGCACGACTGGGCCATGTTCTATGTTGCCCCCTACGGCTGGATGTTTGCCGATCCTTCTTTTGGCGGCAGCGCCTTCCGTGCCGGTGCCGAGGAGCGCCGCAACCACTACTTCGGCAATCTGGACGTGTACCGCAACGTGACCACCAACACCTTCATGGCCGATTTTGAGCCCCAGAGCAAGTTCTTCCGCTACGACCCCTACGACAACCAGCGTGGCGAGGTGGAGGACAGCAAGCGTGGCTATCCCC
Source organism: Clostridia bacterium (assembly GCA_017521295.1). Taxonomy (GTDB): domain Bacteria; phylum Bacillota; class Clostridia; order Oscillospirales; family Butyricicoccaceae; genus UBA4644. Next base: position 31,924 of record JAFXDF010000030.1, on the reverse strand, counting down.
GGTGGGAGGTCCGGGCCAACATGGAGATGGTCTCTGTGGAGGAAATCGAGGAGTAATTTCATAAAACCGAGCGGCGGGGAAAATCCCCGCCGTTTTTGTGCTAATTTTGATTACAAATCGTATAGTTATATCAAAATATAACAATTCTCTCTGTGTTTTAAGAATTTTTAAGATTTATTTCAATATCATATGGCCCGCTCTTATGCTAAAATAAAGTTATAAATATGACTAATAAGGAGGTTCCCTATGTTTGCATTATCTCTCTCCGGCATCCTCACCCTTATCCCCGTTCTCGCCGTGGTAGTGATCCTGCTGGCGCTGGTACTTATCGGTTATGTCAAAGCGCCTCCCGATCAAGCCTATATCATCTCCGGTCTGAAAAAGGAAAGCAAGGTGCTCATCGGCCGGGCAGGCATCCGTGTCCCCTTCTTCGAGCGCCTGGATAAGCTGTATCTGGGTCAGATGACGGTAGATATCAAAACCGGACAGTCGGTGCCTACCAACGACTTCATCAACGTGAATGTGGACGCCGTTGCCAAGGTTCGCATCTCGCCCGACCCCGACGGCATCAAGCTGGCCGCCAAGAACTTCCTGAATAAAAAGGCCTCCGATATCACCACCGACCTGCAGGACTCCCTCCAGGGTAATATGCGTGAGATCATCGGCACCCTGTCCCTGAAGGAGATCAACACCGACCGTGACTCCTTCTCCGACCAGGTGATGCAGAAGGCTTCCCGGGATATGGATAAGCTGGGCATCGAGATCCTGTCCTGCAACATCCAGAACGTCACCGACGAGAACGGTCTGATCCGCGACCTGGGTGCCGACAACACTGCCATGATCAAGAAAAACGCCTCCATCGCCAAGGCCCAGGCTGACCGTGACGTAGCCATCGCCCAGGCCGAGGCCGACAAGGCGGCCAACGACGCCCGGGTGCTGGCTGACACCCAGATCGCTCAAAAGAACACCGAGCTGGAGATCACCCGTGCCGAGCTGAAGATCACCTCCGACACCAAAAAGGCCGAGGCCGACGCTGCCTACACCATCCAGGAGCAGGAGCAGCAGAAGTCCATCGAGACCGCCCGCGTCAACGCCCAGATCGCCAAGGCCGAGCGTGACGCCGAGCTGAAAAAGCAGGAAGTCGAGATTGCCAAGCAGAAGCTGGACGCCGACATCCGCGCCCAGGCCGACGCCGAGCGCTACCGTATGGAGCAGGAGGCCCAGGCCGATCTGTTCAAGCGCCAGAAGGAAGCCGAAGCCAAGCGCTATGAAGAAGAGCAGGCCGCCGAGGCCATGAAAAAGGCCGCCGAGGCTGCCAAGTTTGCCAAGGAGCAGGAGGCCGCCGGTATTGCCGCCGTGGGCCGCGCCGAGGCAGAGGCCATCCAGGCCAAGGCCCTGGCAGAGGCCGAGGGTATCGACCGCAAGGCCGAGGCTATGAAGAAGTACGGCGAGGCCGCCATCGTGGAGATGATCATGGAGGCCCTGCCCCAGATCGCCAAGAATGTTGCCGAGCCTCTGTCCAAGGTGGATAAGATCACCATGTACGGCGAGGGCAACAGCGCAAAGCTGCTTTCCGATATCGTCAACGGAACCACCCAGGTCACCGAAGGCCTTACCGCAGGTATGGGCATTGATCTGAAGGCCCTGCTGGCCGGCATCATCGGCGGCAAGATGGCCGAGAGCGATCCCCCCGCTCCCACCGTCATCAACATCACCGCTCCCGACGTTAAGTGTGAGCCTCCCGCAGAAGAAGAGCCCGACCCCGTGCTGTAATTGTTCTACATAACAGAAAAGCCGCCCATCCGGGCGGCTTTTTGCTTTGGCGGAGAGTGTGGGCTCCCTTTTCTGCGGAAAAGCCACGGCGGTTGCAACATGCCACCGGCATGTTGCCAAGAGCCGCCTTTCGAATCCCACTCTACAAAGTTCCATGCCTACATAGCAAAAAGCCACCCGCAAGGGGTGGCTTTTTGCTATGTGGCGGAGAGAGTGGGATTCGAACCCACGGATACTCGCATATCGCCGGTTTTCAAGACCGGAGCCTTCAACCACTCGACCATCTCTCCGTATTTCATTGTCCTGTCCAAAACGCTGTCATCCCGAGCTTGCCGAGGGATCTCACGGCAGGCTTACCCTGAGATCCTCACGTCGCTGTCGCTCCTCAGGATGACAGAACGCCGACGGGGTCTATTGTAACACAGACCCCGCCGGAGGTCAATTTTCAATCGTGGATCTTGCCGGAAATGTTAGTCACATTGATGCGCCAGACAGAAACCTGGGGATACTGGGCAATGTAGGCGGCGGCACCGGCGTTTTCGGGGGCATACTTTTTGCAGATGGCCAGCAGGCCGGCTTCCTTCTCACTCTGCTGAGTAACCTCGCAGGCGGTGCCGAAAGCCACGGCGCTCTCAAAGGCCACGGTAAACTCCTCGGCTTTGGTGCGCTGCTGATGGACGGCAGACACACAAACGGCGGGATTCTTCCGCAGGCTGTCCAGCTTATAGCCCTCATTGGCACAGTGGAAATACAGGGCGCTGTCCACCCGGGCAAAGGACAGGGTCACGCCGTAGGGCACGCCCTCGGCGCCCATCATGGACAGGGTCATGAACTCCGCATTTTCCAGAATTTCCCAGGCTTTTTCCACTGTGGTGGCCCGGTCGGACCGACGCATTTTCCGCATTTTATTTCTCCTTCTTCAGCACTTCCAGGCCGCCCAGATACTTCTGCAGCACCTCGGGAACCTTAACAGAGCCGTCGGGCAGCTGATTCTGCTCCACCAGAGCGGGCAGGATTCGGCTGGTGGCCAGACCGGAGCCGTTCAGGCTGTGGACGAACTCCAGCTTGCCGGTGGCTTCCCGCTTGAAGCGGATGTTGCCGCGGCGAGCCTGGTAATCCCGGGCGTTGGACACGGAAGAAACCTCTTTGTAGCCGTTCATGGAAGGGATCTGGATCTCGATATCGTAGGTGCGGGCCATGGAAGCAGAGCAGTCGCCGGCGGCCAGCTTGACGGTACGGAAATGGAAGCCCAGGCCCTTCACCAGGTTTTCGGCCTTGGTGACCAGCTCCTCAAAGGCAGCGTCAGAGCCCTCGGGCGTGGTGAACTGGAACATTTCCACCTTGTTGAACTGGTGGCCGCGGACCATGCCGCGCTCGTCGGCACGGTAGGAACCGGCTTCACGGCGGAAGCAGGGGGTATAAGCGAACATCTTCTGGGGCAGGTCGCTCTCCTTCAGCACTTCGTCACGGAAGTAGGAGGCCAGAGCTGCCTCGGCGGTGGGCAGCATATAGTGGACGCGGCCTTCGGCGGTGGGGTTGGCGATCTTATAGACCTCGTCGGCAAACTTGGGGAACTGGCCGGCGGTGACGCCGCACTGGTACTCCAGCATGTGAGGAGGCAGGATGAACTCATAGCCGTCCTGGATGTGGGTATCGATGAAATAGTTCAGCAGGGCCCACTCCAGACGGGCACCCATGCCCTTATAGATCCAGAAGCCGTTGCCGCCCAGCTTAACGCCGCGCTCATAGTCGATCAGGTCCAGACCGGTGCACAGATCCACATGGTTCTTGGGCTCGAAGTCAAAGACATGAGGCTCGCCGAAATAGCGCAGGGGCTCGTTGTTCTCCTTGCCGCCGGGCAGCAGATCGCCGTCGGGCAGGTTGGGCAGGCCCAGCATCAGGTCCTTATATTCGGCTTCGATAGCAGAGATCTTGCCGTCGTTTTCCTTGATGGTCTCCTTGAGGGCGTTCATCTCGGCAAATACGGGAGCGGTGTCCTGACCGGCCTTCTTCATGGCGGGGATCTGCTTGGACACGGCATTCTGCTTGGCCTTCAGGTTGTCGGTCTCGCTGACCAGAACGCGGCGCTGGCCGTCCAGCTCCAGAATGCGCTGGATGGCTTCCCGGGCGTCCTTGCCCTTGCGGCCCAGCAGGTCGATGATCTCTTCGGGATTTTCCTTAATACGTCTGATATCCAACATGGTGGTTTTCCTCCTGTTTATTCCGCGGTTTTTTCGGTGCGGATCCCCTTCAGCGCTTCACAGACGGCCTCCAGGTCCTCGTTTCCGTAATATTCAATGGTAATTTTGCCCTTTTTCTCACCGTGTTTGATGGTGATCTTGTGGCCGGTCAGGGATGCCATAGCCCGTTCCAGATCCTGGACATAGATGTCGGGGGTCTTTTCGGGTTTGTCGGCGGGCTGCTTCTGCAGCTGCTTGACCAGCGTTTCGGTCTGCCGAACGGATAACTGCTGCTCCAGAATGGTTTGAGCAGCTTTCAGCATGACCTCCTCTCTCTCCAAAGGCAGCAGCGCCCGGGCATGGCCGGCCGACAGCTGCTTGTCCCGGAGCAGAGATGCTACCGAGCCGGGCAGGGTCAGAAGCCGCAGGGCGTTGGCCACAGCGGGCCGGGAACGGCCCACCCGATGGGCGGCCTGCTCCTGGGTGAGGCCCAACTCCTGGGTCAGCCGGCGGTAACCCTCGGCTTCTTCCATGGGGTTCAGGTCCTCCCGCTGGAGGTTTTCGATCAGTGCCAGAGCATAAGCGGCGTCCTCATCCACGTCCAGCACGATGGCCGGGATCTCGTGGAGGCCTGCCAGACGGCTGGCCCGCCAGCGCCGCTCGCCGGCGATGATCTGATAGGTATCCCCTGTTTTGCGCAGGGTGATGGGGGTGATAACACCGTTTTCCCGAATGGACTGGGCCAACTCTTCCAGAGCCAGGGGATCAAAGTCCTGTCGGGGCTGACGGGGGTTGGGCTCGATATCTGACAGACGGATGCCCACGGGAGTGTTCTGCGCTGCCGGAACTTCCTCGGCGAAGATGGCCTCCAGACCGCGGCCCAGGCCCTTTCCTTTTGCCATTATCGATTCCCTCCTCGTTTCAAGAATTCTTCCGCCACGGCGCTGTAGGCCACGGCACCCCGGGAAAGCCGGTCATAGGCGATGACGGGCATACCGTGACTGGGCGCCTCGGACAGGCGCACGTTCCGGGGGATGACGGTTTTAAAGACTTTACTGCCGAAATACTTTTTGACTTCCTCTGCCACCTGAATGGTCAGGTTGGTACGGCTGTCGTACATGGTGAGGACGATGCCCTCGATGTCGATGTGGGGGTTGGAGGACCGCTTGACCATTCGGATGGAAGAGACCAGCTGGGAAAGGCCCTCCAGCGCGTAATACTCACACTGCATGGGCACCAGAACGGTGTCGCAGGCGGTGAGGGCGTTCACCGTCAGCTGGCCCAGACTGGGGGGGCAGTCGATGAACACATAGTCAAACTGGTCTTTGACACTGTCCAGCGCCTCTTTCAGCCGCCGCTCCCGCCGGGGCAGGTCGGCCAGTTCCACCTCGGCCGCCGCCAGACGGATGTCGGCAGGCAGGGCGGTGCAGTATTTGGTGCGCACCAGGCAGTCGCTTGCGGGCACACCGCCGATGATGCAGTCATAGATGCTTTTTCCCGGCTGGGCATTGACGCCCACGCCCGAACTGGCATTGCCCTGGGGGTCAAAGTCGCACAGCAGCACGTTATAACCCTTTGCCGCTACGCAGCAGGCCAGGTTCACGGCGGTAGTGGTCTTGCCCACGCCGCCTTTCTGGTTGGCCACCGCGATGATCTTTGCCACGGCACACACCCCTTTCTATAGATATTTTACAGATGTTCCTATTATATACTTGCTTTTGTCGATTTGCAAGGTATTGTTTCACGGGAAAACCATTCACAACATAAAAACACCGCCCAACAGAGCGGTGTTTCACGTGAAACGTTTATGACTTTTTTGAAATCATGGCAGAGGGTACATATACTGTAAGAATCAGGTCCTCCCCCTCCTGCCGTTTTTCCATCCGGGCCTTGAGACCGCTTTCCTGCATGAGATGGACCGCCCGATCCACTGTGTTGCAGAACAGCCGCACATCCCGGATCATGCCCTGCCGCCGGGGGCGGGGCTTTTCTTCCAGAAGCCGCTGCACATACTGCTCAGCCTGGGCCACCGTCATATGTCGCTTGCCCATCTCCTCGGCGGCGGTAAAGCGGGCCTCCTCCTCCTCCAGCTGCAGCAGGGTCCGGGCGTGGCGCTCGGTGAGGCGGCAGCTTCGGATGACCTCCACGGTAGCCGGAGACAGCCGCAGCAGGCGCATTTTGTTGGCTACGGCACTTTGGGTCTTACCCACCCGCTGGGCGGCCTCCTGCTGGGTCATATGAAACTCCGAGCACAGCCGCCGGAGAAAGAGGGCCTCCTCGAAGCAGTCCAGGTCCTTGCGCTGAAGATTTTCCAGCAGGGCCATGAGGGCGCTTTGCCGGTCGTCCACCGACACGATGTAACAGGGCACCACCGACAGCCCGGCAATGGTGGCCGCCCGCAGACGCCGTTCCCCCGACACCAGCTCAAAGTCCTCTCCCACCTGCCGCACAGTGAGGGGTGTGATGATGCCGTATTGCCGGATGCTGTCAGCCAGACTTTGAAGGGCCTGGGGGTCAAAGATCTTCCGGGGCTGATGTGGATTTTTCCGGATCTGCCGGATGGGGATGCGGCGGAACTCCTGAGGTTGTTTGGTTTGCTGTCGCCATGGCAATGCCATTGTTTCCACTTCCCTTCTTTTTCTTCAGAATACCATCGGGAAATCGAAAATTCTGTCAAAGGCCGTTGGCGAAAATTGGGAAATGCTCTTTTCAGGTAGTTTTTGGAAAAACCTCCAAAATTGTGCGCCTAATCTATATATTTATATATCATTTTGATTCATTTCCGGTTTTGCGGGGAAATCAGCTTTCCAAATGACCAACCCTTCAAACAATCGGCAAAAAAAGACCGCCCTTTTCCATGAAAAAAGGCGGTTCTCTTTTATTGCAAAAATTCACTTTTCCACAGCTGCTGCACTTTTAAGAAGTCCTGCATCAGCGTCAGGCGATCCTCTGGAATATCAGACACCAGTTGGCCGTCCACGATGTAGCGGCCCACGATACTGACTACCGGCATCACCTGCCGGTACTCGTCCATCAGTTTGGAAAAGGCATTGCCCTCCCATCCCAGCTGCTCAAAAACAAGGTTCATCAAATAGCAGGGGGAGATGGTGGGGCCCTGTCCCCGAATCTCTTTGCCCAACAGCGCCTCGGCTGCCGGGTTGATCCACAACAGATACTGCGTGGACAGATAGTTGACCAAGCCGTCCTCGGTACCCATATCCAGATTAATGCCCAAGGCGTCATAAACCTGCCGCTGGTCACCCAGCCAGGGTTTGTGGTCACCGTAGATCAACAGCGCTGCCGGACGTTCACTCTCCCGCAGCTTGTCCACCAGATCCATCATCTGTACGTCGCTGTCCCGGAGGCTGCCTAAATAGTTATTGAAGATATTACAGTTCTCGCCTTCCAAAGCGCCCTCGGAAAAATGAGCTCCCGGCCACTGCACCCAGGTGGTCGTATAGGGGCCATGACCCTGGTAAGTAACATGATACCCGAAATAAGGCGTTCCGTCGGCGGTTTTTTCCTGATACATATCCCATACAACCGGCATGAGAATTTTGTCATAGGCCACCACATCCCCTGATAAGGCAGTAAAGGTGTCCTCGCTAAACCGATAGCGGTCGAAACCCAACCGGGTATTTACCGTTTTTCGGTCGTAGAACCACTCATAACAAGGATGACAGCCCTCCACCGTGTAGCCCTGGTTTTTCAGGTACCATACATAGCTGTTCAAGTTACCTTCTTCGGGCAGATCACCCACCTTATACAGGCCGGTGAGAAAGCACCGCTCTGTGTCGATGGTACCACCAGAAAAGGTATTGGTGATCAACGTACCGGTATAGCTTTCTGCCTGTAATGCATGATACAAATCGTAGCAACTCCAGTCCATGCCTTCCACGTCAAACACCGAAAAGTCGGCATAGGCTTCCCGCTGGAACACCAAAAGGTCGATCTTTCGGTCCTCGGGGATGTCGCTGTCGGTATATTGAGCTAGAATTTCCTCGGCAGTAAGGGGTGGCGCCTGTTGTTCTTCCTGTTCCGCCGGCTCCTCAGGCGGCGGTATCAGCACATCTTCCTCTTGTGCCAGCAAACCGTGAAGGAAGGGATACCAGAAGCCCCGGGCGATGTAAGTCTGGGTGGCAGAATAGGGATCGGCCAGGGTGCCCAAGGTATCGGCATACAGCTTGTTGTCTCCACAGGCGGGTTCCAACAGCAAAGCGATCACCACCGGCACCCAAAAAAGCACCCGGGGACGGGGTCTGCCCCGGGCCGCCAGTACCAGCAGCACCGTTCCACCCACAAGCAAAAGAATGGCCGTCCAAATGCGCCCGTCGGGGGTCAGATCGTATTTGGCGGTGGAGGAAATGGACACGGCTTCCCGGAGATACTTCAGCAAATTGGGGGTCAGCGGATCATCCCGGAAGCGCAGTACGTAATAACCCGCCAGGGGGAAGCCCAGACTCACCACACCGCCCAGCAAAAAGGCCAGCCAGGCCCGGCCCAGCAGCAGCCATAAAGTCAAAATCAGCAGCAGCGGCGGCAAAAGATTGCCCAGCACCAAGGTGAAGCTGTGGAAATAGGCCCGAAAAAACCCATTGTCATAGGTGCCGTAAGCCAGTCTCAGGGCCATCACGCCTACCAAGAGGGCAAACAGTGATATCCAGCCGGTATTCCACAGCCAAAAAGCGGTCTTTTTGCCTCGGCTCCAATCCTTTTGCGCGTCAGACGCAAAGAAAAAACAGTTTTGAATTTTATCCATTGAAACCAGAAACCTCGAAAAAGAAACCGTGACCGGGACATCCGGTCACGGTTATTGTGTACAAGGGTGTTGTCTGCTTTATTTGCTCTTCAGCAGATCGCGAATCTCGGTGAGCAGCTTCTCCTCGGCAGAGGGCTCGGGATCGGCGGGAGGAGCGGCCTCTTCCTCTTCCTTCTTCTTGAGGGCCTCGGCTTTTGCCTTCATGCTGTTGATCAGCTTGACCATGCAGAAGACGGAGAGGGCGATGATCAGGAAGTCCACGATGACGGCGATCAGGTTGCCGTACTTGATGGCCACCTCAGCAGCGGTCTCCACCACAGCGCCGTCAGCGCCAACGGTGGTAACAGCTTCCTTCAGAACGATCTTCCAGGCGGTGAAGTCTACGCCGCCCATCAGCATGGAAACGGCAGGCATGATGACGTCGTTCACCAGAGAGGTGCTGATCTTACCAAAAGCGCCGCCCACGATGACACCGACGGCCATGTCCACTACATTGCCGCGGGAGATAAAGGTTTTGAACTCAGAAAAAAACTTTTTCATTGGAAATGCCTCCAAATTCTAGAAATATGTCGTGTTACCTTAGATTATAATGATTTTTTCACAAAAAGCAACCGCTCTGCCTGTTCCAAAAGGGAAAAAATTATGGTATGATAAGAAAATAGAAAATTTGTGTCTTTTTTGAGGAGGGATGTCCATGGCAAGTACCATCGCGGCCTGCTCCAGCGGCAGTATGCCCTGTGCCATCGCCATCGTGCGTCTGTCGGGGCCGGAGGCCTTTTCGGTGCTGGACGGCATTTTCAAACCCAAAAGCGGCCTGCCGGTAAGCCAGCGCAAGGCCCGGGCCATGCACTATGGCCGCCTGCTGGCCAAGGACGGCGCCACCGTGGACCTGTGCCTGGCGGCCTGCTTCCCTGCTCCCAATTCCTATACCGGCGAGGACCTGGCCGAGGTCTACTGCCACGGCTCCCAGGCGGTGGTGGCCGCCATGCTGGATCACTGCTTTGCCTTGGGCGCCGTGCCCGCGCCGCCGGGTGAGTTCACCAAGCGGGCCTTTTTGTCCGGCCGGTTGGACCTCACCGAAGCCGAAGCGGTGGCCGATCTGATCCACTCTCAGTCGGAGCTGGGGGCAAAGGCCGCCGTGGCTCAGCTGGAAGGCAGCGTGGGCAGCCGTGTCAAGGCCGTCCGGGAAAAGGTGCTGGCTCTGCTGGCCCACTTTTACGCCGTGTGCGACTATACCGACGAAGAGATCGACCCCTTTGAATATGAAAATGCCGTTTCCGTTCTGGAAGAGGCCCGCAACACCCTGGACACCCTCCATGAGGGTTTCCAGCGGGGCCGTCTGGTGCGGGACGGCGTGCCGGTGGCCATTATCGGAAAGCCCAATGCCGGCAAAAGCTCCCTGTTCAACGCCCTGGCCGGCAGCCAGCGGGCCATCGTCACCGACGAGGCCGGCACCACCCGTGACGTGCTGGAGCAGGTGATCTCGGTGAACGGCGCCCCCATCCGGATGCTGGACACCGCCGGTCTGCGGGAGAGCGATTCCAAGGCCGAGCGCATGGGCGTGGAGCGGGCCCGGATGGCCGCCATGACCGCTCACGCTGTGATCTGTGTGCTGGATCTTTCCGGCCCGCTGACCCAGGAGGACCGGGAGGCCCTGGAGCTGATCCCCCTGTGCGAACAGCCGGTGCTGGTGCTCAACAAGAACGATCTGTGCGCCCGGCTGCCCGACTGGGCAGCGGAAGTGACCGCCATGCATCCCTGGAAGCAGGTCTTTCATTTGTCCGCCCAAAGCGGACAGGTGGAGCCCCTGGCCCAGTGGCTGTCCACCCTGGCGCCCAAGCCCCAGGAGGTGCTCATCACCTCGGCACGGCAGGCGCGGCTGCTGCAAAGCGCCTCCGACGCCATGTCCTCTGCCGTGGACAGCGCCCGGGACGGCATGACCGCCGACGCCTTTTTGCTGGACGCCGAGCGGGCGGTGAACCTGCTGGGCGAGATCACCGGCGAGACCGCTTCGGCCGATCTGGCCCATGAGATCTTTGGCCGTTTTTGTGTTGGTAAATAAGGAGGAACCTGTTATGCATATGCCGAAACGCAACCTGTTTGCTTATATCTGCGCCACCGTTCTGGGCGGCTGCATCATCCTGCTGGCCTTCCGTGGTCAGTTCGACGATCTGCTGGGCAACATCATCCTGGGTATCATCGGTGCCGGCATGGTGGTGTCGGGCATCGTCACCATCATCCGACACATCCGTCAGAAAAAAGAAGAGAACAAATAAGGAGGAACCATCATGACACAGGAAGAACGGGAACGCCAATCCAATAAGGAAGCCCTCAAGGCAGTTTGGAAATATTACATGATGGCCTTCGCCGGCATCGGTCTGATTTTTGTCGCCCGGTATCTCACCGGCACCATCGGTACGGTGCTGAACGTGGTGGGCGCGGTGCTGTTTTTTGCCGGCGTGTTCATCGTGCTGTACTGGGACCGCAAGGCCAAGCAGAAGGCCATGGACGAGATCCGTGCCGAGGCCCAGGCGCAAAACCTCAAGGAAGAACGCAAGAGCAAAAAACGCAGAAAGTAATATTTCTATAAATTATTACAGTTTGCAATATTTAGATTGATAACGAATCGTAATCAATCTCCTATTTTATACGGATTGGACGGTATTTTTACCCATGCTGGACTTTTACGCCGGACAATATGATATCGTAGTGGTGGGCGCCGGACATGCCGGCATCGAGGCCGCGCTGGCGGCTGCCCGGCTGGGCTGCCGCACCCTCTGCCTGTGCACCAGCCTGGAGGGCATCGGCAACATGCCCTGCAACCCCTCTATTGGCGGCACCGCCAAAGGTCAGCTGGTGCGGGAGATCGACGCTCTGGGCGGTGAAATGGCCCGGGCAGCCGACGCAACCTGCCTGCAGTTCCGGATGCTCAACCGCGGCAAGGGCCCGGCGGTGTACTCCCCCCGTGCCCAGTCCGACCGGATGGCCTATCGGGCCTACATGCGCCGGGCGCTGGAGCGGTGCGACAACCTGGACCTGGCCCAGGGCGAATGCGGAGAGATCCTCACCGATGAAACGGGCGCTGTTTCCGGCCTTCGGGTGGTGGGCGGCGGACGGTACGACTGCAAAGCCGTGGTCCTTTGCACCGGCACCTTTTTGGGAGCCAAGACCTTCACCGGCGAGGTGGTCCGCAATATGGGCCCCGACGGCATGTATTCGGCCGACCATCTGACCCCCTGTCTGGAAAAACTGGGTCTGCAGCTGCGCCGGTTCAAGACGGGCACTCCCGCCAGAGTTTCGGGCAAGAGTTTGGATTTTTCCAAAATGACTCCCCAGCCCGGCGACGAGGGTGAGCTGGGATTTGCCTTTGACCGCACGGTCGAAGCGGTCAACCGGGTGACCTGCTGGCTGACCTATACCACCGAAGAGACCCACGAAATTATCCGGGGCTCCCTCCACCGCTCCCCGCTGTACTGCGGCGAGATCGTGGGCACCGGCCCTCGGTATTGTCCGTCTATTGAGGACAAGGTGGTGCGCTTCCCGGAGAAAAACCGCCACCAGCTGTTCCTGGAACCCTGCGGTGACGACACCGACGAATACTATGTGCAGGGCATGAGCTCTTCCCTGCCCGAGGACGTGCAGCGGGCCTTTCTGCGCTCCATCCCCGGCCTGGAGAATGTGCACATCCTGCGCCCGGGCTACGCCATCGAATACGACTGCGTGGATCCCCTGCAGCTGGACCACACCCTGCGTTACCGGGAGATTTCCGGTCTGTGGTGCGCCGGTCAGCTGTGCGGCAGCTCGGGTTATGAAGAGGCCGCCGGCCAGGGTCTTGTGGCCGGCATCAATGCCGCCCGCTGGGTGCAGAACAAGCCGCCCTTTACCCTCAAGCGCCGGGACGGCTACATCGGTACCCTCATCGACGACCTGGTGACCCGCGGTACCAACGAGCCCTATCGGATGATGACCTCCCGCAGCGAATACCGGCTGATCTGCCGCCAGGACAACGCCGACTCCCGGCTGATGCCCCTGGGTCATGAGATCGGACTGATTTCCGACGAACGCCTGGCCGCCATGGAACAGCGGCAGGAGCAGATCCGGCAGGAGGTATCCCGCCTGCAAAAGACTATCGCGCCCCCCAGCGACAAAACCAACGAGTTTCTGGTGGCCCACGGCACCTCGCCCATCGCCCTCCGGGGCGCATCCCTGGCCGATCTGCTGCGCCGGCCCCAGTTGTGCTATGACGATCTTCGGGAGATCGACCCGGCGCCCCCTTCCCTCCCCCGCCCGGTGACCGAGCAGGTGGAGATCGAGATCAAATACGAGGGCTACATCCGCCGTCAGCTGAAGGATATCGAAGAACAGCGTCGGCTGGAGGACAGTCCCCTGCCTCCCGATATCGACTATCTTTCCATCCGCACCCTGCGCACCGAAGCCCGCCAGAAGCTCCAGGCCGTCCGGCCGGAGACCCTGGGCCAGGCCGGGCGCATCAGCGGCGTTTCCCCCGCCGACGTGGGCGCGCTGATGGTTTATCTTTCCCACAGAGAGGAGCAACCCAAATGACCTTTTCCGAAATCGTGAAAAACGGCTGCCAGGAGTGGCAGCTGCCCATTACCGACGAGGCCGTCGTCCGCATGGAGCGGTTTTCCGACGCCCTCATTGAAAAAAACCGGGTGATGAACCTGACCGCCGTTACCGAGCCCGAGGAGATCGCCCTGCGGCACATGCTGGACTGCCTGTTCCTGCTGACCGTCACCGAGTTCGAGGGCAAAAAGATCCTGGATATCGGCTGCGGTGCCGGCTTCCCCACCATGCCCCTGAAGTGCTATGATCCCAACTTTGACATCACCCCGCTGGATTCCACCGGCAAGCGCATCAAGTTCATCGAGGAAAGCTGCGCCGCCCTGGACATCCCCGTTACCGCCGTCACCGGCCGTGCCGAGGAGTACATCCAGAAAAAGGGCGTCCGGGAGAGCTTTGACATCGTGGTTTCCCGGGCGGTCGCTCCTCTGAACATTTTGGCCGAGCTGTGCCTGCCTTATCTGAAGGTGGGCGGCCTGTTCCTGCCCCTCAAGTCCAAGAACGCCAACGCCGAGCAGGAGATCGACCAGGGCCGTTCGGCCATCCGGGCTCTGGGCGGCAAGCTGGAGGACGCCAGGGAATATCAGATCCGGGGCATGGACTATCCCCATCAGATCCTGGTGATCCGCAAGACGGCCAAGACCATGGGCCAGTACCCCAGACGGTTTGCCAAGATCTCGGCAAATCCCCTGTAAACAACGAAAAAGCACCCGAAAGGGTGCTTTTTTATTTCTTTTCCGCCGCCAGGGCCATTTCTTCCACCGTTTCGGGGTGGACCCACTTGCCAAAGACCTGTGACTCCATGCCGGGGATGTACCCCAGGTCCCGGTAGCCCAGTTTTTTCAGCAGACCCATGCTGGCCAGATTTTCCGGATGAACAAAGCTGATGAACTCCCAGGCGGGCTCCAGCCCGTGCAGGTATTCAATAAGCGCGCTCAGCGCTTCAAAGGCGTAGCCCTGCCGATGATAAGCGTAATGGAGGGTGTACCCCAGAGAAAAGGTCTTTTCCTGGGGCATGACCACGATCTCACCGATCATTTCGCCCCTTTCCCGCAGGGCCAGGGCGATCATGCAGTTGGCCTGATGGGAAAGCACGTCGTCCTTTCGCCGCTCGATCATCTCCCGGATCTGGTGCCGGGCACGCTTTTGCCCCCGCTGATACCGGGAGCAACGGGGATCGTTGCGGTAATCGAACATCACGGCCTCGTCGCCCGGCTCCACACTGCGCAAAATCAGCCGCTGGGTCTCCAGAAAGATCATGCAAGTCGCTCCTCTTCCTTGGTGATATCCCGCAGCTGGTTCTGGATGGGGGCGAACTTCCAGTAATAGATGGCAAAGACGATGCTGGTGAGCGCCCAGCTGATCTGGTAGCAGCAGACGGTGGCTTCCAGGGTCTGCCAGGGCAGGATGGGAGCGATGAGCAGCACCCACACGGCACGGAAGCCGCAAACGCCGATGCCGGTGATGATCATGGGAATGATGCTGTCGCCCACGGCACGGAGAGCCGAGGGAATGACGGCAATAAACAGATAGGTGAAGAAATACCGCACCATAAACTTCATGATCTCGGTGGAGCGGGCCATAACGGCAGGATCATCGGTAAACAACACCGTCAGCGCGCCGCCAAAGAAATATAGAGCCGCCGACAGGGCCACCGTCATGATGAGGGCCAGCCAGATACAGACCTTGACGCCCTTTTTCACACGGGCCATCTTGCGGGCGCCGTAATTCTGCGCGATAAAGGTAGTGACGGCGATACCGAAGGAGTCGATGATCATCCAGAACACCGAGTCGATCTTGCCGAACACCGTCCAGGAGGCGATGGTCATGGTGCCGAAATCGTTGACGCCGGCCTGGATGATCAGATTGGACAGGGCATACATCACCGAGCCGATACCGGCGGGCAGACCGATGCGGAAAATGTGCATCAGCAGATCGCCGTGGAGCTTGATGGCCTTCAGATGGATGTGGAAGGCCACACCCTTGCGGTGGACCATCACCATAACGATGACGGCGCTGACCGCCTGGGCCAGAATGGTAGCGATGGCGGCGCCGGAAGTGGCCAGATCCAGAATCGCCACGAACAATACGTCCAGAGCAATGTTCAGCACGGTACAGAAGGCCAGCACATACAGCGGGCCCTTGCTGTCGCCCACCGCCCGGAGAATACCGCTGCCCACGTTAAAGAACAGGTTGGCAATGGTGCCGGCGAAATAGATCCGCAGATAGGGGGTGGCAAACTCCATAACGTCGGCAGGGGTGTTGAGCATCTGCAGCATCCAGGGCGCTGTGGCCAGACCCACCACCGTCAGCACCAAGCCGCCGGCCAGGGACAGAGCAATGGCAGTGTGCACCGCCCGGTTGATCTCCTCCTGGTCACCGCCGCCAAAGTACTGGGAAATAATGACGGTGGCGCCTGAGGACAAACCGATAAAGAAGCCGATGATCAGATTGAGGATGGTATTGGTGGTGCCGCCTACCGCAGAAAGGGCAGCCGTGCCCACGAACCGGCCCACCACCATGGCGTCGGCGGTGTTGTACAGCTGCTGCAGAAAGGCACCCACCAGAATGGGCAGGAAGAAAAGCATGATCTGCTGCCAGATAACGCCTTCGGTGATTCCGTTTACGTTTTGTTTACGACTTCTTGCCATATTTGTCCCCTCCAACTGGGCAGAAACACAAGATATATGGTTTATCTTTGAAAATGCCCACTATCCTGTGGAAAAATCGGTGGAAAATGTGAAAAACTATCCGTATAATCAACAAACTGGCTACGTTCCTCTTTGTGGCCATCCTATCATGGGAAAAATCGGTTGTCAAGGGCTTTTACCACACCCGGACAGAGACCCGCAGACGGCCTTTTTTGGTCTCCCGAAGGGTGCCCTCATAGCGGAACCGGCCCTGGTGCCGCACCGATACCACATCCCCCTCCCGGAGGGTGTGGGAGGCGCTTTCCACCAGCCGCCCGTCGATAAATACCATGCCCCGTTCCAGCAGTTCCTGGGCCTGGTTTCGGGAGATCTTCCACACGGCGGCAATGAGGGCGTCCAGCCGTTCGGAGGCCACCACCACCTCGGTGGGTTCGGGAGGCTGGCACAGCTGTTCGGGTGCTTCGCAGGATTCACACCGGACGGTGGTGCGGCCCACCGAAATGAGATTTTCGCAAAGATAAGGAGCGATCTCCTCCAGACAGAAGAGATAACCCACGCCCTCCACGATCTGGATATCCCCCAGCAACTGGCGCTTGATGCCCAGCGCCATCAGAGAGCCGAGAAAATCCCGGTGGCCCAGGTCGCCGGCGAACTTTTTACTGGCAGGCGCGATGGAAAGACAGCAGATGGGGCTCTCAGGTGAATAGCCTATGTCCTCTTCCCTGCCGAAACAGGCCAGCCGCCGCTCGGCGGCCTCGTAACCGCCCATCCACACAAAGGGGGCGTCCAGCTGACGGGCCATGGTCTGGAGCACATCCTGCTCTGCCAGGGTGAGAAATTGGGTATAGGTATACCGGCCCCGGCCGTTGGCCCGGGCGGCAAGCTCGGCAAAGCGCTTTTGCAGCTGTCGGATATCCTCTTCCATACGATGGCCTCCTCAGTCCGTTGACATACCATTATATTACCGATATAATAAGAAAGTTGTCAATCCAAACCTATCACAAATAAAGGAAAAGAATATGAGCGAACAAACATCTCCCCGTCCCGAAAACAAAATGGGCACCCAGCCCATCCCCAAACTGCTGTTCAGCATGGCCATCCCCATCATGCTATCCATGATGGTACAGGCCCTGTACAACGTGGTGGACAGCATCTTCGTTGCCAAGCTGTCGGAGGACGCCCTCACTGCCGTATCCCTGGGCTTCCCCATGCAGAACCTGGTCATCGCCTTTGCCACCGGCCTTGGCGTGGGTATCAACGCCCTGCTGTCCCGGTCTCTGGGCGAGCACAATCAGAAAATGGTGAACGAATCGGCCCGGCAGGGTCTCTTTCTGGAGCTGTGCGCCGCCGCCCTCTTTATGCTGCTCGGCTTCTTCGGTGCCGGCGCCTTTATCCGTTCCCAGAGCACCAACCCCACCATCGTGGCCGACGGCATCACCTATCTGAAGATCTGTATCGGCATCTGCCCCTTCTGCTTTGTGTCCATCTTCTTTGAGCGTATGCTCCAGGCCACCGGCAAGACCCAGCTGTCCATGGTGGCCCAGATGACCGGTGCCGTGATCAACATCATCATGGATCCCATCCTGATCTTTGGTCTGCTGGGCTTCCCCGCCATGGGTGTGGCCGGCGCCGCCGCCGCCACCGTATTCGGCCAGTTGTGCAGCGCCCTGACTGCCGCCGTCCTGCACTTCAAAAAGAACAAGGAGATCCACCTGACGCTCCGTGGCTTCCGTCCCAACGGCCATGTCATCGGCATCATTCTGGGCGTGGGCGTGCCCTCCATCATCATGGCTTCCATCGGTTCGGTGATGACCTACTCCATGAACCGCATCCTCAACGGCTTCACCTCCACCGCCGTGGCGGTGTTCGGCGTGTATTTCAAGCTGCAGAGCTTTATTTTCATGCCGGTGTTCGGTCTGAACAACGCCATCGTGCCCATCATCGCCTACAACTACGGCGCCCGCCGCCCCGACCGGATGAAAAAGACCATCAAGCTGGCCTGTGTGGTGGCCATGTCCATCATGCTCACCGGCTTCCTGCTGCTGCAGCTGATTCCCCAGGTGTTCCTGGGCTTCTTCGATGCCAGCGCCGACATGCTGGCCATCGGCGTACCCGCTCTGCGGACCATCTCCATCTCCTTCCTGGCGGCCGGCGTGTGTATCATCATCGGCTCCACCTTCCAGGCTCTGGGCAAGGGTATTTACAGCATGTTCGTGTCCATCGCCCGTCAGCTGGTGGTGCTGGTGCCGGTGGCCTGGCTGCTGAGCCGTACCGGCGTGCTCCGGGCGGTATGGTGGGCCTTCCCCATTGCCGAGATCATGGGCGTGCTCTGCACCACCCTCTTCTTCCTCCATTTGAACAAAACCATCATCAAACCCCTGGAACAGTAACAAAAAAGCGCCTCGAACGAGGCGCTTTTTTTCTTATCCGTTTTCACATTTTCTCAGGCCGTCCGGGCTTCGGAAGAACCAGATGTGGAAGGGAATGGACACCAAAAAGGTCAGTCCGTCGGCAATGGGCTGGGTCAGCTGAATACCCACAAAGCCCAGGAACTGCGGCAGGGTCAAAATCAGCGGCACATACATCGTACCCTGGCGGCAGGAGGCCAGGAAGGTGGCTTTGCCCGACCGCCCCAGACACTGGAGCATCTGATTCACATAGGTGGAATAGGCCAGCACCGGCATGACTACGCACAGCATCCGCAGCGCCAGAGCGCCCATACGAATGACCTCCGGGTCATCCCGGCGGAACAGCGCCATCAGCTGGGGCGCGATAATTGCCAGTCCCACGGCGGACAGCAGAGCCACCGCCGTGCCCAGCACCACGGTGAAGCGGAAAGCCGCCTTCACCCGGTCGGGGCGCTTGGCGCCGTAATTGAAGCCGGCCACCGGCTGGAAGCCCTGACCGATACCCACCAGCACCGAGCGAACGATGTTGTAGATGCGGTTGGCGATGGACATGGCGGCCACCGCCGCGTCACCAAAGGCCATGGCCCGGTTGTTCAGCAGAGCCGACGCCAGACTGCCGCAGCCCTGGCGGCAGAGGGTAGGCGAGCCAACCCGGACGATGGTGATATAATCGTGAAAATCCCGGCTGATATATCGGGGCAGGATACGCAGGGTATCCTGTTTTTTCAAAAAACACCACAACAGCGCAAGAAAACTGACGCACTGGCTTACGGCTGTAGCCAGGGCCGCGCCGGAGGTGCCCATCTTCAAGCCAAAGATAAACAGGGGGTCCAGGATCACATTCAGCAGATTTCCGGCAGCAAGTCCCATCATGGACAGGGTCGCCCGGCCTTCGGACTTCATGGCCACGTTCAGTACAAAGGACGCCGCAAAAATGGGTGCCGCGGCCAGAATATAGCGGGCATAATCACAGGAATAGGGCAGCATGGTCTCGGTGGAGCCCAGCACCCGCATCACCGGCTCCAAAAACAGCATACCCAGGATGCCCAGCAAAGCGCCGCACACAAAGGCCATCAAAAAGGCGGTGGACACGAACTTACAGGCGCTTTCGGTGTCCTTTTGGCCCAACCGGCGGGAGATCATGCTGCCGCTGCCCATAGCCAAGGTAAAGCCCACCGCCTGGATCAGCGACTGCACCGAAAAGACCACACCCACCGCTGCCGAGGCCGAGGTGCCCAGCTGGGACACGAAAAAGGTGTCGGTGACGTTATAAATGGAGGATACCAGCATACCGCCTACCGTCGGAACAGCCATCGTGGTCACCAACTTCGCCACCGGTGTTTCGGTCATCCGGATATACTGTTGTTCGTCTGTCAGTTTTGCCATTTCAGAAGATCTCCTTTGCGTCCCGGGGCAGCTGCCGCACCCGGTCAAAAAAGCCGCGGCTGTTTTCTGCCTCGGTCAGATCGTAGGAAAAGCCCATGCTCTCCGCCACTTCCCGGGCGGTTTGGTGGAACAGGTCGCACATTTGCGCCCCTGCCTCCCACATTTCTTCACACCGGGCAGCAGAATAGGTGGAAAGATAGGTCTCCCAGGTTTCTTTTTCCAGAAAATTGGGCAGGTATTTTCCACACTTTCCCACCGAAATGCGGAAATCGTGGGAAAAAGCCGCCTTCCAGCCGAGCATTGTCAGCAGTTCCGGCCGCAGCAGGTCGTTCATCACCCACTGGGCGTAGGAAACCTCCTGCCGCCAGAGGCCTTTGCACAAATTATTGAGGCACCACCAGAACTCATTGCAGGTGACGGAAAACAACGCCTGCGTGGGCTTTTGCACCCAATGGGCGCTGTCGTCGGCAGGGTTTCGGCCCTCAAACAGGCCGTCCTTGTCCAGCAGCACCGAAAACAGACTGTCTTTGGCATCGTGCTCCAGCACCCAGTGGGGGGTGGACACATGGAGATCCAGCCGGTTTCCGTCGGCAAACTGCATCAGCCAGCCGTAGCAATGCTCCCGGTCAGAGGGGTACACCGGGTGATCCTCGGGGTACTGCATATACAGCCGCTGCCCGAACCGATCGATCCAGGTTTTATCCTGCTGAAAGCTTTTGGTCTCACGGACCACATAGACCACGTCATAGTCCTGGAAAATGTCCCTGGGGGCGTAGGGATTGGTGCGGCTGCCCTCCAGGATCACCGCCCGGATGCGGTCATCCTCTTTGGCGGTGGACAGGATGAGGTCCAGCATCTGGTGCTCGGTTCTCATTTGACGGGATTGCGCAGGGTGCCGATGCCCTCGATGAAGCACTCCATCACGTCGCCAGCCTTCAGGAACTGGGGATTTTCCATACCCATGGACACGCCCGAGGGGGTGCCGGTGGCGATGATGGTGCCGGCCTGCAGAGTGAGGCCCTGGGACAGCTCGGAGAGGATCTCCCCTACCCCGTGGATGAGGCAGTCGGTGGTGCTGTTCTGCCGCAGTTCGCCGTTCACCCGGCAGCCGATGTTCAGCCGGGGCGGGAAAGCGATCTCGTCGGCGGTTACGATCCAGGGGCCCATGGGAGTGAAATCGTCCAGGCTCTTGCCCCGGTACCACTGCTTGTGACGGCGCTGAATCACCCGCGCAGAGATATCATTCAGTATTGTATATCCAAAAATATACTGTTCGCAATCATTTTCAGCCACATTGAGGGCATCTTTGCCCAGGATCACGGCCAGTTCGGCCTCGTAGTCCAGCTCCTTCACCACATCCGGATGGCTGTTCACCGGCTCGTCGGGAGCCACGGCCCGGTTGACCCGCTTGGAAAAATAGATGGCGGGTTCGGTCTCCCGGGGGGCGGAAAAGTCACCGATGCTGCCGCACTCCAGCGCGTGGGCGGCATAGTTGACACCCAGGCACACCACATCCTGCCGGGGGCGGGGAATGGGAGCCAGCAGCTTTACATCGGCCAGAGCGACGGCCTCGGGCCGCTCTCCCGCTGCCAGACGGGCGGAGAGCTTTGCCACCTCCTGCCGGTCCAGCAGGCCGATGGCCTCCACCATATCGGCGCAGGCATAACCAAAGGCGGTCAGCGGGCAAACAAACTGTTCATCGGGGGTGAGAACGCCCACCAGTTCCTGTCCCCGGAATTCATACGTTGCGATCTTCATGGGTCCTTACCGGAACATGTCGTTGAGGATGCGCATGAAAAACCATGCACACAGGAAAAAGACCACCGGCAGGATCACGCCGGGGAACATTTTGGCCGGCTCACCCAGGGAGTCATAACCGGGGAAATATTCCATGTAGCCCAGATAAAAGGCGAACTCCGTAGCGATGTCCGCAATGGCAAAGCCCACGGCCGACCGCTTGATAGCGGCCTTTTTACGGCCGTCATAATAGGCCAGAGAGGCCGCCCAATAGACGACCACCAGCACCAGAGTAAACAGGAACAGCTTCTCCACACCGGGAGCGTTGTGGGAAAGATACCAGGATGTAAACATACTTTCTTCCTTTCTGAATTAGGACAAAAGCCCGCCGGGACAAGTCCGGCGGGCTTGCAGGGTTTATTCTTCGGTTGCTTCAGCCTCTTCGGCAGGGGCGGCGGTACCGGGCTCCACGCCCAGCTCGTCGTCCTTGGCGGTACAGGTCATGGAAATGACCTTCATGTCCTCGTCCATGCGGATGAGGCGCACGCCCTGGGAGTTTCTGCCGCAGATACGGATGTCCTCCATACCCATACGGATGACCACGCCGGCATCGTTGATGATCAAAAGGTCATCGTTCATGGTGACGCAGCGGATGCCAACCAGGGCGCCGGTCTTGTCGGTGAGATTGTGAGCGGTGATGCCGCCGCCGCCGCGGTGATGCTCGGTGTATTCCTCGGGCAGGGTCAGCTTGCCGTAGCCGTTTTCGGTAACGGTAAGCAGATAGGAGTCGGGATACTCCTTGGCGGCGCCGATGACCTGATCGCCTTCCTTAAGACGGATGCCCCGGACGCCTGCGGCCTCACGGCCCATGACGCGGACCTCGTTTTCGTCAAAGCGGATGGCGGCGCCATCCTTGGTGGCGATGATGATCTTATCGCTGCCGGTGGTGAGCAGCACCTTCTCCAGCTGGTCGCCCTCGTCCAGGGTGATGGCCCGGACGCCGGCCTTGCGCTCGGTGTTGACCACGGAGAGATCCATGCGCTTGACGGTGCCGTTGCGGGTGACAAAGAACACCTTGCCTCCCTGGTCCATCTGCCGGACGGGAATCATGGCGGTGACCCGCTCTTCGCCGGAGATCTGCAGCAGGTTGACGATGTTCATACCCTTGGCAGAGCCGGCGTTGCTTTCGGGTACGCGGTAGCCCTTCATCTTGTAAACACGGCCAAAGTTGGTAAAGAACAGAATATTATCGTGGGTGGAGGCGGTGAAGATGGTATCCACCACATCCTCTTCACGGGTCTTGATGCCGATCTTGCCGCGGCCGCCACGCTTCTGGGCGGTGTAGGCGGCGGAAGCCATACGCTTGATATAGCCGCGGCTGGTGAGGGTGAAGATGTTCAGCTCCTCGGCGATCAGATCCTCGAAGTCGATCTCGTCCTCCACATCCTGGATCTCGGTCTTACGGTCGTCGCCGAACTTGTCGGAAATGGCCTGGAGCTCCTCTTTGAGGATGGCACGGACCATGGCAGGATCACCCAGAACCTGCAGGTAATAGGCGATCTTCTCTTCCAGTTCCTTGTACTCGTTCTCCAGCTTTTCCCGGTCCAGACCCTGGAGGGCCTTCAGACGCATATCCAGAATGGCCTGGGCCTGGACATCGTCCAGACCGAAGCGCTCGCACAGACGCTCCTTGGCGTCATCATAACTGGTACGGATGATATGGATGACCTCGTCGATGTTGTCCTGTGCGATCAGCAGGCCGCGCAGCAGATGGGCCCGCTCTTCGGCCTTTTTCAGATCGTACCGGGTGCGGCGGACGATAAGATTCTGCTGGAAGGCAACATACTCGTCCAGAATAGAGCGCAAAGAGAGAATTCTGGGCTGCTTCTGGTTGTCCACCAGGGCCAGCATGATGATGGAGAAATTGGACTGCAGGGCGGTCTGGGTGAACAGCTTGTTGAGCACCACCTGGGCGTTAGCGTCCTTCTTCAGCTCGATGACCACGCGCATACCGTTGCGGTCGGTCTCGTCACGCAGGTCGGAGATGCCTTCCAGGCGCTTTTCCTTCACCTGCTCGGCAATGTTCTTGATGAGCTGACGCTTGTTGACCTGATAGGGCAACTCGGTGATGATGATGCGCTGACGGTCCTTGCCGTATTCCTCCAGCTCGGTGCGGGCACGAACGGTGACCTTACCGCGGCCGGTAGCATAGGCCTGGCGGATGCCGGCCCGGCCCATGATGATGCCCTTGGTGGGGAAGTCGGGGCCCTGGATATGGGTCATCAGCTCGGCCAGCGAGGCGTCGGGATTGTCCAGCACGCAGATACAGGCACCGATAACTTCCTTCAGATTGTGAGGGGGAATGTTGGTGGCCATACCGACAGCGATACCGGAAGAGCCATTCACCAGCAGGTTGGGGAAACGGCTGGGCAGCACTCTCGGCTCCTTGCGGCTTTCGTCAAAGTTGGGATCCCAATCCACGGTATCCTTGTCGATATCCCGGAGCATTTCGCCCGAGATTTTGCTCAGACGGGCCTCGGTATAACGGTAAGCGGCAGGGGGGTCGCCGTCCACGCTACCGAAGTTGCCGTGACCGTCCACCAGCATATAGCGCATGGAGAAATCCTGGGCCAGACGGACCATGGCGTCGTAAACAGAAGCGTCGCCGTGAGGGTGGTATTTACCCAGCACGTCACCCACGCAGGTGGCGGATTTTTTAAAGGGCTTATCAGAGGTCAGGCCGCTTTCGTGCATGGTATAGAGAATGCGGCGATGGACCGGCTTGAGGCCGTCGCGCACGTCGGGCAGCGCACGGCCAACGATGACGCTCATGGCGTATTCGATATAGGATTTTTCCATTTCGGAAACCAGAGGAGATTCATAAATCACCTGATCGGGGAATGCGATGTCCTCCGGCTTGTAGTTGCGGTTATGACTGGCCATTGTGCGTCACCTCCTTAGATATCAATGTTGACGGCATACTGGGCGTTCTTTTCGATCCAGGCCTTTCGGGGCTCCACTTCCTCGCCCATGAGAACGGTGAAGATCTGGTCAGCGGCCACAGCATCGTCAATGGTGATGCGGCGCAGAGAACGCTTTTCGGGGTCCATGGTGGTATCCCACAGCTCGTGGGCGTCCATTTCACCCAGGCCCTTGAAGCGACTGATGTCCACCTTAGTGTTGGGGTTGTCGCCACGGAGTTCGGCAGAGATCCGGTCGCGCTCGTCGTCGGAATAGGCCACCCGGACGGTCTTGCCCCGGGTCAGCTTATACAGAGGGGGCACGGCGGAATAGATATAGCCACGCTCAATGAGGGGCCGCATATAACGGAAGAAAAAGGTCAAAAGCAGGGTGCGGATATGAGCGCCGTCCACGTCGGCATCGGCCATGATAATGATCTTGTGATAGCGCAGCTTGTCGATGTTGAATTCCTCACCGATACCGGCGCCCAGGGCCACGATAAGGGGATAGAGCTTGTCGTTGCCATAGATCTTATCGGCCCGGGCCTTTTCCACGTTGAGCATCTTGCCCCACATGGCCAGAATGGCCTGGAACCGGGAGTCACGACCCTGGATGGCCGAACCGGCAGCCGAATCGCCCTCAACGATATAGATCTCGCACAGGCTGGGATCCCGCTCGTTGCAGTCCTGCAGCTTGTCGGGCATCTGGCCGGACTCCAGACCGGTTTTGCGGCGAACAGATTCGCGGGCCTTTTTGGCGGCTTCTCTGGCCCGGGAGGCCATAAGGGCCTTTTCCACGATGCCCTTGGCCACCGCGGGATTTTCCTCGAAGTAGTCGGCCAGCTTTTCATAGGTCATGCTGTCCACCAGGGTACGCATAAAGGCGTTGCCCAACTTGGTCTTGGTCTGACCCTCGAACTGGGCCTCGGTGAGTTTGACCGAAATGACACAGGTAAGGCCTTCCCGCACATCCTCGCCGGAAAGATTCTTGTCGTTTTCCTTCAGCTGACCGTACTTGCGGGCATAGTCGTTGATGACACGGGTGAGCGCCGTCTTGAAGCCGGTCTCATGCATACCGCCTTCGGGGGTATGGATGTTGTTGGCGAAGGACTGCATCAGCTCGTTGTAGCTGTCGGTGTACTGGATGGCGATCTCGGCCTCGCTGTCCTCCTTCACTGTCTTAAAATAGATGGTGCCCTCGTGGAGAGGATTCTTGTTGGTGTTCAGGTAGGTCACATACTCCCGGATACCGCCCTCGTAGCACATGGTATCCTGGATGATGTTGTCGGGATCCCGGCTGTCGGTGATGGTGATTCTAAGACCGGCGTTGAGGAAGGCCTGCTCCCGCAGACGGGTGTGCAGCACCTCGTAATCATAGATCAGATCGTCAAAGATCTCCCCGTCGGGCTTGAAGGTGACCTGAGTACCGCTGCGGTCGGTGGTGCCCACTTCGGTCATCTTCTGGGTGGTGTTGCCCCGGGCAAAGGCCATCTGATAGACCTTGCCTTCTTTATGGACCTCCACCTTCAGCCACTCGGACAGGGCGTTAACAACAGAGGCACCCACGCCGTGAAGGCCGCCGGATACCTTATAGCCGCCGCCGCCGAACTTACCGCCGGCGTGCAGCACGGTAAAGACCACTTCCAGGGTGGGGATGCCCATCTTGGGGTGCTTGCCCACGGGGATGCCGCGGCCGTTATCGGTAACACGGATCACATCACCGGGCAGAATATCCACCTCGATATGGGTACAGAAACCGGCCAGCGCCTCGTCAATGGAGTTGTCCACGATCTCGTACACCAGATGGTGCAGACCACGGGAGCTGGTGGTGGCAATGTACATACCGGGGCGCTTGCGCACGGCCTCCAGACCTTCCAGGACCTGGATCTGATTTTCGTCATACTGGGCAGCGTCTGCCCGGGTGACCACATCTTCTCGCATAAAAACCTCCGCGTTACTCGCTCAATTCCACGCCGGACAAGGCATCCACGCCCTCTTCCAGACGTTTCAGCAGTGTTTTGCTGCTGATCTGAGAGATATAGACTACAAAATCGCCGTTTTCACGGCAGACCACCGCTGACTTTGGCAGTTCGTCGGTGATCACATAGACCTTTCCCGCCTTTTCGGCGGCGGTCAGATAATTTCGTGTATGCCGGCTCCAGGTGGCGGTATCCATATCGAAGACCACAACGATGCTGTCTTCGGCCACGGCCACATCCCGGCCAAGATGTAAAAACATAAAAACCTCTGCTATTTCAGAAGGATCAAATTTCCTTTTTGAAACTCCTGCCGCTCTTCGCAGCAGGTGATGATGGACTGTCCGCCCATGGCGTGACTGGCCACAAAGGCCTGCCGGGGGGCGTCCAGCTCGGAAAGCACGTCGTCCAAAAGCAGCACGGGATATTCTCCGGTGTCCCGGAAAAACAGCTCCCGCTGGCCAAACTTGAGTGCCAGGGCCGCCGACCGGGTCTGCCCCTGTGATGCAAAGGCCCGGGCCGGACGGCCGTTGATGTTCAGCTCCAGATCATCCTTGTGCAGACCGGACAAACAGGAGCCCGACTGCAGTTCGGCCAGCCGGTGGCTTTCCAGATGATCCCGCAGCTGGCCTTCAATAACAGAAGGGTCGGCAAAGGGATCGGTGACGGTGCTTACCGTTTTGTATTGGAGGGTCAGCTGTTCCTTGCCGCCGGAAATGGCCTCATGGAGCTTGCCGCACTCTTCGGCCAGTCCCCGGCAGAACTTTGCCCGGTATCCCATAAGATGGGAGCCGATCTGGGCCAGCTGATCGTCATAGGACGCGATCAGTTCGACGGACGGCCGGGGCTCTTCCATTTTCAGCAGACGGCTTTTGCTGTCCAGCAGCTTTTCGTACCGGGACAGCAGATCGCCGTACCGGGGACGGATCTGGCAGATGGCGCTGTCCAGAAACTCCCGCCGACCGGAGGCCGGGCCCTTGATGAGGTACAGGTCCTCGGGAGAAAACAGCACGCAGCGCAGGCACTCGGACAGTTCCAGCTGACGCTGTTTTTTGACCCCGTTAATATGGATCTGACTGCGGCCGGAGGCCGGCATGTCCAGCTGTAAAGCAAAACTGCGACCCCGGGTCTCCACCCGGGCGCAGAGACTGGCTCTGTCGGAATCCCAGCGGATCAGTTCGGCTTTTTTGGCCGCCCGCCAGGACCGGACGCCGGTAAGCATCCAGATACCCTCCAAAAGATTGGTCTTTCCCCTGCCGTTGTCACCGCAGATGATGTTGACACCGGGCGAAAAGGAAAACTCCGCCAGGTCATAACTGCGAAAATCCCGGAGGGAAATCTCGTTTAAAATCATTTGTCGGTGATCTTCAGCAGGGTGTCACCCAGAGCAACTTCGTCGCCGGGACGGACTTTTTTGCCCCGCATGGTGCAGACTTCGCCGTTGAAAAGGACCATACCCTCTTCGATGAGAGTCTTTGCCTCACCGCCAGTCATGCAAAGGCCGGCGTATTTCAGCAGGCTGTCCAGCTTGATAAATTCGGTTTTGATACCGATCTCTTCGGTTTTCATAGGTTATTCTCCTGCCTTCAGGCGCACGGGCAGCACCAGATAAATGTACTTTTCGCCCTCCACCGGACGCATGGTACAGGGAGAAAGACCGCTCTTGAGACCCAGAATAAAGGTTTCATCCTGGCAGGCCCGGAGAGCATCCAGCAGATAACGGTTGTTGAAGCCGATCTCCACCTGGGCGCCGCAGTCGGGAATGATGCACTCGTCATAGCTTCGGCCCAAAGCGGTGGTACAGGACAGCTTCAGTCGGTTGCCGTCGAAATTGCAGCGGACGGGGTTCTTCAGCCGCTCGGAAATGATCAAGCTGACACGTTCCACGGCAGAAATGATCTCGGCCCGGTCAAGCTCAATATTGATGGGCTGCTCCTGGGGAATGGCGGCACGCCAGTTGAGAAACTCACCCTCCAGAAGGCGGGTGGTCATGCGGGTATTGTCAAAGGAAAACAGGGCATGCTTACGCTGAGGGTAAACAGTGCACAGCTGATCGTCATCGGGCAGAATGCGGAACAGATCCTTGAGAGACTCGCCGGGCACCACGAAGCTGAACTTGGCAGCCTCGTCGATCTCCAGCTCTTCCTGGCGGACAGCCAGACGATAGCCGTCCACGCTGACCATACGGAAAGTACGGTTTTCGATCTCGATGAGAGAGCCGGTGATGATGGGCTTGTTTTCATTTTCGCCAACGGCGAACAGGGTGCCGGAGATCATCTCTCTCAGCAGGCTGGCAGGCAGTTGGAAGCTGTCGGCCTGGTCCACAGAGGGCAGCTCGGGAAACTCCTGGGGATCGGAGGCGATGAGGTTGAACTCGGAAGCGCCGCCGCGGATGGTGGCCATCAGACGGTCGTCCACGTTGATCTCCACCGTGTCAGAGGGCAGACGGCGAACGATGTCAGAGAGGATCTTGGCGTTGAGTACCACAGAGCCTCTTTCCGTAACATCGGCTTCGATGGTTTTCTGAATGGCGGTTTTGTAGTTAAAGCCGCTGATGGTGACGGAGGAAGCGACTTCCAGCAGCAGACCCTCCATGACAGGGGAGGTACCTTTGGCGCCGACGGCGTGGCTGCAGACGGAAACGGCTTCGTTCAATGCGGTTTTTTCACAGGTAAAACGCATGATCGCGTCACTCCTTTCTTTCTTATGTAAGATAATCTATTTCGTCGTAATATTAGGGACTGTGAAACCGGGGAAAAATGACGGAAAGTGTTGCAACGACTGAAATCAATCGTCCTCATCCCCCTGTTGAAAAGGGTGGGGAGTTTTTCGAAAGTTTACACAGGTCAAGTTTTTTCACAGGTTTCACAAAGTTTTTCACAGGAAAATGTGAAGGATGAAAAAATTACAGGCTCTGGATGTTCTTTTTCATGTCGCTGACGGCATCCCGGAGGCTTTCATCCTTGGTCATGGTCTTGGTGAGGGTTTCCACGCCGTAGATGACCGAAGTGTGGTCCCGGTTGAGGATCTTACCGATCTCGGGATAGGACATGGAGCAAAGTTCCCGCATGAGATAGCTTGCCACCTTTCGGGCCAGCACCACTTCCTTGTTCTGAGCTTTGCCGGTGATCTTGTCGGCGGGCACGGAATAGAAAGCCGAAACCTCCTTGAGCACCATTTCTGCCGTGGGATTGAGGCCGGGACGCTCTTTGAAAATATCTTTGATGGCGTTCTGTGCCATGGGAAGATCGATGGGACTGCCCATGAGGCCGTTGATGGCGGCGATTTTTTTGACGGCGCCTTCCAGCTCACGGACGTTGTTGGTGATGTTTTCGGCGATGTAGATCACCACGTTCTGAGGCATGTCGATGCCCAGGTTGTTGGCCTTGGATTTGACCATGGCCATACGGGTCTCCAGATCGGGGGACTGCACGTCGGCCAGCAGGCCGCTTTCAAACCTGGTCTGCAGACGGTCGCTCAGGGTGGCGATCTCCTTGGGCGGACGGTCGGAGGTGAGAACGATTTGCTTGTTGGCCTGGAACAGGGATTCGAAGGTGTGGAAGAACTCTTCCTGAAGACTCTGCCGGCCGCTGAGGAACTGTACATCGTCCATCAGCAGTAGGTCGGCCTGTCGGTACTTGGCCCGGAAGTCGGTGAAGCCGGAGGTTTTCACGGCTTCCACCATTTCGTTCATGAAGTCCTCGCTCTTGATATACACGATACGGTAGCTGGGATATTTTTTCCGCAGAGAGTTGGCGATGGCGAACAGAAGGTGGGTCTTGCCCAGGCCGGAGCCGCCGTAAATGAACAGGGGGTTGTACAGACGGGCGGGATTGTTGGCCACAGCCAGCGCGGCGGCGTGGGCGAACTTATTGGAATTGCCCACGATGAACTTTTCAAAGGTGTAGCCGGCGTAAACCGAAGAATCGCTCTGGAGACGCCAGCTGTCAGCCTCGGCGCCAAAAACATAGATGGGCTTGGCCTGATAGCCCAAAAGATCGGTGATGATCTGGGAAACATTGTCGGTGAACCGGTTGGTCAGCGTATCCCGGAACAGCTCGCTGGCGGCCTCCACCACAAAAACATCGTCCTGGATGGTGATGGGAGAAGCATTGGTGAACCAGGGATCCACCAAAACCTCACTCATCTCGGCCCGCAGCTGCCGGAGTACCGCGTCCAGCAGTGCCTCTGGCGTATACATATCTGAAAACCCCTTTATTTTGCATTTCAATTTCAAGCATAATGAGACACTTTATTATACCACATTGAATTGCAAGAAAGCAAATTTTATTTATTATATAATTAAGTAATATTATTATAGGAACCCTTTTTAAAAGGCAAAAAGAGGCATCGGAAAAACAAAAAATAATTCGGTTTTTTGGCAAAAGAGCAAATTGCTTTCAAAAAAGCAAAATTTTTAATAAAAAAATGGAAATTTTTTTGGAAAATGGGGGTGAAAAATTCAAAACTCTCTGCTATAATAGCATCGGTTCATTATAAACCTTGGAAAAAATGAATTTTTAACACTATATTACAAGGAGAGATTGCAATGCACAAGTATGTCTACCTGTTCAAGGAAGGCAACGGTTCCATGCGTGAACTGCTGGGCGGTAAGGGTGCCAACCTGGCTGAAATGACCAGCCTGGGCATGCCCGTCCCCCAGGGCTTCACCATCACCACCGAAGCCTGCACCCAGTACTACGAGGATGGCGAGAGAATCAACGACGATATCCAGGCTCAGATTTTCGAGTACATCGGCAAGATGGAAGAGATCACCGGCAAGAAGTTCGGCGATCTGGAAAATCCCCTGCTGGTCTCCGTCCGCAGCGGCGCCCGCGCCTCCATGCCCGGTATGATGGATACCATCCTGAACCTGGGTCTGAACGAGCAGGTCGTGGAAGTTATTGCCAAGAAGTCCGGCAATCCCCGCTGGGCCTATGACTGCTATCGCCGTTTCATCCAGATGTACTCCGACGTGGTTATGGAAGTCGGTAAGAAGTACTTCGAGGAACTGATCGACAAGATGAAGGAAGAGCGCGGCGTCACCCAGGACGTGGAGCTGACCGCCGACGATCTGAAGGAGCTGGCCAACCAGTTCAAGGCCGAGTACAAGGCCAAGATCGGCGCTGACTTCCCCTCCGATCCCAAGGAGCAGCTGATGGGCGCCGTCAAGGCCGTCTTCCGCAGCTGGAACAACCCCCGCGCCATCGTTTACCGCCGTATGAACGACATCCCCGGTTCCTGGGGCACTGCCGTTAACGTTCAGTCCATGGCCTTTGGTAACATGGGTGACAACTGCGGTACCGGCGTTGCCTTTACCCGTAACCCCGCCACCGGCGAAAAGAAGCTGATGGGCGAGTTCCTGACCAACGCTCAGGGCGAGGACGTGGTTGCCGGTGTCCGTACTCCCATGCCCATTCAGGAGATGGCCGACAAGTTCCCCGCTGCTTACGAGCAGTTTGTCGAGGTCTGTGCCACTCTGGAGAACCACTATCGTGATATGCAGGATATGG
>JAFXDF010000029.1 GCA_017521295.1 Clostridia bacterium | reverse complement strand
GCTACCTCCACCTTGGCAAGGTGGCGCTCTACCAGATGAGCTAAATCCGCAAATGGTGCCTCCGATCGGAATCGAACCAATGACACGGGGATATTCAGTCCCCTGCTCTACCAACTGAGCTACAGAGGCAAATTGTGGCGACCGAGAAGGGGCTCGAACCCTCGACCTCTAGCGTGACAGGCTAGCGTTCTAACCAACTGAACTACTCGGCCAACTTTGCGATGGTGGGAAC
Organism: Clostridia bacterium; assembly: GCA_017521295.1. Classification (GTDB taxonomy): domain Bacteria; phylum Bacillota; class Clostridia; order Oscillospirales; family Butyricicoccaceae; genus UBA4644. Next base: position 26,079 of record JAFXDF010000029.1, on the reverse strand, counting down.
AACAGGACTCGAACCTGTGACCCCCTGCTTGTAAGGCAGGTGCTCTAACCAGCTGAGCTATGCTCCCGCGTTCCCTTAGCGCAAGAGTTATTATATGGGAACACCCTCGAAAAGTCAAGCACTTTTTTTATTTTTTTTGCGCTTTGAGCAAATCTTCCAAATCTGCCCGGCTGAAATCGTAAACAGCATCGCAAAATTGACAAGTAACCGAGGCTTTTTCTTCCTCTTCGATCAGTTTCTGCAGCTCTTCCCGACCCATGCTGATGAGGGCGGACTCCACCTTTTGGCGGGAGCACTTGCACTCGTAGGCCACGGGATGCTCCTCCATCAGCTGGAGGCCCATGCCGTACAGCAGTTCTTCCACCACCTGGCGCATGTTGAGGCCCTTTTCCAGATTGGAGGTAACGCTGCCCACATCCTGCACCCGGTATTCCAGCAGATCCACCAGGCCGGCGGGGGCACCGGGCAGCAGCTGCAGCAGATAGCCGCCGGCACACTTGACGCTCTGATCCCGATCCACCAGCACGCCCAGGGCGCAGACGGTGGGGATCTGTTCACTCAATACATAATAAGCAGCCACATCCTCGGCGATCTCGCCGCTCTGCAGCTCGATACGGCCGGTAAAGGGCTCACGCTCGCCGATATCCTTGATGACGGTGAGCAGGCCTTCGCCCACGCCGTTGCCCACGTCCAGATGGCCGTCGGCCTTCAGAGGCAGATTGGCGGAGGGATTCTGCAGATAGCCCCGCACATTGCCCTCGCTGTCGCTGACGGTGGTGATGGTGCCCAGAGGGCCGTCGCCCCGGATCTGCAGGGTCACCGAACCTTTGTCATACTTCAGCTCGTTGCCCATAATGGAGGCGGCCGTCAGGGTGCGGCCCAGAGCGGCGGTGGCCAGAGGCAGGGTCTTATGGATCTGACGGGCCCGTTCCACCAGCTGGGTGGTCTGGACGGCGGTGATCTTCACAAAGCCGTCGGCGGTCATGCCGCGTACCAAAAAGTCATTCATATCAAAAAGCAATTCCTTTCCTTAGGGTTTTTGTGCCACGAACAGCAGGCGGCCGGTCTCTTCCCGGGCCTTTTTCGTGGTGTAGTCGGCATAAATGCCTTTGAGGCGCAGTCCGGCCCGGTCCAGCGCGTCGGTAAGGGTCTCGACGCTATAGGCCTGCTGTTCGTGCCATTCGGTGAAGCGCTCGTAGCCCTCCCCCGTCTGCAGGAACATATCCACCTGGTGCTGGGCGTAGCCCGAGCGGCTGTCAAAGCCGTACTGCCAGGTGCAGAACAGGTCCTCCTCCTCCTGGATGCTGGAGGTGCCGCCCAGCGCCTTGAACATCTCCCGGGACTTCACGTCAAAGAGAAACAGGCCCCCGGGCTCCAGAAACAGGCTCACCCGGGCAAACACCTCCCGCAGTTCCCGCAGGTCGGTGAAGTAATTGACGCTGTCCAGGCAGCACACCGCGGCGCGGATGGTGCCGTAAAGGTCCAGCTCGGCGGCCTCCTGGCAGATCCACACCGGCGGTGTCTCCAGATCGGCGCACTTTTCCCGGGCAATATTCAGCATATCCGGGGAGGCGTCGCAGCAGATCAGCTCATAGCCCTGCTGGGACAGCTTTCGGGCCAGGGTGCCCGTGCCGCAGCAAAGCTCCAGCAAAAGGCCCTCTCCGATGCCGTTTTTTCGCAGTAACGCACAAATACGACCGCAAAAGCGGTCGTAAATGTTCTGGTCAATCAAGCGGTCGTAACAGGCCGCCAAACCGGAGTACTGTTCCATTATTCCTCAGCCTTTTTGCTCTGCAGGGCCTGGCTGTAGCCGCCGTCGCCGTACTGCAGGCACCGGTTGACCCGGCTGATGGTGGCGGTGCTGGCGCCGGTGATCTCCACAATATCGGAATAAATATAACCTTCCTTCAGCAGCCGTGCCACCCAGAAGCGCTGCTTCATGGCCAGCAGTTCGTTGACGGTACAAAGGTCGCTGAACAGCGCATAGCACTGGTCCAGATCCTGCAGATCCAGAATGGCCTGGAACAGCCGGTCCATATGCTCGTCGCGCAGATTGTTTTGCATAACAAACTCCTCCGATAATTCTTATTTCATGGTTCTAATTTAGCACTTTAAAAAGGAATTGTAAAGGGCTTGTGTTTAAAATTTACCAAAGTAAACTGAAAAGCAGTTCCACCCACCGGCACCGGTACTGGCGACAGCACATTTTCGAACGCAAGACACACAGCGAAACCAACGCCATCCGCACGTCCGATATATCGTTTTTGCTGCGGATTTCTTTCCTCTTTCTTAGTAAAAACCCATTGACTTCACCAGATAAAAGTGGTAAAGTGCTTTTTATGATAGAAACATTATGCGGACAAGCTTTGGCCGTACAATCCGCCCCGGAAAGGAATGTCTGTTACTTATGAAAGAAATGAACCGTAAAAATCAGTATTTTACTGATTCTGTGATTCGTCGTATGACCCGTATCGCTCTGGATGTGGGCGCCATCAACCTGGCCCAGGGCTTCCCCGATTTTGATCCTCCCAAGGCCATCACCGACCGTCTGGCCGAGATCAGCCAGATCGGCCCCCACCAGTATCCCATCACCATGGGCGCCCCCAACTTCCGCCAGGCTCTGGCAAAGAAGTGCGAGCGCTTCATGGGCCGCAAGATCGATCCCAACACCGAAATGGTGGTGACCATCGGCTCTACCGAGGCCATGGTGGACACCATCTTCGCCCTGACCAATCCCGGTGACAAGGTGATCCTGTTCTCCCCCTATTTTGAAAACTATCACGCACAGATCATCATGGCCGACTGCGAGCCTATCTATGTGCCTCTGGTGCCCCCTGTGTTCAACTTTGACCCCGCCGTTCTGGAGGATGCCTTCAAGCAGAACCCCAAGGCCATCCTGATCTGCAACCCCTCCAACCCCAGCGGCAAGGTGTTCACCGAGGCCGAGCTGAAGTTCATCGCCGACCTGTGCATCAAATATGACGTGTACGCCATCATGGACGAGGTCTATGAGCACATCGTCTATCCCGGCCACAAGCACACCTATATGAACAGCATCCCCGGCATGTGGGAGCGCACCGTTTCCTGCTCCTCCCTGTCCAAGACCTATTCCATCACCGGCTGGCGTCTGGGCTATGCCATCGCTCCCCAGCCCATCATGGACCGCATCAAGCAGTACCACGACTTCAACACCGTTGGCGCTCCCTCGCCTCTGATGGAGGCCGCTGTGGTGGGTCTGGAGATGCCCGACAGCTATTATAAGGAATTCGGCGATCATTACACCCACATGAAGAAGCTGTTTACCGAGGGTCTGGACCGCATCGGCATCCCCTACACCGATCCCCAGGGCGCCTATTTCGTGCTGGCCAACATCGGCCCCTACATGAAGCCCGGCCAGACCGACGTGCAGTTCTGTGAGGAAATGGCCTCCAAGGTTGGCGTGGCCTGCGTCCCCGGCTCCTCCTTCTTTAAAGAGAACGTTGGCAACATCGTCCGCGTCCACTTTGCCAAAAAGGACGAGACCCTTTACGAGGCTCTCAACCGTTTGGAAAACCTGAAGAAGATCATGGGCTAACACCCCAAAAAACTCCATTTCGGCAGCTCCAGCGAAGTGATTTTCTCGGTTTTGTGGAAATTTATCGATTTATCTTGCAAAAGTGCCGGTTTTTTAGTGAACCGGTGATTGACAGCGGCTGTTATCTCTGCTATGATAGGCGTAACTTCTTTGAATCCGATTTTTGGAAACGAGGATTTTGTATGATGACTTTTGCGATCGTGAACCTGGCTCTGCTGAGCACTATTGGCGGTCTACTGATTATTGCCAATAGTGCTGAAAGTTGTGCCTGAGAGATCGCAAGCCATCCGTAGTCTGGGACAGCCCCAACCGGAAACTATGCACTCAAACCGTATGACTTTCAGCAAAGTCATACGGTTTTCTTTTTACATATTACATAAAGGAGAAATGGAATATGGATCGGATCAAAATTTTTGACACCACCCTGCGCGACGGCGAACAATCCCCCGGCTGCAGCATGAATCTGAACGAAAAGATCGAAGTGGCCCGCTGCCTGGAGCGATTGAAGGTGGACGTCATCGAGGCCGGCTTTGCCCGTTCCTCCCCCGGTGATTTTGAATCTGTCAACACCATCGCCAAAACCGTTAAGGATTGTACCGTGGCTTCCCTGGCCCGTGCCAACGTGGGCGACATCGACGCCGCCTGGGACGCCGTCAAGTGCGCCGTGGATCCCCGGATCCATCTGTTTATCGCCACCTCTCCCCTGCACATGGAGTACAAGCTCAAGATGACCCCCGAGCAGGTGCTGGAAAAGACCGCCGCCATGGTGGCCTATGCCGCAAAAAAATGCTCCAACATCGAGTTCTCCTGTGAGGATGCCACCCGGTCCGACTGGGCCTTTATGGCAAAGGTGGTGGACACCGCCATCAAGAACGGTGCCACCGTTATCAACCTGCCCGACACGGTGGGCTACACCACCCCCGACGAGATGCGGGCCCTCATCGAGTACATGGTAAAGACCGTACCCGATTCCGACAAGGTAGAATACTCGGTCCACTGCCACAACGACCTGGGTATGGCTGTTGCCAACTCCCTGGCCGGCGTCATGGGCGGCGCGCGGCAGATCGAATGTACTATCAACGGTTTGGGCGAGCGGGCCGGCAACACCTCCCTGGAGGAAGTGGTCATGGCCATGCGCACCCGCCCCAGCTTCTTCCCCGAGCTGCCCCGTCTGGACACTACCCAGATCTACCGCTCCAGCAAGACCGTCTATTCCATCATCGGCCAGGCGGCCCCCCTCAACAAGCCCATCGTGGGCCGCAACGCCTTCCTCCACGAATCCGGCATCCATCAGCACGGCGTGCTGAACAACCGCCAGACCTATGAGATCCTCACCCCCGAATCGGTGGGCATCCAGGTGAGCAACATCGTCCTGGGCAAGCACTCCGGCAAGCACGCCTTTGAGGACCGTCTGATTCAGCTGGGTTATCAGCTGGAGGCTGAGGAGCTCACCCAGTGCTTCGAGGAGTTCAAGGATCTGTGCGACAAGAAAAAGGATGTCACCGACGCCGACATCGAAGCCATCGTCACCCACCACTCGGTCTATCAGGAGGACAACGTGGACGGTTACGAGCTGGATTGGTTCTCTGTTCACACCAGCAGCCTGACCACCGCCACCTGTACCGTCTCCATGAAGAAGGGTGACGAAAAGTTCGAGTCGGTGGCTCTGGGCGACGGCCCCATCGATGCCGCCTTCAAGGCCATCGACCAGATCGTCAAGCCTCAGAATCACGCCTTTGAAAACTTCACCATCCACTCCATTTCGGAGGGCAAGGACACCCTGGGCGATGTCATCGTCAAGCTGTCCATGGAGGGTCAGTACTTCACCGGCAAGGGCCTGTCCACCGACATTCTGGAGGCCAGTATCGTGGCCTATATCAACGCCGTTAACAAGCTGTGCGCTTCCGCCGCAAAAAAACAAGGAAAAGAGGTTCAGTAACTATGGGAATGACAATGACACAAAAGATCCTGGCCGCACACGCCGGTCTGCCCTCCGTCAAGGCAGGTGACCTGATCGAGGCCAAGCTGGATCTGGTTCTGGGCAACGACATCACCACCCCCGTTGCGGTGGCCGCCTTTGACGAGGCCGGCCTGACAAAAGTTTTCGATCCCGAAAAGATCGCCATCGTTCTGGACCATTACACCCCATGTAAGGATATCAAGTCGGCACAGCTGTGTGACACCGCCAGAAAGTTTGCAAAGCGCTTTGGCATCACCCACCTATACGATGTGGGCACTGCCGGTATCGAGCACGCTCTGCTGCCCGAAAAAGGTCTGGTAGGCCCCGGCGACTGCGTCATCGGCGCCGACTCCCACACCTGTACCTACGGCGCCCTGGGCGCCTTCTCCACCGGCGTCGGCTCTACCGACATGGCCGCCGGCATGGCCATCGGCGAGAACTGGTTCAAGGTCCCCGCCGCCATCAAGGTCAACCTGATCGGCAAGCTGAAGCCCTATGTCTCCGGCAAGGACGTGATCCTCCATCTGATCGGCATGATCGGCGTGGACGGCGCTCTGTACAAGTCCCTGGAGTTCGTTGGCCCCGGTGTTGCCGAGCTGTCCATGGATGACCGCTTCACCATCGCCAACATGGCCATCGAGGCCGGCGGCAAGAACGGCATCTTCCCCGTGGACGAAAAGACCATGGAATATGTCACCGGCCGCTTCACCCGTCCCGTGATGGTCTACGAGGCCGATGCCGACGCCGAGTACGAGCAGGAGGTCACCATCGACCTGAGCGCTCTGGAAAGCACCGTCTCTCTGCCCCATCTGCCCTCCAACACCAAGACGGTCAGCGAGGTCAAGGGTATGCCCATCCAGCAGGTCATCATCGGCTCCTGCACCAACGGCCGTATCTCCGACATGCGGGCCGCAGCCGAGATCCTCAAAGGCCGCAAGGTTGCCGAAGGCGTCCGCTGCATCGTCATCCCCGCCACCCAGGAGGTCTATCTCCAGTGCATCCGCGAAGGCCTCACCGAGATCTTCATTGAGTCGGGCTGTGCCTTCTCCACCCCCACCTGCGGCCCCTGCCTGGGCGGCCACATGGGCGTTATGTGCGAAGGCGAGCGTGCCGTTTCCACCACCAACCGCAACTTTGTGGGCCGCATGGGCCACGTGAAGAGCGAAGTGGTGCTGGCCAGCCCGGCCATCGCCGCCGCATCCGCCGTCAAGGGCTGCATCGCAGACCCCTCTGATCTGTAAAGGAGGAACCACAATGGTCACCGGAACTGTTTTTAAATACGGCGATAACGTGGACACCGACGTTATCATCCCCGCCCGTTATCTGAACGCCCCCTCCCCCGCCGAACTGGCCACCCACTGCATGGAGGACATCGACGCCACCTATGCCACCCGTGTTCAGAAGGGCGACATCATGGTGGGCGGTTGGAATTTTGGCTGCGGCTCCTCCCGTGAGCACGCCCCCATCGCTATCCAGGCCAGCGGCGCCGCCTGTGTCATCGCCGCCAGCTTTGCCCGTATCTTCTACCGCAACTCCATCAACATCGGCTTCCCCATTCTGGAGTGCCCCGAGGCTGCCGAAGCCATTCAGAACGGCGACAAGGTCAGTGTGGACTTTGCCACCGGCGTCATCACCGATGAGACCACCGGCAAGACCTTCCAGGCCACCGCCTTCCCCGGTTTCATCAACAAGATCATCGAACACGGCGGCCTGCTGCCCTATCTGAAGGCCCGTCAGGAGGCATAACCATGGAATACAACATTGCACTTGTCAAAGGCGACGGCATCGGTCCCGAGATCGTGGACAACGCCGTTCGCGTTCTGGAAGAGATCGGCCGCCAGTACGGCCACACCTTCTGCTTCAAATCCTACCTGGCCGGCGGCTGCGCCATCGACGCCTGCGGCACGCCTCTGCCCCAGGAGACCATCGACGGCTGCCTGGCTTCCGACAGCGTCATGCTGGGTGCCGTGGGCGGTCCCAAGTGGGACGGCCTGTCCGGTGACATCCGCCCCGAAAAGGCTCTGCTCAAGCTGCGCTCGGTGCTGGGTCTGTACACCAACCTGCGCCCCGCCCGGCTGTATCAGGCCCTGCGGGAAGCCTGCCCCCTGCGGGAAAGCACCGCCGAAAAGGGCTTTGACCTGATGATGGTCCGGGAGCTTACCGGCGGCATCTACTTCGGTGAACGGGGCTATCGCGAGGGCAAGTTCGGCCCCGAGGCCTATGACACCGAAGCCTACAGCGAGGTGGAGATCCGCCGCATCGCCCGCGTGGCTTTTGAAGCTGCCAAAAAGCGCGGCAAAAAGGTCACCTCCATCGATAAAGCCAATGTACTTGACACCTCCCGTCTTTGGCGGAAGATCGTCCACGAAGTGGGTATGGATTACCCCAGCATCGAGTGTACCGACATGCTGGTGGACAACGCCGCCATGCAGCTGATCCGGGATCCTTCCCAGTTCGACGTGGTGGTCACCACCAATATGTTCGGCGACATTCTGTCCGACGAGGCCAGCCAGATCACCGGCTCCATCGGCCTGCTGCCCTCTGCCTCCCTAGGCGACGGCACCCGTGGCTTGTACGAGCCCATCCACGGCTCGGCTCCCGACATCGCCGGCACCGGCAAGGCCAACCCCATCGCCACCATCCTGTCTGCCGCTATGATGCTGCGCTATTCCTTCAACCTGCAGGCTGAGGCCGACAAGATCGAAAGCGCCGTGGACGCCGTCCTCAACGCCGGCTGGCGCACCGCCGACATCGTGGGCGACAGCGGCGTTACCCCCCTCACCTGCGATGAGATGACCGACAAAATCATCGAAGAAATGCGCAAGTAATTTTGCTTTACAATCCCAAAGGAGTTGAGTTTTCCATGCAAATGACCGGTGCGGAGATCCTGATCCAATGTCTTTTGGAGCAGGGTGTTGACACCATCTTCGGCTATCCCGGCGGCACCATCCTCAACGTGTATGACGCCCTTTACGGATATTCCGATAAAATCAAACATATTCTGACCGCCCATGAACAGGGCGCATCCCACGCCGCCGACGGCTATGCCCGCAGTACCGGCAAGGTAGGCGTCTGCTTTGCCACCTCCGGCCCCGGCTGCACCAACCTGGTCACCGGCATCGCCACCGCCCACCTGGACTCCTCCCCCATCGTGTTCATCACCTGCAATGTGGCAGAGAACCTGATCGGCAAGGACTCCTTCCAGGAGGTGGATATCACCGGCATCACCATGCCCATCACCAAGAGCAACTATCTGGTGCGTGACGTGAACAAGCTGGCCGACACCGTCCGTGAAGCCTTCGGTATCGCCCGCAGCGGCCGTCCCGGCCCGGTGCTCATCGACATTCTGAAGAACGTCACCGCCGAACAGACCGAGTATGAGCCCCTGCCTCTGGAGCAGCACCGCTTCCACGGCCATCTGGGCAAGCTGATCCAGCGTGCCACCCAGGATTTCAAGGCCCCCGAACCCGACGTGGAGGACGTGGACAAGATGGCCGAAATGATCAAGGCCTGCAAAAAGCCCATGCTGATCTGCGGCGGCGGCGTCGTCCGCGGCCGCGCCCACGAAGAGTTCCAGCGGTTTGCCGAGCGCATCGACTCCCCCGTTGCCGTTACCGTTATGGGCGGCGGCGGCTTCCGGGGCCGCAGCCCGCTGACTACCGGCATGATCGGTATGCACGGCTCCCAGGCCTCCAACATGGCGGTGGACGGCTGTGACCTGCTGATCGCCGTAGGCTGCCGGTTCTCCGACCGTGTGGCTCTGGATCCCTCCACCTTTGCCAAGCAGGCCAAGATCGTCCAGATCGACATCGACCGCTCGGAAGTCAACAAGAACGTCAAGACCGACCACCACATCATCGGCGATGCCAAGCAGGTGCTGCAGATGCTGCTGGACCGGCTGCCTCAGGCTGACCACAGCGAGTGGAAGGATTACGTCTTTTCCTTCCCCACCGAAACCGAGTACACCCTGGACGGCGAGACCCTGACCCCCAAGCAGATCTCCGACGCCATCGCCCGCCTGGCACCCATGGACACCTTTGTTGCCACCGACGTGGGCCAGCACCAAATGTGGGCCATCCAGCACTTCCACTTTGACTTCCCCGGTCAGCTTCTGACCTCCGGCGGCTTCGGCACTATGGGCTTCGGCCTGGGTGCGGCCATCGGCGCCCAGGTAGCCCACCCCGACACCACCGTGCTGCACATCGCCGGTGACGGCTGCTTCCGTATGAACTGCCACGAGCTGGCCACCGTTTCCTACTACAAGCTGCCCATCATTTCGGTGGTGTTCAACAACGGCACGTTGGGCATGGTCCGTCAGTGGCAGAACCTGATCTATGAAAAGCGCTTCTCCCAGACCACCCTGGACCGGGCCCCCGACTTTGTCAAACTGGCCGAAGCCTACGGCCTCAAAGGCAAACGGGTCCACAATGTGGCCGAACTGGAGGAGGCTTTGCGCGAGGCTCTGGAGCGCAAGAGCGGCTATGTCATCGACTGTGCCATCGACATCGACGAGATGGTGCGGCCCATGGTCAGCGGCGGCAGCCACATCACCAATTTCCTGGTGGATTAAGGAGGGATACCCGTGACCAACATGATCGAACGTCAGACGCTGGCCGTTCTGGTAGACAACGAAGCGGGCGTCCTCTCCCAGATCTCCCGTCTGTTCTCCCGAAAGGGCTACAACATCGAATCCCTGGCCGTGGGCGCCACCGAGGATCCCAAGGTCTCCCGTATCACCATCGAGGTGTATGCCGACGAAGAGCGCATCACCCTTCTGGTGAACCAGCTGCGCAAGCTGTTCCCTGTCCACTCCATCAAGCGCCTTCCTCTGAGCCACTCCATCCGCCGGGAGCTGGTGCTCATCAAGGTACGTACGGTTGACAACGCTGCCCGCAGCGAAATTTTACAGATCGCATCTGTATTCCGCACCTCCATCATCGATGTGTCGGTTGACACCCTGACCCTGGCCGTCATCGGCGACGAGGGCAAAGTGGACGCCATGCAGAAGATGCTCGAAATGCACGGCATCCTGGAGCTGGTCCGAACCGGCGTCATCGCTCTGGAGCGCGGTAAAGATACTATTAACGACGATACTAAGGTTAAAGGAGAATTCAACTATGGCAAGAATGTATTATGAGAAGGATTGTGACCTGAACAAGCTCAACGGCAAGAAGATCGCCATCATCGGCTACGGCTCCCAGGGCCATGCTCACGCTATGAACCTGAAGGATTCCGGCTGTGACGTCTGCGTGGGTCTGCGCGCCGGCTCCAAGAACTGGGCCGCCGCCGAAAAGGCCGGTCTGAAGGTCATGACCGTTGCCGACGCCGCCAAGTGGGGCAACATCGTGATGATCCTCATCAACGACGAAGTCCAGGCCGAGGTCTACAAGCGCGACATCGAGCCCAACCTGGAAGAGGGCGACACCCTGGCCTTTGCCCACGGTTTCAACATCCGTTATCAGCAGATCGTGCCCCCCAAGGGCGTTGATGTCTTTATGGCTGCCCCCAAGGGCCCCGGCCACACCGTCCGCTCCCAGTATGTTGCCGGCAAGGGCGTTCCCTGCCTGGTGGCCGTGGAGCAGAACGCCACCGGCAAGGCCTATGACACCGCTCTGGCTTACATCGCCGGTATCGGCGGCGCCCGCGCCGGTGTTCTGGAGACCACCTTCCACGACGAGACCGAGACCGACCTGTTCGGTGAGCAGGCCGTTCTGTGCGGCGGCGTTGTGGATCTGATGCGCTGCGGCTTCGAGGTGCTGGTGGAAGCCGGTTACTCTCCCGAAAACGCCTACTTCGAGTGCATCCACGAGATGAAGCTGATCATCGACCTGGTGAACAAGGGCGGCGTTGCTATGATGAACTACTCCATCTCCGATACCGCTGAGTACGGCGAGTACGTTTCCGGCCCCCGCGTCATTCCCCATGAGGAGACCAAGGCCCGTATGCGCGCTGTTCTGTCCGACATCCAGGACGGCACCTTTGCCGGCAAGTGGATCGCCGAGAACAAGAACGGCCGTACCTTCTTCAACTCCAAGCGCGCCATGCTGGCCAAGCACCAGATGGAGCAGGTTGGTACCGAGCTGCGCAAGAACATGCTGTGGGGCGACGACGCCGACCCCGATACCGCTTCCAACTGATTTCCGCAAAACAGCCTCCCGCGCCAAAATCCGGTGCGGGAGGCCTTCCCTATCCTGAACTGAGGAGGATTTTTCCATGATTTCCGATAAGATCAAAAAAGGCGTGGAGCGCACCCCCAACAAGAGCCTGCTGTACGCCCTGGGCTATACCGACGAAGAGCTGGAGCGCCCCCTGGTTGGCGTAGTCTGCTCCCACAACGAGATCGTCCCCGGCCATATGCATCTGGACAAGATCGCCCAGGCCGTCAAGGACGGCATCCGAGCCGCCGGCGGCACGCCCATCATGTTCCCCGCCATCGCCGTCTGCGACGGCATCGCCATGGGTCATACCGGCATGAAGTATTCGCTGGTCACCCGTGACCTGATCGCCGATTCCACCGAATCCATGGTGATGGCCCACCAGTTCGACGGTCTGGTGATGATCCCCAACTGCGACAAAAACGTGCCCGGCCTGCTGATGGCCGCCGCCCGTCTGAATATCCCCACCATCTTCTGCTCGGGCGGTCCCATGCTGTCCGGCACCATGAACGACGGCCGCCGCACCTGCCTGAGCCACATGTTTGAGGCCGTCGGCGCCTATCACGCCGGCAATCTGGATGAAGAGGGCGTCCGGGAATACACCGAGAACGCCTGCCCCACCTGCGGCAGCTGCTCCGGTATGTACACCGCCAACTCCATGAACTGCCTCACAGAGGCCATCGGCATGTCCCTCCGGGGCAACGGCACCATCCCCGCCGTTCATTCCGCCCGGCTGCGTCTGGCCAAGCACACCGGCATGAAGATCATGGAGCTCATCGAAAAGGACATCAAGCCCCGGGACATCATGACCCAGGCCGCCTTCCGCAACGCCGAAACGGTGGATATGGCCCTGGGCTGCTCCACCAACACCATGCTGCATCTGCCCGCCATCGCCCATGAGGCCGGCATTGAGATCGACCTGGACGAATCCAACGCCATTTCCGCCCGCACCCCTAACCTGTGCCACCTGGCACCTGCCGGCGAGGCCTATATGGAGGATCTGGAGCGGGCCGGCGGCGTCTATGCCGTCATGAAGGAGCTCACCAAGAAGGGTCTGCTGGACACGTCCCTCATCACCGCCACCGGCAAGACCATCGAGGAGAATCTGGAGGGCGTTGTCAACCGCAACACCGCCATCATCCGTCCCATTGACGCTCCCTTCTCCCAGAGCGGCGGCATCGCCGTCCTCAAGGGCAACCTGGCCCCCGACGGCTGCGTGGTCAAGCAGGCCGCCGTTGCTCCCGAAATGATGAAGCACGAAGGCCCCGCCCGGGTGTTCAACTCCGAGGAAGAGGCCATCGAGGCCATCTACGGCAAAAAGATCGGCTCCGGCGATGTGGTGGTCATCCGCTACGAAGGCCCCAAGGGCGGTCCTGGCATGCGGGAAATGCTCAACCCCACCTCCGCCATCTGCGGCATGGGCCTGGGCGAAAGCGTGGCCCTCATTACCGACGGCCGTTTCTCCGGCGCCACCCGCGGCGCTTCCATCGGCCATGTGAGCCCCGAAGCGGCCTCCGGCGGCAACATCGCCCTGGTGGAAGAGGGCGACATCATCGCCATCGACATCCCCAACTGCTCCATCGAGCTGAAGGTTTCCGACGAGGAACTGGCCCGCCGCAAGGCCGCCTGGGTCTGCCCCGAGCCCAAGGTCAAGACCGGCTATCTGGCCCGCTACGCCAAGCTGGTGTCCTCCGCCGACAAGGGCGCTATTCTTTCCTGAGGAGTTGATCCCCTTGCACAACATCATCTGCAAGCTGGTGCTGTTCCGGCCCAAAGAGGACAGCATCCTTTGCGAGCTTTCCCGGGTTCTGCAGGAGGCCGGCGGACAGGCGCCCTCTTCCAGGATCCTGGATACCGTTTCCCTGCAGTTCCGCCGGATGGTGGAGCTGGGCAACGAGCTTTCCCTGGAGGGCAACCTGTGGCACAACTGCCTCACCTGGTTCCTGCTCACCGACGAGAATCCCTTCACACTCAGCCGGGAATATGCCCCCGACCGGGAGGATACCCTGGCCCGCCTGGCCAAAAAGGACATCGTCCATTTGCGGGAGCTGTTCCGCTATGACCTGGCTTCCATCGGCCGCAACCTGCTGGGCGTTGACTACTTCGACGAGCTGAATATGACCGGTCTGGGCAAGTCGGTGCGCGGCGACGTGGGCGCTCTGGTGTCCGATATGGCCAAAAAACTGGCCGAAGCCCCCTCTGACGAGGACTTTTACCGTCTGCTGGTCGACCATTACGCCGTTCACGGCGTGGGCATCTTCGGTATGGGCCACGCCTTCCGCATCGAGGAGCAGGGCCACGCCGACCTCAAGCCCATCTACAACGAGGATCCCGTCCGGCTGGATGATCTGGTGGGCTATGACGAACAGAAGGAACAGCTGGTGCGCAACACCCTGGCCTTTCTGGAGGGCAAGCCGGCCAACAACGTACTGCTCTACGGTGACAGCGGCTCGGGCAAGTCCACCTGCATCCGTGCTCTGCTCCATGAGTATTACCCCAAGGGCCTGCGCCTCATCGAGCTGTACAAGCATCAGTTCAAGTCGCTGGCCGATGTGATCGCCATGGTCAAGACCCGCAACTGCAAGTTCATCCTGTTCATCGACGATCTGTCTTTTGAGGATTTTGAGATCGAGTACAAGTTCCTCAAGGCGGTCATCGAGGGCGGCATCGAGGCACGGCCCGACAATCTTCTGATCTACGCCACCTCCAACCGCCGCCACCTCATCAAGGAGACCTGGAACGATCGGAACGACATGGAGCACAACGGCGACATCCACCGCTCCGACACGGTGGAAGAAAAGCTGTCCCTAGCCAACCGTTTCGGCCTGGCCATCAACTTCTCCTCCCCCAGCCGCAAGGAATACCACCGGATCGTCCGTACCCTGGCCGACCGGGCGGGCATCGTTATGGAGGATACCGAGCTTTTCCGTAAGGCTGATGCCTGGGAGATCCGACACGGCGGTGTTTCCGGCCGCGCGGCACGGCAGTTCATCAATGATCTGGCCTGTACCGCCGACAACTAATCCCCTTCACCCAACGGCACGCCTTTGCCGTTGGGTGTTTTTATTGGGCATTTTTCACAGCAGATTCCCATTTTTCAGCAAAAATCTACCGTCTTTTCGTCAAACCCACCATTGACTTCTGCACTTTCCTGCGCTAAAATGAATCTTAATTAAGAAAGAAGCAATCGGAAAGGAGCGGTGAGTATGTTTGGTAACTTCAGCAAGCAGTTTGAACGTGCGTCTGCCGCTTCCGCAGCCGCTTCTTTTACCTGCGCCAATCTGTCTGCTATCATGGACGCCACTCTGTTGGCGTCCATTCTTTTTGCCCTGATTGTACTGGGTCTGCACATTCTGGTAGTCCTGGTAGTTCTGGTAGCTTTGGTTTCCATCCTGCGAATTATGGGTCGTGAAGTCGAGCAGCTTGAGAGTTGGGCATAAACGTTTTACATGATACAGTGAAACGGCCTCGCTCGATGGCGGGGCCGTTTCTTATGTATATACCTGCCGGGCGGATCGGCCGCCGACCGGTGGGATACGATTCCATAAATAATAATTTTTTCAAAGGAGAAAAAGATTATGTACAAGAAGATTTTTGCAATCATGATGGCCGCCGCTATGATGCTGACCTGCCTGGCCGGCTGCGGCAATGACAAGCCCGCTTCCTCCGCCACCATCAAGATCGGCGGCATCGGCCCCCTGACCGGCGACGCCGCTACCTACGGTATCGCCACCAAGCAGGGCGCTGAGATCGCCGTGGCTGAGATCAACGCCAAGGGCGGCATCCAGTTCGAGCTGAACTTCCAGGACGACGAAGCTGACGGCGAAAAGGGCGTCAATGCTTACAACGCTCTGAAGGACTGGGACATGCAGATCCTGTATGGCTGCACCACCACCGGTTCCTGCGTGGCCGTTGCCGGCGAGACCTATGCTGACCGTTACTTCCAGCTGACCCCCTCCGCTTCCTCCACCGACGTCACCAACGGCAAGGACAATGTCTTCCAGATGTGCTTCACCGACCCCAACCAGGGTATCGCCGCTGCCGACTATGTGAAGGCCAACAACCTGGGCACCAAGCTGGCTGTCCTGTACAACAACTCTGACGCCTACTCCACCGGTATTGCCAACGCCTTCGTTGCCCGCGCTAAGGAACTGGGCATGGACGTTGTTGCCGAAGTCACCTTCCCCGATGATAAGAACACCGACTATTCCACCCAGCTGAACCAGGCCAAGGATGCCGGCGCTGACATGATGTTCCTGCCCATCTACTACACCCCCGCTTCCCTGATGCTGGCCCAGGCTAAGGATATGGGATACGCTCCCACCTTCTTCGGCGCCGACGGTATGGACGGCATTCTGGCTCTGGAAGGCTTTGACGCCTCTCTGGCCGAAGGCCTGATGCTGATGACTCCCTTCAACGCCACCGCCACCGACACCCGTACCCAGAACTTCGTCAAGGCTTATACCGAAAAGTACGGCGCTGACCTGCTGAACCAGTTCGCCGCCGACGGCTATGACTGCATCTACGCCATCTACGAGGCTTGCCAGAAGAACGGCATCACCGCCGAGTCCAAGCCCGAAGAGATCTGCGAGAAGCTGATCGCCACCTTCACCTCCGCCGACTTCACCATCGACGGTCTGACCGGTTCCGGCATGAGTTGGACCACCGCCGGTGAGATCTCCAAGACCCCCATGGTTGTCGAGATCGTCAACGGCGCTTACGAAACCAAGTAAAACCTACTCTTTTCCATCCGTGGGGAGCGGCGTCTGCCGCTCCCTGCGGTGCTACCTAACCCTATGACACTTTATTGATAAAGCAGGTGTTATTCTTATGTCCTTTCTGACCAACCTCATCAACGGACTGAGTCTTGGCAGCGTTTACGCCATCATCGCGCTTGGCTATACCATGGTTTACGGTATCGCCAAGATGCTGAACTTCGCCCACGGCGACGTGATCATGATCGGCGGCTACGTCTGCTTCGTTTCGGTCATGTCTTTGGGTCTGGGCGCCATTCCCTCGATCCTTTTGGCCATCATCCTTTGTACGCTTCTGGGTATCCTGGTGGAGCGGCTTGCTTACAAGCCTCTGCGCCAGGCTCCCTCCCTGGCAGTTCTGATCACTGCCATCGGCGTGAGTTATTTCCTGCAGAATGCCGCCCTGCTCATCTGGGGCAGCGCGGGCAAGGTCTTCCCTTCCCTGCTGGATGGCATCCCCTCTCTGCAGCTGTTTGACGGTCAGCTGACCGTTTCCGGCAAGGCCCTGGTCAACATCGTGGTCTGTCTGATCACCATGACCGTGCTGACCCTGTTCACCGGCAAGACCCGCGTGGGCAAGGCCATGCGTGCCGTCAGCGAAGACAAGGGCGCCGCTCAGTTGATGGGCATCAATGTGGACGCCACCATCTCCCTGACCTTTGCCATCGGCTCCGGTCTGGCCGCTGTGGCCGGCGTGCTTTTGTGCTCCACCTATCCCATGCTGATGCCTACCACCGGCTCCATGCCCGGTATCAAGGCCTTTACCGCAGCCGTTTTCGGTGGTATCGGCTCCATCCCCGGCGCTCTGCTGGGCGGCCTGCTGCTGGGCGTTCTGGAGATCTTCTGCAACGCTTACATTTCCCAGGAACTGTCCAACGCCATCGTGTTCGGCGTTCTGATCATCGTTCTGCTGGTCCGACCCACCGGCCTGCTGGGCAAGCCCATCCGAGAGAAGGTGTAAGCCATGGCTGACAAGATGAAAAAGCTGAACTTCAAGAAGTTCCTCAAGGGCAACGCCCTTACCTATCTGATGGTCATCGTGGCCTATGTGATCCTGTTCGTCATGCAGACCCTGGGCCTGCTGTCCAACTCCCTGTCCGGTTTCCTGGTTCCCATCTGTGCCTATGTGGTCATGGCCGTTTCGCTGAACCTGACCGTGGGTATCATGGGTGAGCTGAGCCTGGGCCATGCCGGCTTTATGAGCGTGGGCGCCTATACCGGCGCCGTGTGCTCCGCCCTGCTGGCCGATCTGATCCCCTTTGCGCCCCTCCGGCTGGCCATTGCCATGGTGGGCGGCGGCATTCTGGCCGGTCTGGTGAGCCTCATCGTGGTGGTGCCCGTCCTGCGTCTGCGGGGCGACTATCTGGCCATCGTCACCCTGGCCTTTGGTGAGATCATCCGCAACATCATGCAGGTCATCTACATCGGCAAGGACGCAAACGGCGTCCACTTCGCTATGAGCGAGGGCGCGCTGAACATGGCCGAAGGCGGCAAGATGATCGTCCGCGGTCCCATGGGCGTGGTCGGCATCCAGAAGATCTCCACCCTGACCATGGGCTTCATCCTGGTGATGATCACCCTGGTGGTGGTGCTCAATCTGATCCGCAGCCGCCAGGGCCGTGCCATCATGGCCATGCGCGACAACCGCATCGCCGCCGAATCGGTGGGTATCTCCATCGCCAAGTACAAGATCATGGCTTTCGTTACCTCCGCCGTGCTGGCCGGTGCCGCAGGCGCTTTGTACGCCATGAACTTCTCCTCCATCCTGTCCAAAAAGTTTGACTTCAACACCTCCATTCTGGTGTTGGTGTTCGTGGTTCTGGGCGGCATGGGCAACATTCGCGGCTCTATCATTGCCGCAGCGGCCCTGACCATCCTGCCCGAGCTGCTGCGTGAATACGCCGACTACCGTATGCTGGTGTACGCCATCGTGCTGATCGTGGTCATGCTGGTCACCAACAACCCCAAGATCAAGCCCATGGCCACCAAGTTCTGGGAGGAAAAGATCGCTCCCAAACTCCCCAAGAAGAAAGCAAAGGAGGGTGTTGTAAATGGCAAGTAAAACCAAACTGGTCCCCACACCTTCCATCGGTCTGATCCCCGAGCGTGACGCCGGCAAGCGCCCCATTCTGGAGTGCATCGGTCTGGGCATCACCTTTGGCGGTCTGAAGGCTGTTGAGGACTTCAACCTCATCATCGGCCGCACCGAGATCGCCGGTCTGATCGGCCCTAACGGTGCCGGCAAGACCACCGTTTTCAATCTGCTGACCAAGGTGTATCAGCCCACCCACGGCACCATTCTGCTGGACGGCAAGGACACCCACGGCATGGATACCGCCCATGTGAACCGCGCCGGTATCGCCCGTACCTTCCAGAACATCCGCCTGTTCCCCAGCCTCACCGTTGAGGAAAACGTGGCCGTCGGTATGGATACCCAGATGAAGTACAACATGGTCAACGGCATCCTCCGCCTGAAGAACTTCTGGAAGGAAGAAAAGATGGTCCACGAGCGCTGCCTGGAGCTGCTGTCCATCTTCCACATGGAGCATCTGGCCAACGTTAAAGCCGGCTCTCTCCCCTACGGCGCCCAGCGCCGGCTGGAGATCGTCCGCGCCCTGGCCACCTGCCCCTCCCTGCTGTTGCTGGACGAGCCCGCAGCCGGCATGAACCCCTCTGAGACCGCCGAGCTGATGGAAAACATCCGCAAGATCCGTGACACCTTCCACATCGCCGTGCTGCTCATCGAGCACGACATGAACCTGGTCATGGAGGTCTGCGAAGGTATCTGCGTGCTGAACTTCGGCCGCATTATCGCCAAGGGCACCCCCGAGGACATCCAGGCCAACCCCGCCGTTATCGAAGCCTATCTGGGCAAAAAGAAGGAGGAAGCGTAATCATGGATACCATCCTGAAAGTCGATGACATCAACGTCTTTTACGGCAGCATCCATGCCATCAAGGGCGTTTCCTTCGAGGTCAAGCAGGGCGAGATCGTCACCCTGATCGGTGCCAACGGCGCCGGTAAGTCCACCACTCTGAACACCATCTCCGGCCTGCTGCACAGCAAGACCGGCGGCGTCACCTTTATGGGCGAGGATCTGAGCAAGACCCCCTGCCACAAGGTGGTCTCCAAGGGTCTGGCCCTGGTTCCCGAAGGACGCCGGGTGTTCCTCCAGATGACCGTTCAGGAGAATCTGGAAATGGGCGCCTACATCCGCGGCAAGGTCAATCCCGATGATCTGGAGCACGTGTTCCAGCGTTTCCCCCGTCTGAAGGAGCGCCGCAAGCAGATCGCAGGCACCCTGTCTGGCGGTGAGCAGCAGATGCTGGCCATGGGCCGCGCTCTGATGAGCCACCCCAAGCTGCTGATGCTGGACGAACCTTCCATGGGTCTGGCCCCCATCCTGGTGGAGCAGATCTTTGACATCATCCAGGAGCTGCACAAGGACGGCACCACCATCCTGCTGGTGGAACAGAACGCCCGGGCCGCCCTGCACATCGCAGACCGCGGCTACGTGCTGGAAACCGGCAAGATCGTCACCACCGGTACCGGTGCCGAGCTGCTGGACTCCCCCGCTATCAAGAAAGCCTATCTGGGCGGTTAAAACAGATCAAGAACACCCCTGTTTGTCATACAAACGGGGGTGTTTTTCTTTCTTATTTATGTTAGAATAGCCATAAAAGGAGGCATGATCCATGTTTCAGAACAAGGTTGTTGTGATTACCGGCGGTGCCGGCGGCATTGGCAAATGCACTGCTGAGGAGTTCCGGAAAAACGGCGCCCAGGTTTGCGTCATCGACAGCGCCCCCGGCCACCATTTCGTTGGAGATATCGGCGATCAGGTCACGCTGGAGGCCTTTGCCCGGCAGGTCATTGAGCAATACGGCCGGGTGGATGTACTGGTAAATAACGCGCCGCCGGCCTCCCGCGGGCTGTGTGATTGCACCTATGAGCAGTTTCAGCAGGCACTTGCGGTGGGTGTCACCGCGCCTTTTTATCTGACCAAACTGTTTGCGCCCTATTTTGCACAGGGTGCCAGCATCATCAATATTTCCTCCTCCCGCGATCGGATGAGCCAGCCCCAGACCGAAAGCTACACCGCCGCCAAAGGCGGTATCGCGGCGTTGACTCATGCTCTGGCGGTCTCGCTTGCCGGCCGGGTTCGGGTCAATTCTATCTCCCCCGGCTGGATCGACACAGCGTTTACCCGTTACGAAGGCCCGGATGCTCTGCAGCAGCCGGCAGGCCGGGTGGGTGACCCGCTGGACATTGCCAACATGGTACTGTTTCTCGCCTCGGACAAGGCCGGGTTTATCACCGGGGAAAATATCTGCATCGACGGCGGCCAGACCCGTTTGATGATCTATCACGGAGATCACGGCTGGACGCTGAACGCAAAGTAACACCTTAAAGTATTTACCGCCCTCCGTTCCATGGGCCTATTTCCTTTCTGCCAGCATCACGGAAAGCCGTCCTGCAATGGCTGTATTGGCAGAAATGCGCATCTGTCCCGGTACGATCCATACAAAAACGCGGCAGCCCCAGTTTGTCAGGGTTGCCGCGTTTTTTCTCGATTTTGCCCGAAGCACTACTCTGTCAGGTTTGCCGTCCTGATAAACCGTGTCTTTCACAACATTTTCGTATGGACTTTTCCTCGGTTGGAGCGGTCCATGGCCTTTTCAAACCAAAAGAATGCGCTTATTCTTTATAGTGCTCGGTAAAAACACGATAGATATCGGCAGACAACCGGCCAAGCACTTCTTTTCCTTTGGCAATGCCGGAGGTGCTTTCATATTCCTCTGCCGAGGCCAGATTTCCGTTATAGGACATGGTCAGCACATAATTGCCACAGTCGGTATAAACGATACCGCAGTCGTTGGCCAGATGGTCAATGGAGCCGGTCTTGTGGGCGATCCGGACACCGGAAGGCAATTTTGCGGGAATCAGCAGCATGCTTTGGCATTTGAACAGCACGTCCAGGATCTGCCGGTCGGTGTCCGGATCGGTGAAGGTACCGCCATACACCGCGCTCAGCAGTTTGACCATATCCCGGGCCGTCGTCTGTTTGTTAACGGGCTCTTCACAGCGGAAATAGGAGCCGTTATGGGCATAAAACCGCTCTCCGGAAGCATCCTTTCTGCGATATTCCTCCACCGTCATGCCGTAATACTTGTTGAGCAGGCTGCGGCCTTCGGCATTGCACAGAGTGTTGGTCATACCCAGCGGCTCAATGATATTCTCGTGGATGGCTTTGGGGCCCACCAACTGATAAAGATAATCCGCTGCCGTATTGTCTGAAATGGCGATCATCAGCACGGCATAATCCATCATGGACAGGACGGCACCTTCGCCGATCAGCTCCAGAATGCCGCTGCCGATGCTTTTGTCGCTTTCCAGCAAGGTATGCGTGTCCGCAAAGGAGAAGGTTCCCTCTTTCTGCCGGCGGAACAGCTCGCAAAGCACAAAGATTTTATAAACACTGGCCGTGGGGAAAACCTTGTCCCCGTTATAGTACACCGCTTCCCCGCTGTTCAGATCCTTAAAGCCCACACACAGGGGGCCGGTGACCGTTTTTGCGGCCTCTTCAAAAAGCGATTTCAGTTGCGCGATCATGGTTTCTTCCCTCCCGCTTAAAGGACAAACGGGATGCACCGCAG
The DNA here is from genome assembly GCA_017521295.1 of Clostridia bacterium. Classification (GTDB taxonomy): domain Bacteria; phylum Bacillota; class Clostridia; order Oscillospirales; family Butyricicoccaceae; genus UBA4644. The sequence continues at coordinate 3,979 of JAFXDF010000029.1, read as the reverse complement.
CACATCGTCGAAACAGTCGGTTTCCATTCGGATGGTATGGGCGCTGATCTGCTTGAAGCCGGGATAATTGGCATATTTTGCTGCCTGCGGATGCTCCTTATAGGAAACCTCGAACACAAAATGCTCGGGCAGCTTGCACAGGGCGTTTGTCAGATCCTGCTTCAGAGCGGCTTCGGCCCCTTCGCGGATCAGATCACAGGCATAGTCGGGCTGCTTGCACCGGGTATAACCGCCATAGCCGTCCTTGACTGCCACGGTTTTCAGACAGGGATGGATCCCCTGGCTGTCCTCGGTGAGCATCCTATCGCCCGACAAAAACACAGTGGGGACGCCGTACTGGGCGCAGCAGTAGCTGTAGATCAGAAACTCGGAGGCAATTTCACCGTTGAGGGTCACCGAGGTGGTCTTGGTGCTGAAGGTGTGGGACAAGGGGTTTCCGTTGCGTCCGGCTGCCGAATGATAGCCTACGAACATGGCGGCGTCAAAGCTCTCGTCGATACCCTCCACCATGGTGCGGGGACTTCCGTTGCCGCTGCGGATGATCTCGCAGCATTTGGGCAGCTGGAAGGGGTCAATGTTGCGGGCCGTACCGTGGGCGTCCTTCACAAGGATATAGTCCGCGCCGGCGGCGATGGCCCCTTCGCAGGCGGCTTTTACCTCTGCCGTCATCTGCCTCACCGCGGGAAGATAATCGGCCTGTCCCTTGCGGGTCTCATCCCAAACGGTGGTGAACGCATTTCCTTCGATATCTGCACTGATAAATACACGCATACTCAGATTCCTCCAGTTTTGTTTCAGAAGATTGGGTCATGCCCGCCAGAACAGGTAAAAACCGGGATCGCGGTTGGCGGTGTCTTCCACCAACACCTGCATGTCGCACAGGCGGAGCACATTGTTTTTGACCTCTACCCGTCCCAGACGGCCCTCTTTGTCAAACTTACCCGCCTTGTAACCGGGGTCCAGAATAGCGATGCGCCCGTCGGGCTCCTCACTAACGGCCACTACATAGTGTCCGCTGGTGCTGAAAACGCCCGCATGGCCCTCGTAATCGCCGCCAATATAGACAACAACGGCGCCGCCGGTACGCAGACAACAGCGGACCGCCTCAGGATCGTTCGTGGCTTCAAAGCGAAGACCCAGCTTTTCGCACAGAGCAGGGGCATAGCGGCCATAATCGGTGCCGGCACAGTGGTTGGATCGGGATTCATAAGCCAGGTCGATGGCGGCCTTCAAATCAAAATTACAGTTAGGCAGCAATCGGTCGGCTACGATAATAGCCGAACAGGGGCCACAGGCCGAAGTGCGGACGGTGCGGGTCTTACCACGCTCCCGGATGGTTTCATCAGGATTCTCGGTCTGGATCACATAAAGCCAGTGAGGATAGTCGATCTGATTGATGTATTTCATAGGCAGTCTCCTTTTTATTCTTCGGTAAGGAATTTAAACAGTTAGGGCAGCAGATCGTCCACCTCCGGATGGGGCTGTACGCCCAGAATGTTGGGCGCGAGCTCCACACCTTCCACCACGCCGTCGCCTTTGGCCGACCATGCGTTGATGGTAAGGCAGGTGCCAGGCGGCACATGCAGGCTGTGGTAGGAGGCCGCTCGCATGGTCTCCCGTCCCAGCAGCCGGTGGAGGATGGTGCCCGGCACCACGTTGATATCGTGCTTGGCAACATCTTCACCACCCCGGGTCATGGGACCGGCCCGGTGGCCCGGAATTTTTTCCAAGGCGGAAAAGCCGGGACCCTGGGCTTCCTTCCAGACCATGATGGCCTTGACAAGATCGCCTTCATAACCCTGTTTCTCCACCGCCTTACGCAGAACGAAATAGGAGTGGATCAGCTGCTCGCCCAGACAGATGCCCAGAAACCGCTTCCCGTTTTCCACCGCATCGTGCATGATCTGGTAATGATAGGGAAAAAACTCTGCACCGCCCTGAACGATATACCCGTCAAAAAACGCAAGGGATTCCTGGGGCAGCCAGCCGTCCACCGGGGCAAGACCCATGGGGATAGCGCCAGCCTCATAAACACGCTTACAATAATTATTGTCCACACGATACCAGTCGTTCATGGTGCTTTTTTCCATATCCCACAGATTGCCCTGGGGAACAACACCGATGATTTTTTTCATGATAGGATCCTCCAAGATGGTGTTTACATTATTATATAAATATTTACCCAAAAGGGGAAGCCCCTGCCCGGAGGCAGGGGCTTTTGGGAAGCGGGAAAATTATTTGACGATGTCGCCGAAGGCCTCGCCCCAGCCGAAGCCGGGAACATACTGCTTCATGGGCAGTTCCAGACGGTCGGAATACAGGGTGAAGCTGACGCCCTGGACGATGGGGATGGAAGTGACGTCCTCCAGAGCCTGCAGCTCCAGCTTCTGGGTGGCCTGCAGGATGGCTTCGTAGCCGTCGTTCTTCACGGCTTCGCAAGCCTGGAAAGCGGCCTCAAAGGCATCGGTATAGGTATGGGTGGGACGGCCGGTGTAGGACTCGCGGTGGTACTGGAACACCTCATAGGGCAGGGTGCGGGACAGGGAGCGGCCCCAATCCTGGAAGGTGAAGTCCCAGGTGTCGGGCATGGTCTCCATGATGGTCAGGGTGGTACCGGGAGCACAGGGGGTGCATTCCACAACGATCTTGCCCTTGAAGATTTCGGCAAAGTCGGCCATGATCAGCTCGCACAGCTTGCCGCCGTTGACGGAAGATTCGGTGTGCAGGCTCTTCAGGGTGATGACGGTGTCCTCGGACAGGTTGCAGTCGGCATAGGCCTTCATCAGATAGTCATAGGCCAGTTCGGGGTTGTAGCCGCAGACCTCGCCTTCGGCACTCCAGCTTTCGATCAACTCATAGACTTCCTTGCCGTACTGAGAATCACGGTAGGTCAGACCGCTTTCGGACAGACAGCCGGCCTGGCCGTTGACATAAGCGCCGGCGGGCTCCATGCCGCCCATCAGAGATGCCATGACCTCGCGGTTCATAGCGTGGTACAGAGCCTTTTCATAATTGTTGTTTCCGGACAGGGGGTTGGTGGAGTTGCGGGTGTTCAGGTCGTAGTCATAAACGTACAGGGAGGGGTTGGTGATCATGCGGGGATCGTCCAGATATTTTTCGCGGACGTCGGCATCGGGGGTCAGATTGTCCAGCTGGCCGGACTCGAACAGCTGCAGGCGGGCGTTCATTTCGGGAATGATACGGACCTGGATCTCGTCGTAGTTGTAATAATCGGCCATCCAGTGGTCTTCGTTCTTCTTGTAGATCTGGATGTTGTCATATTCCCAGGTCTCGAAGGTGTAAGCGCCACAGCCGATCCAATGGTCCAGATCGGAGCCGTAGGTGCTGGTGAGGCCGTCGGCGCTCATGCACTCCTGATACAGTTCGGGATGGATGGGGTAGTTGGAGCGGTGGGTGAAGTGGGTACAGAAATCCTGCTGGCTGATGGGGTCAACGGTGGAGATCTGGATGGTGCGGTCGTCAATCTTCTTGACGCCGACCTCTTCCCAGGACACGGTGGCGGGATAGCCTTCGCTGCCCTGCATCATGTAGTTTTCAGCGTTGACGATGGTGATGTTCTGCTTGGCCATGAAGTTTGCCATGGGATTGGCCAGCTTGGGGTCCAGAACGGTCTGGATGGTGAAGATATAGGTGTCGGCATTGATGGGATCGCCGTTTTGCCACGTGGCATCCTCCCGAATGGAGAACTCCCAGGTCAGCTCGTCGATCTGCTTGGGCATATCAGCGGCCAGGTCGGGCACGAAGTGGAAGCCCATGCCGTCATCGTTGGGAACGGCCAGCCACAGGGTGGAGTTACAATAGGAAATGGGGGTGGTGTTGGTGTCGTAGGCAGTGGCCATACCGTTCAGGGTGTCCACATCGGCGCTCAGATAGGTGTAGAAAACCTTGGGTTCTACGGGTGCAGGCTCGGTGGGTGCGGGGGTAGTGGGTGCGGGAGTGGTAGGCGCGGGGGTGGTGG
>JAFXDF010000028.1 GCA_017521295.1 Clostridia bacterium | reverse complement strand
TCACCTGGAGCCGAGATTTTGCTCCAGGATCTTTCTTGCTCCCTTACCGGCTGGATTGGAAAGGAAGCTGTTTGTGGAACATTCCATTGCTGCTATGTGATACTCCATCCAGCCGTGGAGTGCCAGCCGAAAGTATTTCTGGAAGCGGGTCTTTTTGATCAGGCTCTTCGCTTCCTCGTCGATGGTGTCCGCCAGGATCACCAGAGACACGTAAGAGGACATGTGCTCGCGGTGGGGTTTTACCCGGGCCATGCCTACCTTCATGGTCAGGTCGATCTGCTGCCGCAGGGTGGCGGCGTCCAGATGATCGGTGACATAAAAATAAGTATAGTCGTAATTTTCCACGGCGCTGAGCACGTGCTTTTTGCTGATGAGATAATTTTCATCCCGCAGAAAGAAGGTGGCCGTGGCGGGAAAGCTTCCGCCCTCCACCGTTACGTCACGGTCAATGTTATATTGATGAGAGTAGGCGCTGAGGAGTTTGTCCAGCCTGCCCTGCATTGCGGTGTGGTCCATGAGGGGCTCCTTTCGCTTCCGTGCTTTCGCACGGTAGCAGATTGCATCAATATCCTTTATTATACATGTTTTTCAGTAATTGTTAAGGCGTTAAATGCAAATTGTTTCAAATTTGTGAATTATTGCTGATAAATTTCAAACAAGGCCGGTAGTCTTTTGCGGTCTTTGCCGGATGGGCAGCTTTTCCAGTAAGCGGGGCAGCATTTTCTTTGGCAGAAATGCGAAAAATTCTTGACAATGCGTCCAAAGAGGATTATAAAAAAAGGGTAGAAAGCGATTTATCGGGCTAATGTGGTGAAATCTGCAGCCGGTAAATTTTGGCTCTCTATGTGCAATCGTTATTCTCATGTCAGGAGGTACCATATATGAATGCAATGGTCGAAATGAGCAAATACCGTCATGAAAAAGTTCTGTTTGTCAACAACGAAAAGGCCGGTCTGAAGGCTATTATTGCTGTACATAACACCAATCTGGGTCCCGCCATCGGCGGCTGCCGTCTGTATCCTTATGAGTCTTACGACGCCGCTCTGTTTGACGTTCTGCGTCTGTCCCGCGGCATGTCCCACAAGAACGCTGTAGCCGGTCTGCCCCACGGCGGTGGCAAGGGCGTCATCATCGCCGATCCTTCTCAGAAGACCGAGGCCATGTTCGAGGCCTTTGCGGAGGCTGTCAACGATCTGGGCGGCAGCTACATCACCGCCGAGGACGTGAACACCGACACCAACGACGCGCTGATCATGCTGCGCAAGACCAAGCATCTGTGCGGTCTGCCCCAGAACAGCGGCGACCCCTCTCCCTTCACCGCCCGCGGCGTGTGGCAGGGCATCAAGGCTACCGCCAAGGTGGCTCTGGGCAGCGACAAGCTGGACGGCGTGTCCATTGCCGTTCAGGGCATGGGCAAGGTGGGCTATGAGCTGTGCCGCCTGCTGCACAACGACGGCGCCAAGCTGTACATCGCCAACCGCAGCAACAAGGCCGTTCTGGACAAGGCTGCCGCCGAGTTCGGTGCCACCATCGTTCCCACCGAAGAGATCCTCTTCCAGGAGTGCGATATCGTGTCCCCCAACGCCATGGGCGCCATCCTGAACCCCAACACCATCCCCAATCTGAAGTGTAAGGCCGTTGCCGGCGGCGCCAACAACCAGATCCTGGACGATGCTTCCGGCCAGGCCCTGAAGGCCCGCGGCATCTTCTACGCTCCCGACTTCGTCATCAACGGCGCCGGCGTCATCAACGCCGCTGCCGAGGTGGACGGCCCCTACAATAAGGAAGAAGTTCTGGTGAAGGTGGACAACATCTACAACACCATCGAGCGCATCCTGACCGAGTCCAAGAAGACCGGCGAGCCCGAGGGCGTCATCGCCACCCGCTATGCCGAATCCCTGATCTACCGTTGATCGAAACGCTGATAAAAAGCCTGCAACCGCAAGGTTGCAGGCTTTCTTTCTGTCAGGAACTTATCGCTTGAAGGGGAGGAAAACCAGGTAGCGGTCGTTGTCTGAACGGAAGAAGTTCACCGTAAGTCCTTCGGAATCCTCGAGAAGAACGGTTTCCACATCAAATACCAACGTATCCCGCAGACCGGTGGTGGTACCGCTGCCCCAAAGGCCCACCGTTTCGCCATTGGGTGGATCAAACACAAAGATGCGCAGCCCTTGGGGAACGGTGTAGTCCACCGCAAATCGGGTGCAGCCGTTGTCCAGCTCCTGAGCGGTGACTTGGTGGATCTGGCCGGTTCCGGCGGCCAGTTCATCAGTTGCCCGGAAGGAAACCTCTTTTGCCTTGCTCACAGGGGCGCCGTCGGTGAGACTGATGGTGGTTTGTCCAGTGGGTGCACCGGTGGCCTGGCCGTTTATAAACAGTGTCGTCATATGGGAAGTTCGGTGGATTCCGTCTGCAAAGAAGGTAAACAGGATGGAGGCGGTGTTGGCAAGCTCTTCATTTTTTACATCAAATGCCACGCTGGAAGGTGCGCCGGAGGTGCCGCGCTCATCGGAAAACAGCCAGCCGTTACCATGCGCCTGGAGCACAAAGCCGCCGGGAGCGGTGTGCTCCACGGTGATACGGGTGTAGCCGTTGTCCAGAGGCTGGGCGGTGCAGCCGGATACCGGGCTGCCGCTGAAGGCCACCGTCCGGGCTTCCCCCGCCGGCACACCGGCGGTGAGGGGGAAACCAGCCTGATCCCCTACGCTGAGATAAACCACGAACCGATAATCGGGCGTGCCCGAATCAAACATACACATGATAGTGTCGCATTTGCCCAACACACTGTTTTTGATGTCAAATACCAGCTCACTGCATCTCCCGGTGGTAATGCCGGGCTTTGCGTTGAAGATGCTGTAATTGGGGCGGTTTGCCACATAAAGGCTCAGATCATAAGGCATGGTGTACAGGATCCGGATACGGGTGTAGCCGTTGCTCAGCGCCTGTCTGGTACAGCTGTGCACACAGGCATCCTCCGGCGGGATGTTTTGATGACTGCGGAACAAGATAGGTTGTGCCGCCTCTGCCGGGCTTCCGGCGGTGAGATTGAAGGTCAGTCGGTCCACCGGCGTGGGCAGGACCGTCGGTGGGGCGGCGGAAATTGCCCCGACCTTTTCCAGGGAAGCCAACAGGCTGTCGCCGCTGTTTTTCAGCTTGGCTTCCAGTGCGGCAGCCGAAATGACGGCGATGTCACCTCTGGTGAAGGTGGTGCTGCCGGAATGGAATCGGCCGTCGGTGAAGCCCAACCGGTCGGAAAGCATCCACGGGCTGTTCCATTGAAAATCTGTATCACTGCTGTAGCCCAGCGCCCGCAGGACGAAGGTGAGATATTGCGCGGCATTCACATTGGCGCTGCCGCTGAAGGTGGAGGGACCGGTACCGGCAGTCAGCCCGTTGGCATAGGCGTAGCCTACATAGGGTGCGGCCCAGGCGTCCACATCGGTAAAGTGGATGTTCCATTTGCCGGCTTTGGCCTCCTGTTCCTTGCCCAGCAGACGTATCAGCATGGTCACGGCCTCCTGCCGGGAGGGCAGATCGTCCAGCGCATAGATGGGACTTCCGCCGGCGGTATAGCCCTTTCCCTGGAAGAGACCAAGACTGTACAGCTTGTCTGCTGCGGCGGTGGCTTCGCTGCTGGCCGCTGCGGCGGCGGGGGAAAGACCCAAAATCAGCAAAAAGCTCAAAAGCAGGGCACAAAAACGTTTCATGGGAGAACCTCCTGTCTGTTGATGGAAGCTTGCGGATACCGGGCCTTATTTCAGACACCGTTTGTACCGCCGGTTGCCGTTGACCCGGCGGGAGCGGACCTGGCCGGTCTCCTCCAGGTAGGTGACGATGCTGTTGAAACCGTACTCCATGATGGCAAAGCTGCGGTCCGACCGGACATGGATGTGCTGATTCTCGCAGAAGGTCAGCAGCCATTCGCCCCGGGTGGGCGTGCCCCGAAGGGCCTCCAGCACCTGCCGGATCTTGGTCTCCAGACAGTGGAGATTGGCGCCGATCAGTTCGTGAATATCGGTGAAGACTGCCTTGTGGGCCACGATATAGGCCTGAGCACGGAGACTGTACAGGCTGCGCTTGCTTTCCAGGTCTCTGGACAGAAACTGGGTGGTGGGCATTTTGCTGGTTTCCAGCTGGGGGAAGCCCATGAGTACATCGCCCAGATAGGCCACCCTGTCGGGGGTGACGATTCCGATGTGTCCGCCGCTGTGGCCGGGCAGATGCAGAATGCCAAAGGATGCGCCGCAGAAATCCAGCTGCTGCTGACCCGGCATAATGATGTCCGTGGTGGTGAAGCATTCCTCCACACCGCCCTGATCGTCGGAATTGTAAATGCCGTAATGCCGGCGGAAGCTGTCGGGGGTGGCAGCGATGGCCGCTTCGATCAGATGGGCAGCCACCCGGCAGCCGTAAATGCCGCAGAGATGCCGGATGTTGCCGGCGTGATCCATGTGGGCGTGGCTGCAGAGGATGCCTTTGACGTGAAAATCGTGAGCTTTCAGCGTTTCGGTGAGAGCCTGCCGGTCGGAAGAGGCAAAGCCGGTGTCCAGCAGGATGATATCCCGGTCATTTAATTGGTAAAAGGGCAGCAGGGCGATCTGGGTCTCGATGGCCCAGGTGCTGCCGAGAATGTGGCGTAGGTTGAACATGAATGTGCCTCCTAAGGAATGTGGCTTGGGATCATTATAATGCGGGCGCTTGTCTGCCGTCAAGAAAGAAGCAGAAACCGGAATGGTTTCTGCTTCCTGTACGTTAATGATAAAATTACACCTGTTGGGTGAGGGGATCCAGATATTTGTGAAGATAGGCCGTTACCTGCTGACGGTATTCGGCGTGGTCGCCGCGGCTCAACTCGTTCAGATAATCATGGGGCAGCAGGTGGGAATCGGCAGACTCCAGGGCTGCCACAGCGATGTTGGAACAGTGGTCGGCTACGCGCTCGAAATTGTTGATGCAGTCGTTGTAGATAAAGCCCAACTCCAGGGTGCACAGGCCGCGCTGCAACCGATGGATGTGATTGGCCTTCAGCTGCTGGGTCAACTGGTCGATGACCTCTTCCAGGGGCTCCACCATGCGGGCCGTCGCCAGGTCATCCTCCAGCATGGCCTTCTGGGTCAGCTGAGCGATCTCCTGCACGGCGCTGACGCAGACCCGGAGTTCCTCCATGGCCTGGAGAGAAAACGTGATCTGCTTTCCGGCCAGCTCCTGAGCCAGTTCGGCCAGGTTGACGGCGTGGTCGGAGATGCGCTCCACATTGCTCAGACAGGTGAGGATACGGGCAGAGGCCTGGGTCTCCTTGTCGCTCAGCTGCAGGGTGTGCAGCCGCACCAGATAGGCACCCAGCCGGTCTTCGAACCGGTCTACCCGGTCTTCACGGCGCATGATCTTATCGAACCGGGCCTGGTCAAACTGTTCCAGCAGATCGATGGAGCGGCTGAGATTTTTGAAAGCGGTCACGGACATCTGCTTCATGGCCTCGGTGCTCTGCTCCAGCGCCAAAGGCGGGAACTGCAGCAGACGCTCATCCAGGAGGGTGTCCTCGTCGCATTCGTCGCCGTCCTCGTCGGCTTTTTCCCGAATGATAGCGGTGACCAGCTTTTGCAGCAGGCCGGCAAAGGGGGTCAGCAGGACGGTGGCCGTCACCTTGAAGACCGTGTTGACGATGGCGATGCCCATGCTGGTGGCGGTAAGGGACATCAGACCGAAATCAAGGATACCGTGAAGGATGTAGAAGGGGACCATCAGTACGGCGGCGCCTGTCAGATTGAATAAAAGATAGACCAGCGCGGTGCGCTTGCCGTTGACGTTGGCGCCGATGGCCGACAGCAGAACGGGGGCGCAGGCACCGATGCACATGCCGATGACCATGGGAATGGCCACCTCATAGGAAATGACGCCGGTGATGGACAAAGCCTGGAGGATGCCGATGGAGGCCGAGCAGCTTTGAATGACAGCGGTGACGGCGATACCCACCGCCATTGCCATCAGCGGATTGGAGACCGCAGAAATGAAACTGAGGAACGCCGGGCTCTGTTTGAGGGGAGCCATAGCGCCGCTCATGGTCTGCATACCGCTCATCAGTACCGAGAAGGCCAGCATGACCATACCCAGGTTTTTCTGGGTGGGCTTTTTGCAGAAAAAGTACAGGATGATACCGATGAAAGCCACCAGGGAAAACATGGTGGCCGAGGAGAAACCGCCGCCCTCGTCCATGCCGGCCAGCACCAGGATCCAGCCGGTGGCGGTGGTGCCGATGTTGGCGCCCATGATGATGCCGATGGCGTTGGTCAGCTTCATGATGCCCGAGTTGACGAAGCCCACCACCATGACGGTAGTGGCGGAAGAGGACTGGATCACCGCCGTGACAAAGGTGCCCAGCAGCACGCCCCGGAGGGTGGTGGAGGTAAGCTTTGCCAGGATGACCTCCAGTTTGCCGCCGGCCATGCGCTTGAGGCCTTCGCCCAACAGGGACATGCCGAAGAGGAAAAAGCCCAGACCGCCCAGCAATGCAATGGTGTTTGCGATACTCATGTGCTTATCAGCCCTTTCTTGGCAACAACATGTTTGCGAAACAGAAAAAATGACATCTTAAATGTAGTTTAGCACATATTTCCCCGGATGCACAAGTCGAATAGCTGAATACAAACGGATTTTGCGCGTCTTTTTGCAATGTTATTTACAAATTCTTCATTTTCTCGTCAATCTTCCTTTGACATTTATACTGACAGCTGATAGAATGGTAGCAGCTTAAAGCGAAAGCGAGGAATTATTTGTGAACGAACGTGAAAGACTTTCTTCCCGACTGGGATTCATCCTGCTGAGCGCGGGCTGCGCCATCGGCTGCGGCAACGTGTGGAAATTCCCCTGGATGGCCGGCCAGTACGGCGGCGGCGGTTTTGTGCTGATTTATATCCTGTGTCTGCTACTGCTGGGCCTGCCCGTTATGACCATGGAGTTCTCCCTGGGCCGCGCCTCTCAGGCCAGCCCCGTCAAAATGTATCAGAAGCTGCAGAAGCCCGGTCAGAAGTGGCATGCTCACGGCTATCTGGCGCTGCTGGGCAACCTCTGCCTGATGAGCTTCTATACCGTGGTGGCCGGCTGGATGTGCTACTATTTCTATAAGTTCCTGATCGGACAGAGCGCCGGTCTGGGCTTCGTTTCCATGATCAGCAATCCCGGCGTCAATATGCTGTTTATGGGCATCGTCGTGGTGCTGGGCTTCTTAGTGCTGAGCTTTAACCTCCAGGGTGGCCTGGAGCGGGTCACCAAGTACATGATGGTGATCCTGCTGGTGCTGATGGTGGTGCTGGCCGTCAACAGCGCAACGCTGTCCGGTGCTGTGGAAGGCCTGAAGTTCTACCTGCTGCCCGACTTCTCCAAGATCGACGCCAACGTGATCGTGGGCGCCATGAACCAGGCGTTTTTCACTCTGAGCCTTGGTATCGGCTCCATGGCCATTTTCGGCAGCTACATCGGCAAGGAACGCTCGCTGATGGGTGAGTCTGTCAACATCATCCTGCTGGACACCTTCGTGGCCATCACCGCCGGCCTGATCATCTTCCCTGCCTGTACTACTTACGGTCTGGAAGTGGGCGCCGGTCCCGGTCTGCTGTTCGACACTATGGCCACCGTCTTCAACAACATGAACGGTGGCCGTGTCTGGGGCACCATCTTCTTCCTGTTCATGGTTTTTGCCGCCATGTCCACCGTGCTGGCGGTCTTCGAGAATATTCTGGCCTGCGTCCGCGAGCTCACCGGCTGGAACCGTCCCAAGGGCTGTGTGGTCTGCGGTATCGTTATCTTCCTGACCTCCATCACTACCGCTCTGGGTTACAGCACTTTCGCCGGCTTTGTTCCCTTCGGTGATGGCACTGCCTGGCTGGATCTGTGGGACTTCATCGTTTCCAACAACCTGCTGCCTCTGGGCTCCCTCATCATTGCTGTGTTCTGCTGCAGCAAGCGCTGGGGTTGGGGCTGGGAAAACTTCAAGGCCGAGGCCAACACCGGCAAGGGCCTGAAGGTGCAGGATTGGATGCGCCCCATCTTTACCTTTGTGGTGCCCGTAGGCATCCTGGTGGTCTATATCATGGGCCTGATCAACTTCAACTGGTAAGAGAAAATCTCCAAAGACCGTCCTTCGGGGCGGTCTTTTCTTCTTTTCAGCCGGAGAAACTTGTGATACAATACAACGTGAAATCTCCCATTCCGAAAGGATGACCTGTTATGAGCAACAAAAAGAAGAAGAATTATCTGCCTTATATTGCGGTAATCGCAGCTGCAGCCCTGGCCCTGGGAGCCCTTTGCTGGAGCTTTTTCAACAAGCCCCAGCCCGGCGATCCCGTGGGCATCCACCACGCTCAGATCGTGGTGCAGGATTACGGCACCATCCAGGTGGAACTGGACGGTGACACCGCCCCCATCACGGTGGCCAATTTTATGAAGCTGGCCGAAGAGGGCTTTTACGACGGACTGACCTTCCATCGGATCATCAAGGGCTTTATGATCCAGGGCGGTGACCCCAGAAAGAACGGCACCGGCGGCAGCGATGAGACTATCGTGGGCGAGTTTTCCTCCAACGGCTATGAAAATGATATTTCCCATGTGCGCGGCACGCTCTCCATGGCCCGGACCAAGAATCCCAACAGCGCCTCTTCCCAGTTCTTTATCGTCCATGAGGACAGTACCTATCTGGACGGGGATTACGCCGCCTTTGGCCGCGTGATCCAGGGCATGGAGGTCGTGGACGCCATCTGCGAGCAGGTCAAGCCGGTGGATGTCAACGGCACCGTCACGGTGGACCGCCAGCCCACCATTACATCCATCACCATTCTGGACTGATATCCTTTCGGATAAGGAGTGAGAACCATGAAAGTCACCCTGCAGAATCTTACCAAAAAATACCCCGGCCGGGGCAAAGGCCCCAAGACCGAGGTCATCGCCGCCAACGATCTGAACTTTGAGATCCCCGACGGCAAGCTCATCGGCCTGCTGGGCCCGTCGGGCTGCGGCAAGAGCACCACGCTGAACCTGCTGTCCGGCCTGCAGACCCCTACCTCGGGCCGCATCTTCTTCGGCGATGAGGATGTCACCGACCTGCCGCCCCAGGAGCGGGGCGTGGGCCTGGTGTTCCAAAATTACGCCCTGTATCCTCACCTGACCGTGCGGCAGAATATCCTGTTCCCCCTGCAGAATCTGAAGGGGGCGGCCCGCCTTTCCAAGGAAGTCATGGAGGAAAAGGCCCTGGAGGCGGCCCGGCTGGTGCAGATCGACGGCTTGATGGAGCGCAAGCCCGCCGAGCTTTCGGGCGGTCAGCAGCAGCGTGTGGCCATCGCCCGGGCGCTGGTGAAAATGCCCCGGATCCTGCTGCTGGACGAGCCCCTGTCCAACCTGGACGCCCGCCTGCGGCTGCAGACCCGGGAGGAGATCCGCCGTATCCAGCGGGAGACAAAGATCACTACGGTGTTCGTCACCCACGACCAGGAGGAGGCCATGAGCATCTCCGACCAGATCGTGGTGATGAAAGACGGCGTGATCCAGCAGATCGGCAGGCCCCAGGAGGTCTATGACGAGCCTATCAACCTGTTTGTTGCCAAGTTTTTGGGCACGCCGCCCATCAACGTGTTTATGGGTCGGGTGAAAAACCAGCGCCTGTACATCGGCGATGCCGATGTGCTGGAGGCGCCCGGCGTGGCCGATCAGCCGGTCTGGGCCGCCGTGCGGCCCGAAGGCTTCATTCTGGAAAAGGACGGCCCCCTGGCCTGCGCCCTGACCGGCGTGGAGGTCATGGGCCGTGATATCACGGTGGTGGCCACCCATCCCGACTGTGAAAACACCGCCATCCGGGCCATCATCAGCGCCGAAAACCAGGTGGATGCCGGCGCCCACACCGTCCGGTTCGCCCTCAAGCCCCACAAGGTCTTCCTCTTTGACCGGGATGCCGGTGCCCGGCTGCTGTAAGGGAGGGCGCTATGGAAAAGAAAAGCCTCAAGGGCTGGCTCTATTTATTGCCTGCTCTGCTGTTCCTGGGGGTATTCATGGTCTATCCTCTGGTGGACGTGTTCATCTACTCTTTTGAGGAGGGCTACAATTCGGCATCCCAGACCTTTTTCGGCACCGGCATTTACAACTACCGTTATGTGCTGCGGGATCCCTATTTCCTCCAGGCGCTGAAGAATACCTTTATCCTGGTGGTCATCACCGTGCCTCTGTCCACCGGACTGGCGCTTTTGATCTCGGTGGGGCTGAGCTCCATCCGGAAGCTGCGCAACCTGTTCCAGACAGTGTTTTTCCTGCCCTATGTGACCAACACCCTGGCGGTGGGACTGGTGTTTATGATCCTGTTCAAGCAGACCCCCTATACCGACGGCCTGGCCAATCTGATCCTGGGCCTGTTCGGTGCGGGCCCCATCGACTTCATCGGCGGTCCCTACTGGGCAAAGATGTTCGTTCTGTGTTTCTACACCGTGTGGGTGGTCATGCCCTTCAAGATCCTGGTGCTGACCTCGGCCCTGGCCTCGGTGGATGAGACCTATTACAACGCCGCCCGGGTGGACGGAGCCTCCCGGTGGCGCATTTTCTCCCGCATCACTCTGCCCATGATCTCGCCCACCCTGTTTTACCTGATCATCACCGGCTTCATCGGGGCTTTCAAGGCCTATTCCGACGCGGTAGCCCTCTTCGGCACCGATCTGAACGCCTCTGAGATGAACACCATCGTGGGCTACATCTATGACATGCTGTACGGCAACAGCGGCGGCTACCCCTCCTACGCCTCGGCGGCGGCCATTGTCCTGTTTGCCATTGTGCTGACCATCACGGTGATCAACCTGCTGGTGAGCCGCAAGCATGTCCATTATTAAGAGGGAACTGCCATGACCAAACGAAACAACAAGGAAACCGCCCGCAAGACGGTAGTTTATGCCCTTTTGGGCCTTTGGGCGCTGATGGTGCTGTTCCCCTTTTACTGGATGGTGCTCACCTCGGTGAAAAGCTACAGCGCCTACAACGCCGAATATGTCCCCAAGCTGTTTACCCTGTCGCCTACCCTGCAGAACTATGCCGACGCCTTTACCCAGGTGCCTCTGGCCGATTATTTCGTCAACACGCTGATCTTCACCCTGGCCACCACGGCCATCATGCTGGTGGTCACCGTGCTGGCGGCCTTCGCCTTTTCCCGGCTGGATTTCCCGGGAAAAGATCTGGCCTTTACCGGCTTTCTGGCGCTGATGATGATCCCCACCGAGCTGGTGATCATCACCAACTTCGTCACCGTTACCGATCTGAACCTGCGCAACTCCTTCTGGGGTCTGATCCTGCCTTCGGTGACTTCGGTGTTCTACATTTATCTGCTGAAGGAGAACTTCGCCCAGATCCCCGACGAGCTGTACTACGCCGCCAAGGTGGACGGATGCTCCGACTTCCGCTATCTCACCCGGGTAATGATTCCCATCTGCCGTCCCACCATCGTCACCATCACCATTCTGAAGGTCATTGAGTGCTGGAACTCCTATGTGTGGCCCCGTCTGATCACCGATGATGAGGATTATTTCCTGGTGTCCAACGGCATCCAGACCATTCGGGAGAGCGGCTTCGGCCGGGAAAACATCCCTGCCATGATGGCCGCCGTGGTGGTCATCTCCCTGCCGCTCATCGTGCTGTTCCTGATCTTCCGCAACAAGATCATGGAGGGCGTTTCGAGAGGAGGCACCAAAGGATGAGAAAGATCACCGCTTTGCTTCTGACGCTGTGCTGTCTGCTGGCCCTGTGCGGCTGTCACGGCTCCAGAGAATCGAACTCCTTTGCCATTCCCGAGAGCTTTGACGAAACCAGACAGTACGAGATCACCTTCTGGGCAAAAAACGATACCAACCTGACCCAGGTGGCTATTTATGAACAGGCCATCGCCGACTTTGAGAAGCTTTATCCCAATATCAAGGTCAATTTGCGGCTTTATACCGATTACGGCCGCATCTATAACGATGTCATCACCAATATTGCCACCGAAACCACTCCCAACGTGTGCATCACCTATCCCGATCACATCGCCACCTATCTCACCGGATCCAATACCGTGGTGCCGCTGGACGGGCTGTTCAGCCATCCGGAATACGGTCTGGGGGGCAGCGCGGTGAAGTTCGACAGCCCCTCTCGGGAGGAGATCATTCCCCAGTTCTTGCAGGAATGTGCCTTTGACGGCCACCACTATGCCATCCCCTATATGCGCTCCACCGAGGCCTGCTACGTGAACAAGACCTTTGTGGAAAAGTTGGGATATGAACTGCCCGAGACCCTTACCTGGGACTTTGTGTGGGAGGTGGCCGATGCCGCCGCCGCCAAGGATGCCGACGGAAACTATCTGGTGAACGGCCAGAAGGTAATGATCCCCTTTATTTATAAGTCCACCGACAATATGATGATCCAGCTGCTGCGGCAGCAGGAAGCGGACTATTCCACCGCCGAGGGCGAGATCCTGTTGTTCAACGACACCACCCGGGAGGCTTTGCGCACCATTGCCGAGCATACCGGCAAAGGCGCCTTTTCCACCTTTAAGATTTCCAGCTACCCGGCCAACTTCCTCAACGCCGGCCAGTGTATTTTCGCCATCGACTCCACCGCCGGCGCCACATGGATGGGCTCGGAGGCTCCGCTGATCGACATTGCCGAGGACAAACTGGTGAAGTTTGAGACCGCCGTAATGACGGTGCCCCAGTTTGACCCGGAGAATCCCGTGATGATCTCCCAGGGCCCCTCTCTCTGCGTGTTTAACAAGAGCGATCCTCAGGAGGTGCTGGCCTCCTGGCTGTTTGCCCAGTTCATGCTCACCGATGAGGTGCAGATCGCCTATTCCCAGACCGAGGGCTATGTGCCCGTTACCTCCAAGGCCCAGAATTCCGATGTGTACCAGGATTATCTGGCCCGGGAGGGCGAGGACAATCAGCTGTACTACGATATCAAGCTGAAGGCCTCCAAACTGCTGCTGAACAACACCGGCAACACCTTTGTCACCCCGGTATTCAACGGCTCGGCCTCCCTGCGTGATGCTGCCGGCCAGCTCATCGAGAATACCGTCAAGGGCGTGCGCCGGGGACAGACGGTGGATGATGCCTGGATGGACAAGCTCTTTACGGATGTGAACGCGCTGTACCGTCTGGACCAGACGGAAGGGGCCTCCGGCGGCCTGCAGGAGCTTGGTCCGTTGCCCACCGCGTCCAAAGTGCTGTTGGGTACGCTGGCCTTCACTTGGGTTTGTATCGGTCTGTATGTGCTCCGACAGGCGAAAAAACAGAAAAAGATCGAAAAGAACGATTGATTTTCCCGGGAATTGTTATATAATTAGGGATGGTCTGAACTGTCAAGACACCCCAAAATAAAGGAGAGTATACGTATGAAAAAGTTTATCGCACTGCTGATGGCTGTGATGATGATCCTGACGCTGGCCGCCTGCGGCAGCGAGAAGCCTGCCGAGCAGCCCACCGAGGCTCCCACTCAGGCTCCTACCCAGGCCCCTACCGAGGCTCCCACCCAGCCTGTCGATGACGGCGTGATGTCCCATGAGGAGTATATGGCTGCCGCCATGGATTCCGAAGTGGTCATCGAGGCCTATGTCCAGGCAACCCAGTCCTGGTGGGAGGACAAGATCACCGTTTACGCCCAGGATGAGGACGGCGCCTATTTCATTTATGAAATGGCCTGTGCCGAAGCTGACGCCGCCAAGCTGGTTCCCGGCACCAAGATCAAGGTGACCGGCTACAAGGGCGAGTGGGCCGGCGAAGTGGAAATCATGGACGGCACCTTTGAGATCGTGGAGGGCAACTGGACCGCGCAGGCCTTTGACGCCACCGATCTGCTGGGTACCGATGAGCTGATCAACCATCAGAACGAGCTGGCCGCCTTCAAGGGCATGGTGGTGGAAGCCATCGAGTACAAGAACGGCGAGCCCGGCGACGACATCTATGTCACCGTTTCCAAGGACGGCGCCAAGTACGACTTCTGCGTGGAGCGTTATCTGACCGATCCCGACACCGATGTTTACAAGACCGTTGGCACCCTGGCCAAGGGCGATATCGTGGACATCGAAGGTTTCCTGTACTGGTATGAGGGCGTCAACACCCACATCACCGCCGTCACTCCCGTCGGTTCTGTCAACGCCAAGTCCGAAGGCGTCATGACCTATGCCGAGTACGAGGCTGCCGCTCTGGATACCGAAGTGGTCATCGAGGCCTATGTCCAGGCAACTCAGTCCTGGTGGGACAACAAGATCACCGTCTACGCTCAGGACGGCGACGGCGCTTACTTCCTGTATGAGCTGCAGTGCGCCGAGGCTGACGCCGCCAAGCTGGTTCCCGGCACCAAGATCAAGGTCACCGGCTACAAGGGCGAGTGGGCCGGCGAAGTGGAGGTCATGGACGGCACCTTTGAGTTTGCCGGCGACGCCACTTATGTTGCTGTGCCCGTGGACGCCACCGCCTGGCTGGGCACCGATGAACTGGTCAAGCACCAGAACCAGCTGGCTGTGTTCAAGGGCATGACCGTGGAAGGCATCGAGTACAAGAACGGCGAGCCCGGCGATGACATCTATGTCACCGTTTCCAAGGACGGCGCTAAGTACGATTTCTGCGTGGAGCGTTATCTGACCGATCCCGACACCGATGTCTACAAGACCGTCGGCACTCTGGTTGCCGGCGACGTGGTGGATATCACCGGCTTCATCTATTGGTACGAGGGCGTCAACACCCACATCACCG
Organism: Clostridia bacterium; assembly: GCA_017521295.1. Taxonomy (GTDB): domain Bacteria; phylum Bacillota; class Clostridia; order Oscillospirales; family Butyricicoccaceae; genus UBA4644. Next base: position 1,936 of record JAFXDF010000028.1, on the reverse strand, counting down.
GTATCTCCAAGTAAGTAAGACCTAAAAAGGCCGCCCAACGGGCGGCCTTTTTGCTGTTTGACAGGGTCTTTTCCCTGTGGTATCATGGCGAAAAGAGGTGAAGACCATGGCAAATATCATTGAAATTTCTGAGTTTTCCGATCCCCGGCTGGATCTGTTCGCCCGGCTGACCGAAGGCCAGCTGCGCCGGCGGCAGGAAAGCGAGCAGGGGATCTTTATCGCCGAAAGCCCCAAGGTCATTGAGCGGGCGTTGAACGGCGGCTATACCCCGGTGGCCCTGCTGATGGAGCAGAAGCACATTGACGGCGACGCTGCCGGCATCCTGGCCCGGTGCCCGGAGGTGCCGGTGTATACCGCCGGGCGGCAGGTGCTGGAGGCCCTCACCGGTTTTGCTCTCACCCGGGGCGTGCTGTGTGCCATGGAGCGCCGGCCCCTGCCCTCGGTGGAAGACCTGCTGAAGAATGCCCGCCGGGTGGCTGTGCTGGAGGGTGTCGTGGACCCCACCAACGTGGGCGCCGTTTTCCGCTCGGCGGCGGCGCTGAACATGGATGCCGTGCTGGTGACCCCCACCTGCTGCGATCCCCTGTACCGCCGGGCGGTGCGGGTGAGTATGGGCACGGTGTTCCAGGTGCCCTGGACCCGGATCGGTGACGACCACAGCCAGTGGCCCCATCCCGGTCTGGAGCGGCTGCGGGCGCTGGGCTTCAAAACGGCAGCCATGGCGCTGAGTGACAACTCGGTATCCGTCGACCATCCCGGCCTGCTGGCTGAGGAAAAGCTGGCCATCGTACTGGGCACCGAGGGGGACGGTCTGGCGGCCGATACCATCGCCAACTGCGACTACACCGTGAAGATCCCCATGTCCCATGAGGTGGACTCGCTGAATGTTGCCGCCGCCAGCGCGGTGGCCTTCTGGCAGCTGGGAAGGCGAAAGGCATGAAAAAAGCACCCGAAAGGGTGCTTTTTCTTTATTTCTTTTTGCCGATTTTCGCCCATGTGGGGAAGGTCAGCGGCCAGAGGCAGCCGGCAAAGGCCACCATGAGGAAATACCGCAGGCCGTCGGCCAGATAGTCGTTGGCGAACAGGGCATGGAGGGGCGCCTTCATGCCGGACTTGATGGCCAGCAGAATGGCGAAACCCAAAACCAGTTTGAGGATTTGCCCTGCCAGGGGCGCTTTGGTGTCAAACTTTGTCCACCGCAGGTCGCACTCATAGGTGAGCCACACGCCCAGCATACAGCCCAGCATCTTCCAGGCGTTTTTGGCGCCGTGCTCCAGGTTGGCCACGTCCACGTCGGCCGGAAAGGGGTATTGGGTAACAAACAGCAGCAGCCCCACCGAGGCGGCCACCATGCACAAAAGCAGTAGGCGCATGGTGTTGGGGGAGCGCATAGCCTTTCGGATGACGGGATAAAATCCGAACACCATCACCAGGGCCAGAAGGAAGGACACGCCCACATCGGCGGGGGTGTGCACCCCGAGATACATCCGGGAAAAGGGGACGAGAAGGCACAGGGCGACGCAGAGGATCCGCAGCCACCGCTGTTTGTTCCATCGAGCCAGGGCGCCAAAGATGCCCACGGCGCTCTGGGTGTGGCCGCTGGGGAAGGAGTAGCCGGTGGCCTCGGCCCGGGCGGCTTCCACAATGGGGAAGTCGGGGTCGCGCACCCAGGGGCGGGGAACGCGGAACCACAGCTTGAGGCCCTGGTTGACGACCGTGCCGGTAAGACCGGTGGACAGCAGGTAGTAGCCCTCCCATTTGTCCAGGCACCAGAAAACCAACAGGCCGAATACAATGAATAAGGTCTCTTCGCCCAGATGGGTGATGAGGGAGAAAAAGGCATCGCCCAAAGGGGTGCGGATGCTCTGCAGCCAATACAACAGTTCCATAGGCCCTCCAAAACGGAATTTGATGATGTTATCATACCACGGGTTTG
>JAFXDF010000027.1 GCA_017521295.1 Clostridia bacterium | reverse complement strand
TCGTCAAAGATCTGTGTCATGCCGACTTTCTTACCGATGATTGCTTTCTGCACGTTATTTCCTCCTTGCAGTTAGTGGTTGGTCAGTAGTACGGGGCAGTAACGGTACCCCGCCTTCGCTTCTCAACATAACCTGTCCTCTAAGGACCAGGGTGCTGATAAAATGATTTGGGGTTTTGTAAGTCTTTTAACTTACAGCTTGATCTCGATCTCCACGCCGGCGGGCAGGTCCAGGTTCATCAGGGCCTCCACGGTCTTCTGGGCGGGGTTCTTGATGTCGATCAGGCGCTTGTGGGTGCGGCGCTCGAACTGCTCACGGCTGTCCTTGTACTTGTGGACGGCGCGCAGGATGGTGACGACCTTCTTATCGGTGGGCAGGGGGATGGGGCCGGAAACCTGAGCGCCGGAGCGCTTGGCGGTCTCAACGATCTTCTCGGCTGCCTGGTCGATGACGGTGTGGTCATAAGCCTTCAGTCTGATGCGCATTTTCTGCATGTCTGCCATGGTTTGGTTGCTCCTTTTCATACAATGTTGTGTTGTTTGCGCGAGGGACGCGACATTGTACGGCTTGAAAGTTTGCCACGCCTCCGTGTGTATCGCCTTTTGGGCATAAAGAAAACCGGCGAGTATACACACTTTGTCCGGCATCAAAAAACAAAAGTTGGTTCCCACCGGGGCTTTCCGGTCTTCGACCGGGAGTTCCTCGGCCTTGCGGGGACGCTTTTGTGATTTCTGCATTCCTATTGTCTTACCACATGGAACCTCTCCGTTCAGAAGCTCTGTGAGGCAGGACGATAGGAACGCTACTTTCTCTGCCGCCCGATTGTCGGACTTACTCCACCGAAGTTACCTGCTTTCGCAGCAATCTCCGGCTTCATCGCGGCCTGCGTTTGCACGCGGGCATAGTACGCCTGTCTTGGCGCTTAATCATAATACCAATACCTGGCCAAAAAGTCAAGCCTTTTTCACGAATTTTTTCAAGAAATTTTGGTCATTTGTACTGAATTTTCAGGCACCCCAGATTTTGTGGTAAAGCTCCTCTACTTGTCACAAAATATAGGTTTTTCAAAAATTCTTCCCAAAATAACAAACAAATGTTTGCTTTTACCGAACAAGTGTGCTATAATAAACACATATTGATTAGATATGTGTTTTGGACGAGGTGCATTATGAACAAACTGAGCCCCATGCGGCAGCGTATTCTGGACTATGTCACCGCCTTCACCCGTGAAAACGGCTATCCGCCTACCGTGCGGGAGATCTGTGAGGCGGTGGGCCTGCGCTCTCCCTCCACGGTGCACAGCCATCTGAAGATCCTGCAGGAGGGCGGCTACCTGGAAAAGGACGACCGCAAGACCCGGGCCCTGTCGGTCAAGGGCGGCAGCGGCACCGCCTTCCGCTCGGTGCCCATTCTGGGCACCGTCACCGCCGGTCTGCCCATTCTGGCCCAGGAGGATACACTGGGCTATGTGCCCTACAGCGGTCCCGAGCAGGGCGAGATGTTCGCACTGCAGGTCCGCGGCGAAAGTATGATCAATGCCGGCATCCTGGACGGGGATATCGTTTTGGTGCGGCGGCAGAACACCGCCATCTCCGGTCAGATCATCGTGGCCCTCATTGGTGAGGAGGCCACCGTCAAGCGTCTGGCCCTCCGGGCCGACGGTGTGTGGCTCATGCCCGAAAACCCCGCCTTTGAGCCCATCGACGGCCGGGAGTGCGCCATTCTGGGACTGGTCGTGTCCCTCTATCGTCCTCAGGTATGAGCAATCCGGCCTCCGAGCGGTCCCTTCGGACCCTTCCGGGCGTCGGCCCCCAACGATTGGCCCAGCTAAACAAGCTGGGCCTTTTCTCCATTGAGGATCTTTTGCGCTGGTTCCCCCGGGACTACGAGGACCGGCGCACCGTCCGCCCCATCGCCCAGCTGGAGGAGGGGGCCGCCGTATGCGTCCGGGCGATGGTGGCCGACGAGCCCCGCAAGAGCCGCCTGCCCGGCGGACGCACCATGGCCAGATGCAAGGTATTTGACAGCACCGGTATGCTCCAGCTGACCTTTTTTAACCAACCTTATTTAAAAATAGAGCGGGGAAGGGAATACGTCTTCTTCGGCAAGCCGGAGTTCAGCACCCGGGGCCGGGGCATGATCAATCCGGTGTTCGAGCCGGCCGACGATCCCAAGGCCACCGGCCGCCTGCTACCGGTGTACCGGGCCGCTGAGGGCCTCAGCCAGAATCAGCTGCGCAAGTGGACCCGGGCTGCTCTGGATCAGGCCAAGGGCTGCTACCTGGAGCCCTTGCCTGCCCACATTGTAGCCAAGTGGCAGCTTTGCCCCCCCGAAGAGGCCTTCGAAGCCATTCATTTCCCGGAAACCACCGAAGATGTGGCCAAGGCCCGCCGCAGGCTGATCTTTGAAGAGCTGTTTGTGTTCTGCTGCGCCGGCCAGACCCTCCGGGGGCAGGGGAGACGCAACCCCGGGCCGCCGCTGAAGCATCACGATCCCGAGGAGTTTTTCAAGACCCTGCCCTTTTCGCCCACCAACGCTCAGCGCAGAGCCGTGACCCAGGCCTTTTCCGATCTGTGCGGCGGCAGCCGCATGAACCGTCTGCTCCAGGGCGACGTAGGCTCGGGCAAGACCTTAGTTGCCGCCGCCTGCGCCTGGCTGGCGGTGCGAAACGGCAAACAGGCCGTCATCATGGCCCCCACCGAACTGCTGGCCCGTCAGCACAAGGCCACCATGGAAAAATTCCTGTCGGCTCACGGCATTCCGGTGGAGCTTTTGATCTCTGCTCTGCCCGCAGCCGAAAAGCGCCGGGTCACCGCCCGGGCGGCATCGGGCGAGCCCATGGTGCTGTGCGGTACCCATGCTCTGATCCAGAACAATGTGGAACTGCCCGGCGCCGCCCTCATCGTGGTGGACGAGCAGCACCGCTTCGGCGTGGGCCAGCGGGCCGCCCTCAACCAGAAAACCGACCGGGGCCATCTTCTGGCCATGTCGGCCACGCCCATTCCCCGAACGCTGACCCTCATCCTCTACGGCGACCTGGACGTGTCGGTGCTGGATGAGCTGCCTCCCGGCCGCCAGCCGGTGATGACCCGTATGGTCAGCGAGGCCAAGCGCCAGGACATGTACGGCTTCCTCCAGAAGGAGATCGACGCCGGCGGCCAGGCCTATATCGTCTGTCCGTTGGTGGAAGAAGGGGAGGAGGCCTCCGAAAAGAAGGCTGCCACCGCCTACATCGATCAGCTGCGGCAGGTTCTGCCCCGGCTGCGGGTGGGCCTCATGCACGGAAAGCTCAAGCCTGCCGAAAAGGAGGCCGTTATGGCCTCCTTCGCCGCCGGAGAGCTGGACGTGCTGGTATCCACCACCGTCATCGAGGTTGGCGTAGACGTGCCACGGGCTACGCTGATGATCGTGGAGAACGCCGACTTCTTCGGCCTGAGCCAGCTGCACCAGCTACGCGGCCGTGTGGGCCGGGGCAGCCGCCAGAGTTACTGCTTCCTCATGCACCGGGCCAAGACCGAAACCGCCAGGGAACGGCTGCAGACCCTGTGCCGCACCAATGACGGCTTCCAGATCGCGGAGACCGACCTGCGGCTTCGGGGCCCCGGCGATTTCTTCGGCCGGCGGCAGAGCGGCCTGCCCGGGTTCGCTATCGCCGACCTGGCCACCGACATGAACGTCCTGGAGGCCGCCCAGCAAAGCGCCCAGGCCCTGCTGCGGGAGGATCCTGCCCTGCGGTCGGCGCCCCTTTTTGCAAACCGTGTGCAGGAAGTAATCCAAAAAACCTTGGCATCCTCCATGAATTGATGTATGATAGCAGTATTATATAATAAGGAGAAATGCCTATGAAAATATATCTGGTGCGCCACGGCCAGTCGGAGGGCAACGTCCGGGAGCTGTGGTACGGCAGTTCCGACCTGCCTCTCACCGATCTGGGCCGTCAGCAGGCCCGGGAGGCCGGTGAAAAACTGCGGAATATGTCCTTTTCGGCCTGCTATGCCAGCCCCCTGAGCCGGGCGCTGGACACCGCCAAACTGGTGATGGAGGGCAGACCCGAGCCCATGTACATCGTGCCCGACCTGCGGGAGCAGCACATGGGCCTCTTTGAGCCCAAATCGGTGCCCGAAATCAAAGCCGAGGATCCGGCGTTTTTCCGTGCCCTCATGGCCGACTGGATCCACATCACGCCCCCTGAGGGCGAGCCCTTTGACACCGGCCTGGCACCCCGGGTGGCCAACGTACTGGACAGCATCGTGGAAAAAGGGGAGGACGCCCTTATCGTGGCCCACAACGGCCCTCTGGTGTTCGCCATTTCCCATCTGCTGGGCCTGCCTATCGAGGCCGCCGGGCGGTTTTATCTCAAACAGGGCTGCTACACCATGATCGAGATCGACCGGGAACACATTTACAACCCCAGCCACGCTTTGATGCGCTATTATAATAAATAAGGAGTGGTCCCATGAACATCCGTCTGATGGAGATCGGGGACTTTTCCGCCTGCTACGATCTTTGGCTGCACACCCCCGGCATGGGCCTCAACAACATCGACGACAGCCCGGAGGGCATCGGCCGCTATCTCAGGCGCAATCCCAATACCTGCTTTGTGGCAGAGGAGTTGGGACGCATCGTGGGCGTCATTCTGGCCGGCCACGACGGCCGCCGGGGACATATCTCCCACACGGCGGTGGACGAAGCCTTTCAGCGCCGTGGCATCGGCCGGCAGTTGGTGGAGCATGTGATGGCCGCCATGGAGCGGGAAGGCATCATCAAGGTCAACCTGGTGGTGTTCTCCCACAACGAAAAAGGCAACGCCTTTTGGGAGTCGCTGGGCTTTACGGTACGCACCGATCTGACCTATCGAAACAAAAGTATCCGCACCGCTGTGCGGAACGACACCTGAGTGAATTGTATGAATCATATCAGTATCATCTGTCTGGGCGTGCGGGACATGGCACGCTCGCTGGCCTTTTATCGGGATGGGCTGGGTTTTCGCACCGATTGCTCGGAAGATACACCCAGAGTGGTGTTTTTTAACACGCCCGGTACCAAATTTGAGCTGTATCCGCTGGACTTACTGGCACAGGACATTAGTGAGACCGCCCCGCCGATGCCCGGCGGTGGCTTTTCCGGCATAACACTTGCGCACAACGTTCCCCGGCGAGAACAAGTGGACGAGGTCATTAACCTGGTCCGAAAGGCCGGTGGAAGGGTGGTAAAGGAGCCGCAAGCTGTGTTTTGGGGCGGCTATCACGCCTATTTTGCCGATCCGGATGGCTACTTCTGGGAGGTTGCCTGGGGGCCCAACTTCGCGTATGATGAAAACGGGCTGCTCACCAAAATCTAAAAAACCGCCGTCTTTCCGATAATTTCCCGGGAGGACGGCCTTTTTGCGCCCTTCTTCCCCCTTGCAGGGATTGCCAATTCGTGGTATACTATTATTCTGGAGGGATAGACTATGCTTATTTATGACGATATTCGTTTTCAATTGAATAACCTGAAGCCCAAGCTGGACGACCTGAAGCTGGCGCTGGACCTGGACAAGGCCAAGATGGAGATCGAAGAACTGGAAAAGAAGGCTGCCGAGCCCGAGTTCTGGAACGACCCTTCCGAAAGCCAGAAGGTTCTGCAGCGCACCAAGCAGCTGAAGGATAAGGTGGCCAACTATGCCGCCCTGTACACCATGTTCGAGGATGTGGTGACCACCATCGAAATGGCCGAGGAGATGGAGGACGAAAGCCTCTTCCCCGAGGTGCAGGAGGGCTTTGCCGCTTTTGAGAAGGAGCTGGACCGCCAGACTCTCAGCACCCTGCTGTCTGGTGAGTACGACCGCAACAACGCCATCCTCAGCTTCCATGCAGGCGCCGGTGGTACCGAGGCTATGGACTGGACCTCGATGCTCATCCGTATGTACGAGCACTGGGCCGACAACATGGGCTTCAAGCACAAGCTCCTGGACTTTCTGGACGGTGAAGATGCCGGTATCAAGAGCGCTGAAATGCTCATCGAGGGCGAAAACGCCTACGGCTATCTGAAGAGTGAGAACGGCGTTCACCGCCTGGTGCGCGTTTCTCCCTTTGACGCCTCCGGCCGTCGCCAGACCAGCTTCTCCGCGCTGGAAGTGGTGCCCGAAATGTCCGACGACGTGGACGTTGATATCCGTCCCGAAGATCTGAAGGTGGATACCTACCGTTCTTCCGGCGCCGGCGGTCAGCACGTTAACAAGACCGAGTCGGCCGTCCGTATCACCCATATCCCCAGCGGTATCGTGGTGGCCTGCCAGACCGAGCGCTCTCAGATCCAGAACCGCGCCACCGCCATGAAGATGCTGAAGTCCCGTCTGATCGAGATCAAGGAGCGTGAGCATCTGGACAAGATCGACGACATCAAGGGTGCCCAGATGAAGATCGAGTGGGGCAGCCAGATCCGTTCCTATGTCTTTATGCCCTATACCCTTGTAAAGGATCACCGCACCGGCTTTGAAAACGGCAACATCGGCGCCGTCATGGACGGCGATCTGGAGGGCTTCATCAACGCCTATCTGAAGTGTGCTGCCACCGGCGAGTGGGCCAAGTAAATCGTTTTTCACAGATCCCTTGGCTCACGCCCGGGGATCTGTTTGTTTTTCTGCCCCTTTGAAAGGAGGACCTTTTATGCTGCATCCTGCCGACCGCCCCGCCCTCAAGCAAAAAGCCAAAGAAACTCTGCGGGCCAACTCTCCCCGCATCTATCTGGTAGGGATTCTGAGCAGTCTTTTGACCACCGTAGGCGTAGGCGCCACCGAGTGGCCCACCATCCGGGTGATGCTCCGGGCCGACAGCCTGGAAGAGATGGTCTATCTTATGGAACAGTCCCAGACGATCTCCACCGGCTTTGCCCTGTCCCTGGCCACCTTTGTGATGACCCTGTTCCTCAATCTGGTGACCTGCGGCTGGCAGCTTTTTACCCTGCGGGCCTCCCGCGGAGAGGAAACCGGCGGTATCGAGACCCTGTTTGCCTGTTTCCAGCAGTTCTGGCGGTTTTTGCTGGCTCATTTGCTGATGCACCTGTTCACCTTCCTGTGGAGTATGCTGTTTGTCATCCCGGGCATCATCGCCGGGTATTCCTACACTCAGACCATCCACATTATGCTGGATAACCCCGACATTTCTCCGTTGGAAGCCATTGCCGCCAGCAAACAGCTGATGCGGGGCCACAAAATGGAATATTTTATCCTGGAGCTGTCCTTTTTTGGATGGGCCTATCTGTCGGTGTTCACCTTTGGCCTTCTGGGCATCTGGCTGAATCCCTATATGCAGGTGACCTTTGCCAATTACTATAACGCCCTCATCGGTTGGCAGCCTGCTCAGCCGCAGACCGAAGAGTTTACCCCTCCCGAGCCCGAGGACTGGTGGAACCAGTAATATAAGATAAGAAAAGAAAAAGCACTGCTTTCGCAGTGCTTTTTGATTATGCTGTGTTTCCCGTGAAACGCTGTCAGCCGGTGATGACCTCGGCATCGGGGGCATTTTCCGCGATGCTGCGGATGCCCGCCAGACAGGAGCGTTTGGCGGTATAATTTTTGCTGTGGGCCAGCAGCTTGCCTTCGCCGTCCCGCAGATAAAAACAGATCCCGCCCCGATCGGTATGCTGTACTTCAAACTTAGGGAAGGGCACAGGCTCCACAGAGGAAAGGGTCTGGTCTTCCACCGGCGCAAAGGCGCAGCCTTTCACCCGCTCAATGGCAGAAAGACACTCCTCCATCAAATGGAAAATACCCGAGGAGGCGATAATTTGCCCGTTGCCAGCCTTTAGGTTGAACTTAAAGCCGGCTTTTACGCGCTGAACAGTAAATTTTCCCATTGGTTGTCATTCCCCTCTGTACTTTTTTGTTCAATTTTAACTATAACATATCTTTTGAGGGTTGAAAAGGGTCTGACGGAAAATTTTTCTGTTTTCTTGAAATTTACGAAATCGTTACCGCGTTTCCAGCCATTCGTTCAGCTCTGGAAAGCCGCCGTGGGGGAATTGGGACACATCGCCCGTCCGGTCAATGAGGCAATCGGTGAGAATAAACACCGGCATCCCCAGCTGTGCCGCGGCGCCGTCCTCCTGCACGTCGTTGCCCACCATGACGCACTCTTCCGGCCGCAGGCCCAGCTTGTCCAGGATCTCCCGGTAATAGTCCGGGTTGGGCTTGCAAAAGCTGCTGTTTTCATAGGTGGTGATATAAAGAAAATCCTCCGGCTCCAGACCGGCCCAGCGGGTACGGCTGTGGGTGGCGATGGCAGGGAAGAGGGGGTTGGTGGCCAGCACCAGCCGCAGATTGCGGGCCTTCAGCCGGTCGATCAACTCTTTGGCAGCGGGATTCTTGCCGCAGACGTCGGCTACCTTCTGAAACTCATTGCGATAGAAATCCTCAAAAATCGGCTCGTCCTTTCGGCAATCTTCCCCCAACAGGCCGCAGAAAACCTCCCAAAAGGCCTCTTCGTTGCGGCGGGAGCCGTCATTTTGCACCATGGCGCCGGTGCCCTTCCAAATGCCGTCGGTGACAGCCTTGGGAGCATAGCCAAAGGGCGCCAGCTTTTTGCACAGGCCGCCCAGATAAGCCTTTAAAAACAGTTCCTGATCCATGGGCAGCAGGGTGCCGTCCAGATCAAACAAAACGGTGGTAACGGACATAAAAGCATAACCTTTCTTTGGAAAAATCAATGGATTGATTGTAACACAGCACTTTTTCGGTTGCAAGTCCGGGCAGAATGGTTTATCATGAACAAAGAATGAATTTGGAGGAACCGTTTATGATCACCTGGTGCGAAACCCAAAAAGATCGGCAGCTGGCTCTGCTGAAGGAACTGGCCGCCATCCCGGCCCCCTCTCACAAGGAGGAAAAGCGGGTTGCCTTTGTCAAGGCCTGGCTGGAAGCCCACGGCGCGCAGAATGTGCTGGTGGACGAGGCTTTGAATGTGATTTTGCCCTTTGAAGGGGAAAAACCCGGCCCCTATACCGTATTTTCTGCCCACACCGACGTGGTATTCCCCGACCTGGAACCCCTGCCCGTCCGGGAAGAGGGGGGCAAGCTGTACGCCCCCGGCGTGGGCGATGACACCGCCAATGTGGTGGCCCTGATGCTGTGCGCCCAGTACCTGCTGGAGCATCCCGAGCTGGTGAAAAAGCCCCTTCTGCTGGTGTTCAACAGCTGTGAAGAGGGTCTGGGCAATCTGAAGGGCGTCCGCCAGATCTGCAAGGACTATGAAGGCCGCATCAAGCAGCTGATCTCTTTTGACGGCACCATGGGCTCCATCGTGGAGCGTGCTGTAGGCTCCGAGCGGTGGAAGGTCACCTCCACCACCAAGGGCGGTCACTCTTTCGGCGCTTTCGGCAATCCCAACGCCATCGCCGCCCTGTCGGGCGTCATCTGCTGCCTCTACGGCCAGCCGGTACCCCAGATCCCCGGCCGCAAGACCACCTATAATGTGGGTACCATCCAGGGCGGTACCTCGGTGAACACCATCGCCCAGAACGCCGAAATGCTCTACGAATACCGCTCCGACGATCAAAAGGGCCTGGACCAGATGCGCCAGCAGTTCTTCTCCCTGCTGTGGCAGCTGAGCTCCGATGACGCCAAGTTTGAGCGGGAGCTGCTGGGCGAGCGGCCCTGCGGCGGTGATGTAGACGCCAAAAAGCTGGAGACCCTCATCAAGCGGTGTGAGACCCAGATGAAAAAGTACACCGGCAAGGCCCCCAAGCGCCATGCTTCTTCCACCGACTGCAACATTCCCCTGTCCCTGGGCATCCCGGCTACCTGCTTCGGCCTGTATACCGGCGGCGGCGCCCATACCCGGGAGGAATGGCTGGAGATCGACAGTCTGAATACCGGCCTCAAGCTGGGCCTGGCCACCGTTCTGGACTTCGCAAAGAGATAAAATCAGCCTCCGGGATATCCCGGAGGCTCTTTTTATGCCTGTTCCGCCTGAATTTCCTGCCGGAGCACCCGGCAAAAGGCCTCCAGGCAGGTATTCCCCCCCGTCCGGCGGTACAGATAGACCTCCCGGCTGTGGTCCCCCATGGGATATAGCGCCACCTGGTCGGAAAACTGTCCCTTCCAGGAAAAGGTGGGCACTACCGCCAGACCCAGACCCAGCTCCACGCACTTGCGGATGTAAAAGGGGTCCTCGCTCTGCAGGGCGATGCGGGGCGCAAAGCCCATCTCCCGGCAGATGGCTTCGGTGAGGCTGTGAACGCTGTTGCCCGGAGCCATGGTGATAAAGGGCTTGTCCCGCAGCACATCGGCCCCCAGATCGCCCGGAGGCAGCAGATCCCGGCGGGCGGCCAGGGCGATGGCCTCCCGGAAAAGCTTTTCCCGGGAAAAGCCGGGCAGCTCCATCACCCGGTCGGACACGATCAGGTCGGCCTCCTGCTCTCCCGAAAAGCCGTGAGTGGTGAAAATATTCACCGCCGGACAGTGGCTTTGGAACCGCTCCACCGCCTTCATGACGATGCGCCGGTTCACATGGATCACCAGCCGCAGCCGGTCTTCGGCTCCGTGGCCGGCGGCTGCCTCCCGGGCGCTTTCCAAAAGATCCAGCGCCTGCCGCACCTGCTGATAAAAGGCCCGGCCACGGTCGTTGAGCACCACCCGGTTGGCCCGGCGGTCAAACAGGGCGGCCGACAGCTCTTTTTCCAGCCGCTTGATGCTCTGAGAGATGTTGGAGGGGGGCACGTTGTATTTTTCGGCGGTTTTGGAGAAATTTTCGGTGAGGGCGGCGTCACAAAAATAGGTCAGCTGCAGCAGTTCCATAAAAGCACCCCTTTGCCATCACTTTAAAAATATAGTGGGATATGTGATTTGATACTTTAAATTATAGCATAAGGGTGCTAAAATGGAAACAGATTATAAAGGGAAAGGAATTATTTTTTATGTCTGAAATTCTGGAAATTATCATGATCGTCAGCTTTGGTGCCTCCTGGCCTCTCAACGTTATGAAGTCCTATAAGGCCCGCACCGCCAAGGGCAAGAGCCTGTCCTTCCTGTGCCTGATCCTCTTCGGCTATGTCGCCGGTATTTGTTCCAAGTTCACCAACGAGGCTTACATGGCCAACTTCGCCAGCAAGTGGTACGTTCTGTTCTTCTACTTCCTGAACTTTGTGATGGTCAGTCTGGACCTGATCCTGTACTTCCGCAACAAGAAGCTGGACAAACTGGCTGCCAAGTAACAAAAAGGAGGATCCTCCTATGTATGCCGTCAAAGAGCTGAAGGATATCTGCTACGATCCCCAGCATGAACTGCTGCTGGATCTTTATCTGCCCGAAAAAGAGGGCCCCTGCCCGGTTTTCGTGTTTTTCCACGGCGGCGGTTTTGAGGATTACCGCCAGAAGGACATGGGCGAGCCTCTGTCCCGGGAGCTGGCCGCCCAGGGCATCCTGTGCGTCAACCCGGCCTATCGGCACTATCCCAAGGCCAAGTTCCCCGACTATATCGAGGACGGCGCTGCCGCCGTGGCCTGGGTCAAAGAACATCTGAAAGAATACGCCCCCATCGGCAAGCTGTTTGTGGGCGGTCACTCGGCCGGCGGCTATCTGTCCATGCTTCTGTGCTTCGACGGCCATTATCTGGCCAAGCACGGCATCGACTCCAAAACCAATGTGGACGGCTATATCTTCGCCAGCGGTCAGCCCACCACCCATTTCAACGTGCTCAAAGAAAACGGTACCGATCCCCGTGTGGTAATGATCGATGACCGGGCGCCGCTGTACCATGTCCGGGGCGACGGCCCGCCCCTGCAGATCCTGTGCACCGACAACGATATCCGCAACCGTCTGGTGCAGACCCAGCTGCTGGTGGGCACCCTGGAACATTTTGAATACGCTTCTCCCGTGGATTTCCGGGTGCTGGAAGGCTACGGCCACAACAACTACCTGTTCCCCGACGAAAAGCGGCCGGAAAAGCCCTCCTGCGGCTCCAAGGTCATCGGAGAGTTCATCAAACAGCACGCATAAACGCAAAAAATGCTCTGCCATGCGGCAGAGCATTTTCTTTTATCCCATAAACAGATCGGACACCAACTTGACGAACAGCAGGGCCAGCACCACGTACATGAACTGCTTGACCCGCTTGCCGCCGCCCTTGACGGCCACCTTGGCGCCGGTATAGCCGCCCAGAATGGAGCACACCGCCGCGGGGATGGCCAGCAGGTACCGGACATTTCCGCTGAAGGCGTAGATCACCACCGAGGTCAGGTTGGAGGCCATATTGGACACCTTGGCGCAGGCGGAGGCCTGTACCAGGCCGATGCCGATAAAGGTGGTAAAGCCCAGGATCAAAAAGGTGCCCGCGCCCGGGCCGATAAGGCCGTCATACAGGCCCACGGCCACACCGATGGCGGTGGACAGAATGGCCTCTTTCTTGCGGGGAAGGGGCTGTTCAGCCTCTTCATCCTTGCCCAGATCCTTTCGGGTGGCCAGAAAAACCGCCACAATGGGCACGGCGATCAGCACGATGAGCCGCAGGGTGCGCTCAGGAAAGAACAGGGCCAGCCGGGTGCCGCAGCCGGCACCGATGATGCAGCCCAGAGCCGACCAGAGGGCCACCGAAAGCCGCACTTTTTTCTCCTTGAAATACTTATAACAGGCGGCCACCAGACCGGAGCAGGAGGACAGCTTGTTGCTGCCGATGGCGGTATGGGCCGGCAGTCCGGCAAACAGATAGGCCGGCAGGGCGATCAGTCCGCCGCCGCCCGCGATGGCGTCCACAAAGCCCGCCAGAAACACCAGGGGGCAGAGGATCAGAAGGGTCTGTACATATTCCATGGGTAAAACCTCGCATTTCCAAATGTGCGGCATGATTGTAACACAAAACCCCATGGTCTGTAAACACACAAACGATTGTTTTCAGTCGATAAGCGTGGTATAATGGAAATAATCTCAAAAATAACGGAGGAATCTGTATGGAATATCGTGTTTTGGGCAAAACCGGACTGAAAATCTCCCGCATCGGTCTGGGCGGCATCCCCATCCAGCGCATCGACGCCGAAGGCACCAAAAAGCTGGTATACCAGCTGATGGAAGCCGGCGTGAACTACATCGACACCGCCCGCGGCTATACCGTCAGCGAGCAGTACCTGGGCTATGCCCTGGAGGGCATCCGGGACAAGTTCGTTCTGGCCACCAAGAGCATGGCCCGCACCAAGGAAGCCATGGCCAAGGACATCGACATCAGCCTGGGCAATCTGAAGACCGACTACATCGACCTGTACCAGGTCCACAACCCCAACATGGCTCAGCTGGAGCAGGTCACCGGGCCCGAAGGCGCTCTGGAGGCCCTGCTGGAAGCCAAGGAGCAGGGCAAGATCGGCCACATCGGCCTCACCGCCCACTCTGCCGAGGTCTTTGAAAGGGCTCTGGAGCTGCCTTGGGTAGAGACCATCATGTTCCCCTATAACATCGTGGAGACCCAGGGCGAAGCCCTCATCAAAAAGGCCGCCGAAAAGAACATCGGCTTTGTGGACATGAAGCCTCTGGCCGGCGGCGCCATCGAGGACGCCACCCTGGCCGTTCGCTTCCTGGTGAGCAACCCCGACGTCACCGTGGTCATCCCCGGCATGGCCGATCCCAAGGAGATCGAGCAGAATCTGGCTGCTGGCGGGAACACCGCGCCCCTGACTGCCGAAGAGCAGCAGAAGGTGGCTCAGATCCGTGAGACCCTGGGCACCCAGTTCTGCCGCCGCTGCAACTACTGCGCCCCCTGTACCGTGGGCATCAACATCCCCAGCGTCTTCCTGTTCCAGGGCTATCTGGACCGTTACGGCCTGGCCGACTGGGCCAAGGATCGCTACGGCGCCATGGCCGTCAAGGCTTCCGCCTGTGTGGAGTGCGGCGCCTGCGAGCCCCGCTGCCCCTACGGCCTGCCCATCCGTAAAATGCTGAAGGAAGCCGCCGTCAAGTTCGGCGAATAACCCATGCTTTATCCCATCTACAACCACAAACGCTGCCGCCGCCGGGACCAGATCGGGATGTATGATGACAGCGGCTGCCTTTACGCCGGCCGCAAAACCGACGAAGAGGGTCGGCCCGCTCTGGAAGCCTTGGTGGGCAGCTTTACCCGGGACGGACAGATCTGCACCGATCTCTATCGGTGCTGTGATGTGGGCAGGATGAAGGACGACGGTGTGGTTTATGAAGGCGGCATCTCCCGAGGGTTGGCTTTGAAGGACGGCACCGGACTGGTGGGCCCGGCCCACAATTTGCCTGCCGTGTTTGTTCCCCAGGGAGAGCAAAGACAGCTTGCCGCCGCCGCGGCGCTGATCCTGCTGCGGGAACACCTGCCCGACGAGGCCCGTATCCGGCGCCGCACCCAGGAGCGATTTTCCCGGCTGGAACCCGTTCTGGACGTGTTTCTGGATATTGTAGACTTCATCATCGATATCGTTACGTAATCAGCCGAAAAGCACCCGTTTGGGTGCTTTTTCTTTTGTAAAAACTATGCTATAATCATGCCAACACCCAAAACATCAAGGAGGGCAATTTTATGCTGGACCTTTTGATCAAAAATGCCCGTATCGTGGACGGCACCGGTATGCCGGCCTATTTCTCCCATGTGGGTATCCGTGACGGCAAGATCGCCGTCATCGCGCCCGTGGTGAAAGAGGAGGCCAAGTCCGTCCTGGACGCCAAGGGTCTGACCCTCACCCCCGGTTTTATCGACTCCCACAGCCACGATGACATGATCATGGAGACTGTCCCCGCCTGCGCTCACAAGCTGGAGCAGGGCGTCACCACCCAGATCGTGGGCATGTGCGGCCACTCGGCCGCCCCCCTGTCGGAGCAGTATTATGACGAAGGCCTGCGCATCTGCATGGCTCTGTGCGCCAACGGCGTCAACACCGACTTGCCCTCCCGCACCGATTTCAAGACCTATCTGGCCCGGCTGCGGGAAGATTTCGGCACCAGCATGGGCTTCCACATCGGCCACGGCACCGTCCGTACCGCCGTTATGGGCTTTGAGCGCCGCAAGCCTACCCCCGAAGAACTGGAACGCATGAAGGACCACGTCCGCTGCGCCATGGAGGCCGGTGCCTTAGGCATCTCCTTCGGCATGATCTACACCCCCGGCACCTTTGCCGATACCGAGGAAATGATCCAGCTGTGCAAGGTGGTGGTGGAATACGGCGGCACCATGACCATCCACATGCGCAACGAGGGCCGACGGCTGGTGGAAGCCGTGGCGGAGACCCTCCGTATCGTCCGGGAGACCGGCATCCGCTGCATCATTTCCCACCACAAGGCCAGCGGCGGCCCCGGCAACTGGGGCAAGGTCCGGGAGACCATTCCCATGATCGAGCAGATCAACCGGGAGGGCTACACCGTTTTCCTGGATCAGTATCCCTTTGTGGCCTCGTCCACCGGCCTCATGTCCGAGATCCCCTCCGCCTACCTGTCCCTGCCCCGGCAGGAGCTTCTGGCCATGCTGGCCGACCCCGAAGGCCGCAAGCCTATCGCGGGGGCCATGCTGGGCAGCGAAGACCCCGAAAAGGCCTATGAGCGGCTGATGATCGGCGCCTCCAGGGCCTTTCCCCAGTACAGCGGCATGATGGTGCCCGAGGCGGCAAAGCTCCATGGCAAGAGCCGGGTGGACACCATTCTGGACGTGCTGATGGCCGACAATTTTGCCTCCACCGAGATCAGCTTCGGCATGTGCGAAGAGGACGTGGAATACGTGATGGCCTATCCCCGCACCATGATCGGCACCGATGGCCTGTGGTATCCCGACGCCTTTGGCGCCCATCCCCGGGCCTTCGCCAGCTTCCCCCGGGTGCTGGGCCACTATGTGAGAGAGCGGGGCGTGGCTTCCTTTGAGGAGGCCATCCGCAAGATCACCTCCATGCCCGCTGCCCTCTACGGCCTTACCGGCAAGGGCATGATCCGGGTAGGAATGGACGCCGATCTGTGCCTGCTGGATCCCGAAACCATCATCGACGCCGCCGATTACAAGAACTGGAACGCCCGCTGCCCCGGCCTCAAGCACGTATTTGTGGCTGGCGAGGCCGTGGTCACAGACAGCGTCCACGATGGCCGCCTGCTGGGCAAAAAGCTGCTGCGCGGTTGGTAAGGTAATCTTTTATGAAAATGCTTCATGAAAACTGGAAGGATCTGCCCGTAAAGCATCACTGCCACGGGGAGGAGTACGAATATTTTCGCCGCAGTTTTGTGCCCCGGAGTGCAGGCCATGAAAGCCTGGTGTGTATTTATGAAGTGCCGCCAGGAAAAGCTCCTTATCCCTACCACTATCATCTGAAAGATGAGGAGACTTTTTTCATCATCAGCGGACAGGGTACACTGCGAACGCCCGAGGGGGAACGTACCGTAAAAGCCGGGGAGTTTCTCTTCTTCCCGCCCACCGAACGGGGCGCGCACAAGCTCATCAACACTTCAGAAACCGAAAATCTGGTTTATATTGATTTTGACGTGATCCACGATGTGGATATCTGTCTGTATCCCGACTCGGGAAAGATCGGTGTTTGGGGCAAAGATGTGAACAAGCTGTTTCCGCTGGACAGCCGGGTGGACTATTATCAAGGTGAATAAGATTGCAAAAGGCGCTGTTTATCCAGCGCCTTTTGTTTTTCCCTCTTAGAAATAAAAAAAGAGCACTGCTTTCGCAGTGCTCTCATGGCGGAGAAAGAGGGATTCTGTTCTCCCGCACCGGCCTGTGCCGGAGCGGGAACCCCTTTGATCCAATAGAGGGTTCAAATCCCTCTTGGAAATAAAAAAAGAGCACTGCTTTCGCAGTGCTCTCGTGGCGGAGAAAGAGGGATTTGAACCCTCGCGACCCGTTAGAGCCCTACTCCCTTAGCAGGGGAGCCCCTTCACCACTTGGGTATTTCTCCAGTTGCCGTTACAGGCATAAATTAGTTTAACACAGCGGCGGGCAAAAAGCAAGAGGAAAATCTCACTTTTTGCCCGCTTTTTGTGACATTATTCGGCCATCTGGGCCTCGTAGCCGGCATCCACAACGGCTTTCACCAGCACGGCGTCCTCAACGGGCTGAGCCATAGTGATGACAGCACACTTGTTGTCCAGCTGCACATCGGCCTCCACGCCGGGAATGGCGGTCAGAGCCTTTTTCACGTGGGCAACGCAGTGGGGGCACATCATGCCCTGGATATTCATGGTCTTGGTCATGGTTTTTTCCTCCTGTTTGATGATGGTTTCTTCAATTTTGATGTTATTTTCTACAGAAACGGGGCAGGTGCCGGAACAGTCGCCCTCCTGCAGCTTCAGCCGGGTGAGACGCAGAGCATTGGTCACCACGCAGAAGGAGCTGAGGCTCATGGCGGCCGAGCCGATCATGGGGCTCAGGGTGATGCCAAAGGCCGGATACAGCACGCCGGCGGCCACCGGGATACCGATAGCGTTGTAGAAAAACGCCCAGAACAGATTCTCTTTGATGATGCGCAGCACCTTGCGGCTCAGCTTGATGGCCTGGGCCACAGCGGTAAGCTGGGCGCCGGTGAGCACCACGTCGGCGCTTTCAATGGCCACATCGGTGCCGCCGCCGATAGCAAAGCCCACATCGGCCCGGGTGAGGGCAGGGGCATCGTTGATGCCGTCGCCCACCATGGCCACCTTCTCGCCCTTTTCCTGCAGGGCACGGATATGGGCCTCCTTATCCTGGGGCAATACCTGAGCAATGGCGTAGTCGGCGCCCACCGCCTTGCACACCGCGTCGGCGGTGCGGGCGTTGTCGCCTGTGAGGATGACCACCTTGCAGCCCAGCTCATGGAGCTGTCTGACGGCTTCGGCAGAGGTGGCCTTCACCGGGTCGGCCACGGCAATAAGGCCGGCCAGGGTGCCGTCTTTTGCGAAATACAACAGGGTCTTGCCGTCCTCTTCCAGGGCCTGGGCTTTCTCCGTTACGGCGGACAGCGCCACACCCAGCTTTTCCATGAGCTTTTCATTGCCGGCGGCAATGACAGCGCCCTCCATCTGGGCAACCAGACCATAGCCGGGAAGGTTTTCCACACGCTCCACGGGAGCGGGGGAAATGCCCCGGTTTTTGGCCTCACGCAAAACCGCCTGGGCCAGGGGATGGGTGGAGGAAGCCTCGATGGAGGCCGCCAGCTTCAGCAGGGAAGGGGTGTCGGCAGCGATCAGATCGGTGACCGAGGGATGGCCCTGGGTCACCGTGCCGGTCTTGTCCAGCACCACGGTGGTGACGCTTTGAGCCTGCTCCAGCGATTGGGCGGTGCGGAACAGAATACCGTTTTCGGCGCCCTTTCCGGCGCCTGCCATAATGGCCACGGGCGTGGCCAGGCCCAGGGCACAGGGACAGGAGATCACCAGCACTGAAATACCGATGTTCAGCGCGAATTCTACGCTTTCACCCACCAGCAGCCAGACCGCAAAGGCCAAAAGGGCGATGGTCATGACGGTGGGAACGAAAATACCGGCGATCTTATCGGCCAGACGGGCGATGGGCGCCTTGCCGGAGGAAGCCTCCTCCACCAAAGCGATGATCCGGGCCAGGGAGGTGTCCTTGCCCACCCGGTCCACCTGCACCTGGCAGAAGCCGTTCTGGCAGATGGTACCGGCGTCCACCCGGTCGCCCACGGTTTTTTCCACAGGGATGCTCTCACCTGTGAGGGCACTCTGGTCCACGGCGGCGTGGCCCTGGGAGATGATGCCGTCCACCGGGATGCGCTCACCGGCCCGGATGACGGCGATATCGCCGATCTGCACCTGGGCCACCGGGGTCTCCACCTCCGCGCCGTTTTTCAGCAGCTTGGCGGTGTCGGGGGTGAGGGCGATCAGCCGGGAGATGGCCTGGCCGGTACGGCCCTTGGACCGGGTCTCCAGAAACTTGCCCACCGTGATGAGGGTGAGGATCATGGCGGCCGATTCGATATACAGGTTGTGGGCATAGCGCTCCACAATGGCAAGGTCGTTGTGGCCGTAACCGTAGCTCATGCGGAACACCGCCACCAGACCGGAGATCAAGGCGGCGCCCGAGCCCACGGCGATAAGGCTGTCCATATTGGGGGAGCGCTTCCACAGGGCCTTCAGGCCCACCACATAGAACTTGCGGTTGAGGAAGAGCACCGGCGCACAGAGCAGCAGCTGTACCAGCGCGTTGGTCAGATAGTTGCCCTCGCCGTGGAGCCAGGAAGGCATGGGCAGATGCAGCATGTGGCCCATGGCTACATACATCAGCGGGATGAGGAACGCAATGCTCCACACCAGCCGGGTCTTCATGCCGGCCAGCTCCTCGTCGGCGGCGGAAGCCACCTTTTGTTCGGCCTGGGTCTGTGCATTTTCCTCCCGGGGGAGGCTGGCACCGTAGCCTGCATCAACTACAGATTGTATAATCTTATCGTGATTCAACAGTTTTTCATCAAAATCCACCGTCATATTGTTCATCAGCAGGTTGACGGTGACCGATTTGACACCCTCCAGCTTGCCTACGACCTTTTCAATGCGGGCGCTGCAGGCGGCGCAGGACATGCCGGTAACATCGTATTTCTGGGTCATTTTACACCTTCCTTCCCGGTAAAATAGCCGATAGCCTGGCACAGAATATCGGCCGACTTGCGGGCGGCCAGCAGTTCAAACTGCTCATAATCCCCATAGGCCTCGTCGTTGGCCAAGTCGGAAATGCACCGGATCACCCCAAAGGGCACCCGGTTGACAGCACACACATGTGCCACGGCGGCGCCCTCCATTTCGGCGCACAGGGCGTTGTAATCCTGGCGCAGCCGCTCCTTTTCGGTCTGGGAACTGACGAACAGATCGCCGGTGGCGATACAGCCCAGATGGCTGTCGGGAGCAGCCTTGCGCAGGGCCACCGCCAGCTTGGGGTCAGCCACAAAATAGCCGCCGAAGGGGACGAAATCCCGCTTGGTGGGCTCACTCATGTCCCGATAGGTCAGCTCCCGGGCCACCACCACGTCCAGATGGCGCAGGTCGGGAGACACCGCTCCGGCGATCCCCGAATGGAGCAGGGCGGAGGGCCTGTATTCCGAAATCAAAAGCTGGGCGCACTGGGCGGCGCACACCTTGCCCACGCCGCAGACGGCGGCAATCACCTCGGTGCCGTGCAGCCTGCCGGTGTAGCCAAACAGGCCGGGACGGCGCACTTCCTTCACATCTTCCAGACGGGAAAGGATGTTTTCCAGTTCCACATCCATAGCGGTAATGATCGCGATCATAGGATGCTCCTTATTTGCTCAGAAAATCAACGCTCACCTGGGCGAACAGGGCGGCGGCATAGGCCAGGCCCTCTTCATTGGCCCGGTAATAGCAGCCGTGGGCGGGATAGATACACTCCACGCGGCCGTCACCGAAGCCGAACTCACAGTAGCAGCCGGGAATGGTGAGGTTTTTCATAAAGGCGCCAAAATCCTCGGTGCCCATGTTGGGGATCCGCTGAATCTCCACCTTTTCTCTGCCCACCAGCTTAACCATGGACTGCTCCACCAGAGCGGAGAAGCCCTCGTGGTTCACCACGCCGGGATAGCTCTCGATAAGGGTCACATCGGCCTCGGCACCCATGGAACGGGCCACGCCTTCCACCAGATCCTTGAACATACCGCACATCTTTTTGCGCATTTCGGGACCGAAGGAACGGATGGTGCCCTTGAGGACGGCCTCGGCGGGGATGATGTTGCCGGCGGTGCCGGCGTGGAAGGAGCCCACCGTGACGACCACGCTGTCGGTGGCATAGACCCGGCGGGAGGAAAGGGTCTGCAGGGCGCTGACGATCTGGGAGGCCACCACGATGGGGTCGATGCCCGAGGCGGGATAGGCGCCGTGGCAGCCCTTGCCCTTGACGGTGACGATAAAGCCGTTGGAGGCCGCGTAGCAGTCACCATACTTCAGACCGTACTCGCCGGCACGGGTGCCGGTGGAGTTGTGGCCGCAGAACACAGCGTCCACCCGGGGATTTTCCAGACAGCCTTCGTCCACCATACGCTGAGCGCCGCCGTCACCTTCTTCATCGGGCTGGAAAAACAGCTTGACGGTGCCCTGCAGCTCTTCCTTATGGGCATTCAGCAGCTTGGCCGCGCCCAAAAGGGAAGCCGTATGCAGATCGTGGCCACAGGCGTGCATGACGCCCTCATTCTGAGAGGCAAAAGGCAGGCCGGTCTCTTCCTTCACGGGCAGAGCGTCGATATCGGCCCGCAGGCCGATGACCTTACCCTCCTTGCCGCCCCGGATAATACCCAGGACACCGGTATCGGCGCAGGGGGCACATTCGATGCCCATGGCTTCCAGCTCCTTGAGGATCAGAGCCTGGGTACGGGTCTCCTTGCCGCCCAGCTCGGGGTGGGCGTGGATGTCTCGGCGGACAGCGATCATATAGTCGGACAGGGCTTTTGCTTCCTGTAAGATGATTTCAGAGGTCAACATGGTCAAACACCACCGTTTCTTCAGATTTCTGATTTCATTATATACCAAAAAGGTGGAAATGCAAGATACAAAAAGGGTGAAAGACAACGCTTTCACCCTTGGTTTTATGCGATTTTATCGGGGTACCGCTTTTTTAGCGTGCGCAGGCAGTAAAAATAAGCAGGCACCAGGAACACATCGGCCATCACCCAGGCGGCAGGAGAGGCCAGACAGGCGGCGTCAAAGCCGTAAAGGGGCACCAGGAAGGACACGCCCGCCCGGGCGATCATTTCCATGATGCCGGCGATGGTGGCCAGAGGGGAGAAGCCCATGCCCTGGATATAGTTGCGGAAAATGTGGATGATGGCCAGCAGCACATAGCAGAACACCAGTGTCCGCAAAAGCTGCAGGGCCAGAGGCACCAGAGAAGCGCCGGCGGCGTCCAGGAACAGCATCACCAGCTTGTCACCCAACAACAGCACCAGCGCCAGGGCAAAAAAGCAGTAGCCCAGACCCAAAAGACCGCAGGACAGCAGGCCCTGATTGAGCCGGTCCCACTTTTTCGCGCCCACGTTCTGGCCGCCGTAGGTAGCCATGGTGGAACCCATGGCTTCCAGCGGACAGGACAAGAAGATGGACACCTTGTTGGCAGCGGTGGTGGCGGTAACATACATGGTACCCAGCACGTTTACCGAGCTCTGCAGCATGACGCTGCCGATGGCGGTGATGGAGAACTGCAGACCCATGGGCACGCCCAGGGAAAGCAGGTTCCAAATGCGCCGCCAGGACCACTGCCAGTCCCCTTTGCGCATTTTCAGTACATCAAAGCCCCGGCAGACCTTCCACAGACTGCCGAAACCGGCCAGAAACTGGCTGATGGTGGTGGCAAAGGCCGCGCCGAACACACCCCAGTGCAGGTTGATGATGAAAAACAGGTCCAGCCCCACGTTGACCACCGAGGCCACCACCAACCAAATAACGGCAGTGCGGCTGTCCCCCAGGGCCCGCAGGATGCCCGAGCACAGGTTGTACAGGATATAGCCGGGGATGCCGGCAAAAATGGTGGTGATGTACGCCCAGGACAGGTCGATGATATCGGCAGGGGTGTTCATCAGTTCCAGGATGTTCCGGCTGAAAATCACGGTGACCGCCGTGATAGTCACGGCGAAAAACAGGCCGCAGTAGGTGGCGCCCGTCACATATTTCCGCAGGGAATCGTAATCTTCGGCACCGAATCGCTGGGCGATGGGGATGGCCATGCCGCTGCAGATACCGATAGAGCCGCCCACCACCAGAAAGTTGATGGAACCGGTAGCACCTACGGCTGCCAGGGCGCTGCCGCCCAGAAATTTGCCCACGATGGCGGTGTCCACCACGTTATAAAGCTGCTGGAACAGCATACCCAACAGGATGGGAAGGCCGAACTGAAGGATCAGCGTCATGGGACGGCCTTTGGTAAGATCTTTGGTCATTGGGTTCACCTCGGGAAAAATTATAGTCCTCCGGTGCAAAATTGCAATCGTAATTTTCCACAAAATGTCTTTAAAACAGGAAAAAACCTCCGGCGCGAAACACGCCGGAGGCAGATATTACCGAATGACAGCCGAATGGCTGTGGATGAAAAACAGTTCCTGACTGGGCTGCCAGCCTTTTTCTTTGAGCGGGAATCCGGCGTCGAACCGGGCAAGGGCATCCTCATCGGCACAGACTTCTTCAGCCGTGCTGCCGCGGTACCGCCACAGCCGGCCGTCCAGCGCGCCGGGCTTCAGTTCCTTCACCAGAAGGGCGGTGGGGAAGACCCCGGGCTCCAGACAAACATTGTATGTTTTACAGCTTCTGAATCCTCTGGGGATATAGTTGGCCGGATCGCCGAAAATCACGACGGTATCCCAGCCCATGGCGGCGGCTCGCTCAAAGGAAGCCTCCATCAACCGTTTTCCCAGTCCTTTGCGCTGATATTTGGGCAAAACGCCCACCGGGCCAAAGGTCAAAACCGGCTTTTCCCTACCCTGTTCATCCACAAGGGTGGCTTTGGTGTACACGATGCTGCCTGCCGGCTCTCCGTCCAGTTCCAGTACAAGGTCCAGCTCGGGGATGAAATCCTCATGCTCCCGCATTTTATGCAGCAAATAATGTTCCTTGCACCCGGGAACATAATGGTTCCAGAAAGCCTCCCGGATAAGGGTTTCCACCGCCCGGTAATCGGCGGCGGCTTCGTTGCGAATAATGATGTTCATAAAAAATCCTCCTGAAAATTGATGGGTTTATCCTTTTCGGGAGGCACAAAATTGCAGACGGCCTCCCGGTCAGCCCGCAATCTCCAAGGTGTTGTTGATCTTCAAACAGCAATCTCCTTTTTTTGTTGTAAAAAACCTCCGGCGCAAAACGCGCCGGAGGTAATCAAATCAGTTAGCGGGGGAACTTGATAGCGGCCTGAGCGGCAGCCAGACGGGCGATGGGTACACGGAAGGGAGAGCAGGACACATAGTCCAGGCCGGTCTGGTGGCAGAACTCCACGGAGGAGGGGTCACCGCCGTGCTCGCCGCAGATACCCAGCTTCAGGTTGGAGCGGGTCTCACGGCCCAGCTTGCAGGCCATCTGCACCAGCTTGCCAACGCCGGTCTGGTCCAGACGGGCGAAGGGATCGGACTCATAGATCTTGTTGCCGTAGTAGGCATCCAGGAACTTACCGGCGTCGTCACGGGAGAAGCCGAAGGTCATCTGGGTCAGGTCGTTGGTACCGAAGGAGAAGAACTCGGCCTCCTTGGCGATCTCGTCGGCGGTCAGAGCGGCACGGGGGATCTCGATCATGGTACCGACCATGTACTTCATGTCGGAACCGGCGGCAGCGATCAGAGCGTCAGCGGTGTCGGTGACGGTCTTCTTGACGAAGGCCAGTTCCTTGATCTCGCCAACCAGGGGGATCATGATCTCGGGAACGATCTTCCAGTCGGGATGCTTGGCGTTGATGTTCAGAGCAGCCTTGATGACGGCACGGGTCTGCATGGCAGCGATCTCGGGATAGGTGACGGCCAGACGGCAGCCGCGGTGACCCATCATGGGGTTGAACTCATGCAGAGAGGCGATGATAGCCTTGATGTCGGCAACGGTCTTACCCTGAGCCTCGGCCAGAGCGGCGATGTCGGCTTCCTCGGTGGGAACGAACTCGTGCAGGGGGGGATCCAGGAAACGGATGGTCATGGGACGGCCTTCCAGAGCCTCGTACATGTTCTCAAAGTCGCTCTGCTGCATGGGCTCCAGCTTGGCCAGAGCAGCCTCGCGCTCTTCGACGGTGTCGGAGCAGATCATCTCGCGGATGGCGGGGATACGATCGGCCTCGAAGAACATGTGCTCGGTACGGCACAGACCGATACCTTCGGCACCGAACTTAACGGCCTGAGCGGTATCGCGGGGGTTATCGGCGTTGGTGCGGACCTTCAGCTGACGGAACTCGTCGGCCCAGGCCATGATGCGGCCAAACTCGCCGGAAATGGAAGCGTCAACGGTGGGGATGGCTTCGCCGTAGATGTTACCGGTGGAACCGTCCAGAGAAATCCAGTCGCCCTCAACATAGGTGCGGCCGGCCAGCTCGAACTTCTTGTTCTCCTCGTCCATCTTGATGGCGCCGCAGCCGGAGACACAGCAGGTGCCCATACCGCGGGCGACGACGGCAGCGTGAGAGGTCATACCGCCGCGAACGGTCAGGATACCCTGAGAAGCGACCATACCCTCGATATCCTCGGGAGAGGTCTCCAGACGGACCAGGCAGACCTTTTCGCCGCGGGCAGCCCATTCCTTGGCGTCTTCAGCGGTGAAGACGATCTTGCCGCAGGCAGCACCGGGAGAGGCGGGCAGAGCGGAAGCAACGGGCTTGGCCTTCTTCAGGGCAGCGGGGTCGAACTGGGGATGCAGCAGGGTGTCCAGGTTACGGGGATCGATCATGGACACGGCCTTCTTCTCGTCGATCATGCCTTCGTCCACCAGGTCGCAGGCGATCTTCAGAGCGGCGGCAGCGGTACGC
>JAFXDF010000026.1 GCA_017521295.1 Clostridia bacterium | reverse complement strand
TTCATCTTGAATGGCCTCCCTCTGATATTTTGTTTTGCAGTTGCCAGACCGCATTTTCATTATATCAGAGGGGTTTTCTTTTCATCGGCAGAAGCCTCTTTCGAACCACTCGCCTAGCGAGTGGTTTTCGAGATACAAAAAACCGCTCGGAGTTCCGAGCGGTTTCTTTTTTGTTATGCCGGGGTGTTTTCCCGCAGCCAGTCAGTCCACAGCACATAGTGCTTGGCCAGCAGATGGATGTCATCCCAGGTGTAGCCGGCCTTCATGGCGCCGTCCTCGTCGTCAAACACCGGGTTGGGGTCCAGATAAAAGACCCACTGGTCATCCGCCAGGGCGGCAATGGCCTCGTTGAGGCGGTTGATGTTGTCGTTGTTGTAGGTCTTGTCGGTGTCCGAACGCTTTTTGGCCACATGCAGATTGGCCTGCAGGTGGATATAAGCCCGGGGCTGCAGCTCCCGCAGCCGCTGGACCACCTGGGTGTAGTGATTCACGATGCGGTCCAGATTGGAACCCAGTTCGTTGATGCCCAGGGTCAGATAGATGCGGTCGTATTCCTCGGTGAGCAGCAGGCGCTCCAGGGTGCATTCGTCCCGCTTGCCGACCTGCACCTCTTCTTCAAAGACGTTAAAGACCGTCATGCCGGTGGAGGCGAAAAACTCGGCGTCCTTGATGCCGGCGTATTTTCCGATGCCCACCGTGCGGCTGTCGCCGATGAACAGGGCGTCCTCAAAGGGGTTTTCCGGCTTAGGGGGCTTGGACGGTTCGGTGGGTGCCTCGGTGGGCGGTTCGGTAGGGGGCTCGGTGGGGGCTTCCGGCAGGGTGGGTGCCTCGGTAGGTGGCTCGGTCATCGGTTCGGTGGGAACTTCGGTCATCGGTTCGGTGGTGCCCATCTGGGGCTCCTCCGGCTCCGGCAGTTCGATGCCGGACTGTTCGCCAAAGGTGGGCAGGATGCCCTCGGGCAGCAGACCGATCTCCTGCCAGGTGAAGGGCATGGCAATGACCGCCGTCAGCACCAGCAGGCAAAGGAAAGGATATTTCAGCAGTTTTTTCATAAAAATACCCTCACATCAGAAGCGGAAATACAGGAAGGGGTCGTTAAGACCCTTGAACAGGCAGTAGACCGCGCCCCAGAAGATGGCCAGCAGCACCGGCACGGTGAGCCAGCGCAGGGGAGACTTTTCCAGCTTGTGCCACAGCTTTTTGGGCAGCGGCGTGGAGAACAGCAGGCCCAGCGCCAGCAGCCAGCCGTAGGTGCGGCCGTAATCCAGCCAGTCCTGGGCATAAAGGCCCCAGAACTGACCGTCCAGGGGGAACAGCCGGGAGAAAAAGACCCCCAGCTGCGAAAAATCGGTGATGGCAAACAGCATCCAGGACAGGGGGATCAGCAGGATCATATAGCCGTGGCCCAGCCAGCGGTGCTTTTCAAAAAAGGCCCGGAGACCGGCCCGCTCGATGACCAGCAGCACAAAGAGCAGCAGGCCCCACAGCACAAAGTTCCAGCTTGCCCCGTGCCAGAAGCCGGTGAGCAGCCAGACGATCAGCAGATTGCGGACGGTTTTCGCCCCGCCGCCCCGGTTGCCGCCCAGAGGGATGTACACATATTCCCGGAACCAGGAGCCCAGGGTGATGTGCCACCGGCGCCAGAACTCGGTCATGGACACCGATTGATAAGGATCACGGAAGTTTTCCGGCAGGTCAAAGCCCATCATCTGGCCCAGGCCCACCGCCATCAGCGAATAGCCGAAAAAATCAAAATAGAGCTGGAAGGAGTAGGCCGCGGCGGCCATCCAGGCCACCGGGGTGGAGAGACTGTCAAAACCCGCCGCCTGCACATCGGTCCACAGGCTGCCGATGCGGTTGGCCAGCAGCACCTTGGAACCCAGACCCAACACAAAGGTGCGCAGGCCACGGTCGATGGCGGAGAGAGACGTGGAGCGCTCCTCCAGTTCGGCGGCCACCTGGTTGTACTGCACGATGGGGCCGGCGATCAGCTGGGGGAACATGCACAGATAAGCGCCCAGATCCACAAAGGACCGGGCGGGCGCCACCGTCTCCCGGTAAACATCGATGAGGTAGGACACGATCTGGAAGGTGTAAAAACTGATGCCGATGGGCAAAATCAGCGACCAGGAGCGGCTGACGCTGTCGCCGGTGGCCAGATTCCACAGGGCGGCGCCGTTGTCAAAGAAAAAGCCGGCGTACTTGAACAGAAGCAGCCAGAAAAAGTCGTAAACAAGACCCACGGTCAGCCACAGCTTCCGCCGGGGCCGGCCAAAGGCCATCTTTTTGCCGATGCCCCAGTTGACCAGAATGGTCAGCAGCAGCAGGGCGATATAATGGGGCGTTTCCAACGCGCCATAGGTGTAAAAGCCCACGCTGCCCAGAAACAAAATCAGGTTTTTCCAGCGGCGGGGCGCAAAGCCGTAAGCCAGGAAAAACACCGGCAGAAACACAAACAGAAAGGGCAAACTGCTGAAAACCACAGGATACCTCCGAAATTATCGAATAAACTCGGCCGTCACGCAGGTCTGACCATCCACCGTCAGCACCACCACGCAGCCCCGGTCGGTGCTTGCCACCAGAGGCAGCACCTGCTGTCCGGGCAGCAGGGGGCGCTGATAGTCCACCGCCAGGGCGGAAAAGGTCACATCCTCGGGCACGAACCGCAGAGCCAGGGCCACCGAACGCACATTGTTCACATGGTGATTGGTGTCCAAAAGGTCATCGGTGATGGAAAAAGCCTCCCCGGGAGCTGCGTCCTGGGGCACCTGCACCTTGCGGGGCAGATCCCCCAGATCGGGACCCTCGCCGGGCTCCAGATACCGCTCCACCACCTGGGCGGCAGAGGTGGGCGCGCCGGTGGCGATGTCCACCAGCGTCCACAGGGAGTCGGCGCAGGCCAGCTCCTTGCCCTGCTCGTCGTGCAGGGAAAACCAGCGGCGGTTGAGGGCCCGGCGGCTCTCATAAGCCTGGGTGCGCACCTGGACTCTGGCTGCCGACCGGGGCAGATCCCCCAGCCGCACCCGCCAGCGGGACAGCAGCCATGCCCGACCGTTTTCGGTCATCACATCCAGCCCGCTGCCAAAGTCATGGGCATGGAGGGTGGCGATGTCCTGGAACAGGTCCAGCAGACCGGCCAGCGACAGCCGTCCGTCGGGCCCCAGCTGACTGTATAAAATGCGTGTATCCCAAGCGTACATAAATAACCTCAATTTCGACAGAGTTCTTTTCTATTGTAGCTTACCGAAAGGCTGTACGCAAGCAGTTTTTCACTTAATTTTTTCTGAAACTTCGGGCAGGGCCCAGGGGCGGTTGTCCTCCTGAAATTCGGTCATCATGCCCCAGAACCGTTTGGGCATGTGAGTCATGCGGCATTGGGGATTGTAGCGGTCCTCAATGGACACCGTATCGTAAAACCGGGTCCACAGCTGCCGGTAAAACCGCTCCTGGGCGTCGGCCCGGGGCAGCTGCTCCAGCTGGGCCGTCTGGATCTGCCAGCGGCCACCGCTGCAGATGAGCACCATCTGATGGGTGCGGTCCAGAATGAGGAAACTCTCGCCGGGCATCCGGGCCTTGAAATGCTGGGCCAGCAGGGGTAGCACATGATTTTTCGGCTCGATCTCGGCCACCAGAGCGCCGCCGTACTGGGAAAACCGGGTGAAGCCCTTCAGCAGATGGGCCTCCCCCGACACCGCCCGGGCGGCGGTGAGCACCTTGTGCACCCGCTCGTCGGCCAGCATACGCAGCACCCGGGAGCCCAGCTGATATCCCAGCCGCAAAAAGGCCAGCAGCATCACCTCTTTGTCGGGGCGGTCGGACAAAAAACACAGATAGACCACCCGCTGGGCATCCATCCCCAGCTTGGCCGGGATGCTTTTGCGCACCCGCTGGGCCTTGTCCGGTTCGGTGTCAATGACCACCGTTTCCAAAAGGGTGGCCTGGGCCTCCTCCTGGGGGCAAATGCGCATGGGGTCCTCCTTTTGATAGACCGCCCGGAACACGCAGCACAAAAAGCCCTCGAAGCTGCCGTCGTAACGATAGATCAGATCTGTCCGGTGATGCATTGTCTCACATCCTCCATAGTTGGGTCGAAGAGGGAGAGCTGCTCCCCCTGGTGCATGGACTCCAGGGCCGCGTCGGACAGCAGCGCCCGCAGAATGGCCCGGTGGGTCATGACGATGCCCGGGGCGGCCTTTCCCCGGCACAGGATAAAATATTTGGCACGCTTGAGTATCACTCCCAGCTTTTTCAGTCCGTCAAAGTCCAGGCTGCCCGCCCGCCGGGCGGTGACGATCCGCCGGGCGCTCTTCACACCGATGCCCGGCACCCGCAGCAGCATTTCGTAGTCGGCCCGGTTGACTTCCACCGGGAACCGCTCCAGATGCCGCAGGGCCCAGGTGCATTTGGGGTCCATGTAGGGGTCAAAGTTGGGGTTTTGCTCGTCCAGCAGCTCGTTTGCATCAAAGTGATAGAACCGCATGAGCCAGTCGGCCTGATACAGCCGGTGCTCCCGCAAAAGGGGCGGCTTGGTGGTGAGGGCCGGCAGATCCCGATGCTCCACCACCGGCAGATAGGCCGAAAAAAACACCCGCTTCAGCCGGTATTTTTCATAGAGAGCCGAGGACAGACCCAGAATCTGCAGGTCGGTCTCGGGGGTGGCTCCCACGATCAGCTGGGTGCTCTGGCCCGCTGGGGCGAACCGGGGAGCGTGGCGGTACTTTACCAGATCCTGCCGCCCCTGCTCGATGCCGTCCCGGAGCAGCCCCATGGGCTTCAGAATGTCGGCCTTTTTCTTGTCGGGGGCCAGCAGCCGCAGGCTGCTTTCCGAGGGCAGCTCGATGTTGACGCTCATGCGGTCGGCCAGCAGGCCCAGCCGGGTCAGCAGGGCAGGGCTGGCCCCGGGGATGGCCTTGGCGTGGATGTAGCCCCAGAAGTGATATTCGTTTCGCAGGATGTGCAGGGTCTGCAGCATCAGCTCGCAGGTGTAGTCGGGATTGTTCACCACCGCGCTGGACAGAAAGAGCCCCTCAATATAGTTGCGGCGGTAAAACTGCATGGTCAGGTCGGCCAGCTCCCGCGGGGTGAAGGTGGCCCGCTTTACATCGTTGGATCTGCGGTTGACGCAGTAGGTACAGTCATAGCTGCAGGCGTTGCTCTGGAGCACCTTCAGCAGCGTGATACACCGGCCGTCGGCCGAAAAGCTGTGGCAGCAGCCGCAGGCCATGGTGGCCCCCAGCCCGTCCGGCCGGGCAGCCCGGTCCAGACCGCTGGAGGTACAGGCGGCGTCATACTTGGCCGCGTCTGCCAGTACGGTGAGTTTTTCCAGCATATCCATCCCATCACCTCCAAAAAACAAACAGATGTTCGATACGATAATAGCACATATGTTCGATTTTGTAAACAGGAAATGCTTGCACCGGGATATTTTTTGTGCTACCATAGTTACGCAAAGGAGGTCATGCCCATGCTGACCGTATACCCCGACTATTATCCTGCCTTCCGGTGCATCGCGGGTGCCTGCAAGCACAGCTGCTGCATCGGGTGGGAGATCGATATTGACGAGGAAAGTCTTGCCAAATACCGCACCCTGTCCGGCCCGCTGGGTGACCGGCTGCAGCGCAATATTTCGGCGGATGACCCGCCCCATTTCCTGTTGGGGGAAGGGGAGCGCTGTCCTTTTTTAAATAAAGACAACCTGTGCGATCTGATCCTGTCGGGCGGGGAAGGCCTGTTGTGCCAGATCTGCGACGATCATCCCCGGTTCCGTAACTTCCTTCCCGGCTATACCGAGATCGGCCTGGGCCTGTGCTGCGAGGGGGCTGCCGCCCTCATCCTGTCTCAAAAGCATCCGGTGACCCTGGTGACCCAGGGTGAGGCCGAAACGGACGATCCCGACGCCCGGGCCCTGCTGGCCCTGCGGCAGCAGGCCTTTGCAATCGCCCAGGACAGGACCCGTTCCATCGACGCCCGCTGCGATGGGCTGCTGCGTCTGTGCCACGCCTGTGAGCCGGGCCATCCTGCCGACTGGGCCGATGTGTTTGTGGAACTGGAGCGGCTGGACGAGACCTGGACGCCCATGTTGGAAAAACTGGCCGCAGAGGGCAAAAATGCCCCCATACCCGCCGTCAGCGACGTGGAATGGGAGCAGCTGCTGGTGTATGTTCTCTACCGGCACTTCCTCACCGCCTGGGAGGACGGCGACGTGGGCAGCAAGGCCGGTTTTGCCGTGCTGTCGGTGCGCCTGCTGCGGTGCCTCAAGGGCCTGTATCCGGAGATCCCCCTTGCCGAACTGGCGCGAATGTACTCTGCCGAGGTGGAATATTCCACCGAAAATCTGGACGTGATTTTTGAGGAATTGATGCTGTAAAAAGTTCTTGACAAATATATACTATTATCGTATACTATAGATAGTTAGATAAAGCTAACTACTGTTTCCTTTCGGAAAATGTGTTTTGATGTGTGCAAAAAGGCGGCTCGTATGAGCCGCCTTTTTGTTTATGCTTTTTCTTCTTTGATGACATATTTGCGGGTTTTCCAGCTGCCCGAGAAGTAGTACACCAGGCCGATCCACAGAGGGGTGAAGCCGGCCAGGGCGTCGCCCAGCCAGAAGCCGATGTACTCCATGTGCAGCACCAGACCCAGCAGCACGCCCAGGCCGATGCGCATCACCAGGCCGTCCAGGATGGCGGTGGCGAAGTTGACCTTGTGGTTGCCGCTGCCGTTGATGAGGGCGTTCATGGGGGCGCGGCAGGCGCTGCCCAGGAACAAAAGCACGGCCACCGGCTTGAACTCCATGGCGATGGCCATAACGGCGGCCTCGTCGGTGAACAGACCGAACACCACCTCGGGGAACAGCAGCACGGCCACCGACAGCAGGGTGGAGCTGCACAAAGCGAAGCTGAAGCAGGTGAGCATGATCCGGGGCACACGCTCGTATTTCTGGGCGCCCACGTTCTGGCCCACCATGGAAGCGCCTGCGGCGTTCACCGAGTTGGAGATCAGGTTGCTCACCGAGCTCAGCTTGTTGACGATGCCTGCCATGGCCGACACCGCCACGCCGTAGGAGTTGATCCAGCTGTTGACAAACAGCTTGGAGAAGTGGATGGAGGCGCTCTTGATGGCCATGGGCACGCCCAGCTTGGTCAGCGAGGACAGGTATTCCATTTTGGGATGGAGGAAGTCGGACAGGGAGATGGCAAAGTCCAGTCGGTGACGGTTGCGCCACAGGAACACCACGCAGCACACGAAAGAGAAGCCCTGGCTGAACACGGTGGCGATGGCGGCGCCCATGGCGCCCATCCTGAGGCCCCAGACCAGCACGATATCCAGACCGATGTTCATAACGGCCGCCAGGGTGATGAACACAAAGGGGTGCTTGGAATCGCCCATACCGCGCAGCACGGCGGAGACCATGTTGTAGCCGTAGATAAACACCAGGCCGGCGATACAGACGGTGGAATAGGCCAGCGCTTCGTCCCAGGAGGCGGCAGGGGTGTTCATCAGACCCAGGATACCTTCACGGAAGATGAGGCAAATCACGCTGAGCACCGCGGCGCAGGCCATGAGGAAGGTGAACATGGTTCCCACGAAGGAGCCCACCTTTTCCCGCTGTCCGGCGCCGATGTACTGGGAGATGATGATCTGGCCCGCACTGGAAAAGCCCATGGCCACAAAGGTGAGGAAGCTGGACACGTCGCCGCCCACCGACACCGCCGAAAGGCCCACCGAGCCCATTACCTGGCCCACGATGACCATGTCGGCCATGTTGTACACCACCTGCAGCAGGTTGGCCAGCAGCAGGGGTGTGGCAAACCGCAGCAGCTGCTTGGGCACGCTGCCCGATGTGAAATCCCGAATCAACTTTTCTTTTGCCATAAGATACTCCTTTTATCTGTGAAAACGGTTTTCTTTTGAAGAAAAAACGATTATAATGGGTGCGGAAAGAAGGAATGCACCGTGAAACGAAAAGAACTTGTCAAACGCTACAGTTTGTTTATCATCAGCCTGTGGTTTTCTGCCCTGGGCGTGGCCATCACCAAATGCGGCAGCCTGGGGGTCTCCTGTATCTCCTCGGTGCCCAACGTGCTGTCCTTGCGATTTACGGCACTGACCATCGGCGGCTGGACCTTTGTGTGGAACACCCTGCTGGTGATCTGCCAGATCCTTTTGTTGCGCAAAAACTTTCAGAAGATCCAGCTGCTGCAGATCCCCCTGTCCTTTCTGTTCGGCTGGTTCACCGATGTGGCCATGCTGCTGGCGGTCAGGATCCCGGTGAACAGCTATCCCATGCAGCTGTTCATGGTGGTGCTGGGCGTGGTGATCCTGGCTTTTGGCATCACCCTGGGGGTCATCGCCAATGTGGTGCTCAACGCCGGAGAGGGCATCGTCAAGGCCCTGGCCGACGTGTCGGGCAAGGAATTCGGCTTTGTCAAGGTGCGATTCGATGTGGTCTGCGTCATTTTGTCGCTGGTGATCTCCCTGGCGACCTTTGGAGGAAAGATCATAGGCGTCCGGGAGGGCACCCTCATCGCCGCCTTCCTCAACGGCACCATGGTAAAATGGTACAGCCGCCGGCTGAAGGAGCCCCTGGACCGGGTGCTCAGGGCGTGACCTCGGCCTTCTCCAGACCTTCCGCGATGCAGCGGATGGCCATGTGATAACTGTCGCTCACCGGCAGGGGGCTGTGGGAAAAGCCGCCCATGTGCTCATGGACGCAAAAACCGTGCATGGTGGCCCGCAGCACCCGCTGCCAATGGATCTTGGCATCGTCAGACAGGGCATAGCCGTCCAGCACCTGCAGGATGGGCTTCATGGTCAGCTCTCCGGCCTGGGGCAGCACGGAGCTCAGATTGCGCTGCAGGCCCATGATGACCTTGTCCAGGCTTTCGTGGGCCATGGCAAAGGCATGATAGGTGTCGGCCAGAGCAAAGAGGGCTTCCCCACGGGTCTTGCCCGAAATGGCCTCCAGCTGGGCTCGTGTGCGCATTTCGGTGGCCCGGAGGCCCACCTGGCCCATCAGATCGTCCATACCGGAAATGTGATTGTACAGGGAGGCGGCCTTCACGTCCAGCGCCTCGGCCAGCTCCCGCATGGAAAGGCCCAGCGGGCCCCGTTCCTCCACCAGACGGAGGGCGGTGTCGATGATGAGATCCCGGCTTAATCCTTTTTTGGCCACGGTATCACTCCTTATAAAGAAAACTAACGCCGTTAGCATTGTATGCCAACGGCGTTTTTTTGTCAAGATTGAAAATCAGTTCAGCGGCAGTTCCAGCCAGCGATCGGTTTCGGAATCCACAAAAGCCGGAATGCACTGCATGGCGTCGGTACAGCCCATGGCAAAATAAAAGGCCACAGTTTCCTTTGACGGGATCGAGGAAATGAACAGTTTGCGCGCGCCAAGTTCTGTTGCTGCAGCTGCGGCACAGCGAAATAATGCGTTGCCCAGTCCCTTCCGTTTGTATCGGTCGTCTACAAACAAAAGCGACAATGGAGCATACCCCTCGACCACCGGACTGTCCACAGCCGCAAAACCGATCAGACGGCTGCCGTCAAAAGCGCCAAAAAGCTTTCCGCCTCTGTCCAAATGCTTCTGAAGATAGGACACCATCCAAACGCGCTTTTCCGCATCCCAAAAGCGGCTGGCGGAAAGCGGCTCAAGCTGCCAGCCGGTATCGGTTCTGACCCATTGCTCCGTCCAGTTCTGGACATGGTTAAAATCATCCAGCAGCCCGGGCCGAAGGTCTGCGGCGATCAGTTTTCGAACGTCCATACGAATACCTCGAAAAAACAGCACGGTGTACACCGTGCCGTCAGGTTGTTTACTTTCTTCTTCTTCCGCCGCCAGAGCGGTCGTTGCGGGACTTCACGTCGGACAGACGGCTTTCGCTGCTCTGCATAAAGGCCTTCAGCTTGCTCTCGAAGGAGTCATCGCCCTTGGGCAGGGTGCTCTGGTCGGGAGCGAACACGGGAGGCTGGCTCTTGGACGCACGGGGTGCGGCCGGAGCAGAGGGCCGGGGCGCGGAGGGACGGCTGCCGGCAGGGCGGGCAGGCCGCTGGGGCTGCTCGGGCTGGGGCAGGGCCTTTTTGATGGACAGATTGATGCGGCCCTGCTGATCAATGGCGATCAGCTTGACGGTGACCGTCTGTCCCTCTTTCAGAAAGTTGTTGATGTCGTCCACAAAGGTGTTGGCAACCTCAGAGATGTGGACCATACCGCTTTTCCCCATGGGCAAAAGCACGAATGCGCCAAACTTGGTGATACCGGTGACTTTTCCTTCGTAAATGCTGCCGATCTCAAGCTCCATATTTCCGGCAAGGCCTCCTGTTTATTTACTGGAGATATCCACATAGACCTGCTCACCGGGATAGATGTAGCCGAGGCTGTCCCGGGCGATCTCTGCGATATACTCCTCATGATTTTCACCGCTGATTGCGTCATTGAGCTCGGCACAGACAAGACGCTGGGCGTCCAGCTGAGCCTGCAGTCTCTGCTGCTCGTCGTTGGCGGCATTGATGCGCAGCTGCAGGTTGACCAGCGTGCAGGCAGCATAAACGGCAAAGGCTGCGATCAGCACCTTTGCCACCAGGCCGACACGTTTCTTCTTACGCTGCAACGGACAAAGCCTCCTTAAAAAATGACGCACTTCCACTAATGAACATACTTTGTTTTATTATAAAGAGTTTGCCCGTCCTTGTCAACGCAAAGACGGGCAAAAACAAAAGTTTTTTTCCAGTTTTTTCAGGTTTATTTGGCGATGGGCATGGAGAACCCCCGGAAGTTCTCCATCAGGCTCTTTCCGTTGGAGCGGAAGGCCTCCACCGAGGACACGATCACCGAGTTGGCGTTGTAAAAATCACCCTTCTGGTCATAGACGCCGTGGGTGGCGTGGATCACATAGGCCTCGCCCTCAAAGGTGCCGATGTACATGGTCTGGTGGCCCCGCAGCTCCAGCATGGCGCCGGGCAGGAAGCCCGTCAGGATATCATATTTGGTGGCGATGTCGGAGTGCTCCACATTGCGCCAGCCGGGGATCTGCCGCTGGTTGCCGCTGTTGCGGGGCAGGAACAGACCCACCGTCCGGTAGGCATCCTGGCAGATGGAGGAGCAGTCCCAGCCCTCTGCCGTGCCGCCCCAGCCGTAGCGGTGGCCCAGCAGCTTGAATACCTGCCGCAGCAGATTCTCCAGGGTGTAGGGCAGACAGCCCTCAATGACGTCTTCGGTCTTGGGGATGCGGGCGGTATAGGTCTCCAGGGTGCCGTCCTCTGCCCGACGGGGGAGCAGGACGATGTGGCAGTTGTCGGCGATGGCATTGTCGGCTTCGGTCTCACCCACAGCCAGCGGCAGGACGGTGCCCATCTTCAGCACGATCTCCTCCTGGCCGGGCATATAGAAGCTGCCGTCCATGGCCACTCTGGGCGCCAGAACGGTGAGGTAATCGGTCTTCATGGCATCGCACAATGTCTGCCAGTAGTCCCGGTCGCACAGGGCCACCTTTTCGGTCTCCACCCAGCCAAGATAGTCATAGGCCTGCACCAGCAGCCATTCTCCGTCTGCCGAGTTGTGGAGCACCAGCACCGGCTCCCACAGTTTGAGGGCGGTTTCGGCGGCCTTGTCATACTCCCAGGTGTCGGGGGAGTCATACAGGGGAATGTCGGAGGGGAAGGTGCGCATGATCAGGTTTTCGGTGAGGAAGCCGTAGCGCACCGGGTTTTCGTTGGTCACGGCACTTTCGTTGCGATTGAGGCCCATTTCCAGCCGTTGGTCGGCGGTGATCCGGCTTTCGGGGGTGTAGTAACTGGGGGAGGGCGCCTCACCGTAGGTGTCCAGCAGGTCGGACAGCTCGGTGTAATACAGCACCGACGGCCAGGCAGAAAGCTTTTCTACCTTGGTGCCGTTTGTGGAGGACAGCGAAGCGTTGTAATCTGCGATCTCCTCCGCCGTCATGCGGATGGCCTGGGGATCGTCGCACAAAGCGATCCAGAAGTCGGCACTCTGCATTTCCGCCCAGGTGCGGTTAAAGGGGTCCATCTCTCCCGAAACGGTGGGCAGGGCAGGGGCCTCAGGCTCCACCGGCGCCGCAGGCGGGGGAGCCGGCTGTGTGGGCAGCGGTGCCGGCGTCTTCTGGTCGGATACGATCACCGCGGTGGGACCGTCCGCCGAGCCGATGACACCCACGTCCTGTCCGCAGGCGCACAGCGCCGTCAGCAGAACCAGGCAAAGGAGCAGGGAACAGGTACGTTTCATAGTGCAAACCTCCCATTAAATATCTGTTTCTTTCAGCATAACGCCGGCACAAATCTCTGTCAACGAAAAAAGCACGAAAAAATTTGAAAAAATCTCAAAAAAGGGGTTGTTTTTTTCTGAAATATCCGCTATAATAAGCAAGCCGTCGGAAATGAGGCGGCAAAACTGCATATCGTTTTCACGGTAGGCCATACTCGGAGAAGTCGCGTAGTTGGTCGAGCGCGCACGACTGGAAATCGTGTAGGCCTCATAAGGGTCTCGAGAGTTCGAATCTCTCCTTCTCCGCCAGGTTTGAACCCTGTAACCACAATGGTTACAGGGTTCTTTCTTTATGTTTTTTGGCTGTTTTCCCTTTCGTTTTCCCTTTAGAGCTCCAAAACCTGTTTGATGTAGCTCTCCATACGGGATGCGCTGGCCTGCTTCATCTGTGCGGTAACATGGCCGTAGACATCCAGCGTAAAGGCTGCGGTGGCGTGGCCAAGATTGCCCTGTACGGTCTTGATGTCATCACCCGCACGGATAGCGGCAACAGCATAACTGTGACGCAGATCATGAAAACGAACATCTGGCATCCCGATACCAGCAGAACAGGTGCCAGCCGGTCATGGCGGCAAAGCACACCGTTTTGGACACCACCTGCCGCAGGGTGGCGGCGGGCTCATAGGCAAAGGCCGCATCCCCCGGCTGTCCGGCCTGTCCCATCCACAGGAAATAGCGCACCTCCTGCAGGGTGAACACATAGCGGAAGGGCTGGTCGTCCCAGTGCTGCCAGTCTGCGCACCAGTCCTGCACCTGCTCGTACAAAGGCAGGGTCAAAGCATCCAGCCTGTCCCTTGCCACCATGATTCCGTTGCCCTGCATACAGAGCACGATGTCGCCCTTCTTGGGGGCGTGATCCTCGTAATGATTATCCAGATGGCCAAAGGCCAGATCCTGCAGCATAAAAACACTCCTTTGCCATTACTGACAACAGTATACCACAGAAAATCAAAAAAGAAAGCCGCCCGAAGGCAGCTTTCCTGGGAATTTACTTGAAATCATGGGCCTGCTGCAGGATCATATCCTTCACCTTCATGAGCCGGGTGATGTTGCCACGTTCGTTTTCTTCCAGCTTCATGGAGATGTAGCGGATGTTCTTCTGCAGGTCGGGGATCATCACATATTCCAGGGCGTTGACCCGGCGGCGGGTCTTTTCGATGTCCTGGGCCAGCAGCTGCATGGTTTTTTCCACCTCAGCCAGCTCCAGCATATCCCGGAACACACTGGACAGGGCCTCCAGGGCCGCATCCAGCTCGCCGGAGGTCTGGGCAAAGCCGTAAGGGAAAATGTCGGCAGGGTCCTCGTTGCGGGTGTGGAAGGTGTAGGTGGGCACATTGACGCTCATCATGTTGCGGCTGCCCACCTCCAGCTCCACGCTCTGCTTGGGATAGAGCAGGGACTGCTCCAGCATTTCGGGGCTCATGACGGCGGCAGCGATGGTAAAGGCCCCGTTGGCCTGCTCCAGACCCCGCTCCACCCGCTTCCGAAGCTCCTTGTTGCGGCGGACGATCTCCAGAAACTGCTTCATCAGCTCGTCCCGCTTATCCTTCAGCAGCTTGTGTCCCCGGGAGGCGGTGCGCAGACGGCCTTTCAGCCGGGTCAGCTCCATCCGGGTGGGATTGATGGTGGTGTTGGCCATAAATGCTCACCTCACTCCCGGACAGGATAATATTTGTCCACCATTTCGCCCTTGATACGCTTTAATTCACCGCGGGGCAGGATGCGCAGCAGCTCCCAGCCCAGATCCAGCGTCTGGAAGATGTCCCGGTTTTCCTCGCTGCCCTGGGAGACATAGCGCTTTTCAAACTCCTCGGCAAACTTGGCGTACAGCAGGTCGGTGGGGGACAGGGCGGCCTCGCCCAGAATGGTCATCAGCTCTTTGGCCTCCTTGCCAGAAGCATAGGCGGCAAACAGCTGGTTCATGGTGGGGGCGTGATCCTCCCGGGTCTTGCCCACGCCCACGCCCTTGTCCTTCAAACGGGACAGGGAGGGCAGCACGTCCACCGGCGGCAGAACGCCCTTGCGGTACAGGTCCCGGGACAGGATGATCTGTCCCTCGGTGATGTAGCCGGTCAGGTCGGGGATGGGATGGGTCTTGTCATCCTCGGGCATGGTGAGGATGGGGATCATAGTGATGGAGCCCTCCAGCCCCAGCTTGCGGCCGGCACGCTCGTACATGGTGGCCAGGTCGGTGTACAGATAGCCGGGATAGCCACGGCGGCCGGGAACTTCCTTACGGGCGGCAGAGACCTCCCGCAGCGCCTCGGCATAGTTGGTGATGTCGGTGAGGATGACCAGAACGTGCATCCCCTTTTCAAAGGCCAGATATTCGGCGGCGGTGAGGGCCATACGGGGGGTGGCGATACGTTCGACCGCCGGGTCGTTGGCCAGATTGGTGAACAGCACCGTGCGGTCAATGGCGCCGGTGCGCTTGAAATCGGAGATAAAGTATTCGGCCTCCTCAAAGGTGATGCCGATGGCGGCGAACACCACCGCAAAATTGGATTCCCCATCCAGCACCCTTGCCTGACGGGCGATCTGGGCCGCCAGCTGGGCGTGGGGCAGGCCCGAGCCCGAGAAAATGGGCAGCTTCTGTCCCCGCACCAGGGTGTTCAGACCGTCGATGGTGGAAATGCCCGTCTGGATGAACTCGTTGGGATAGTTGCGGGCGGCGGGATTGATGGGAGAGCCGTTGATGTCCAGCCGCTTTTCGGCCAGAATGGCGGGGCCGCCGTCAATGGGCTGGCCCATGCCGTTGAAGACACGGCCCAGCATATCGCCGGACACGGCCAGCTCCAGCGGATGGCCCAGAAAACGGATCTTACTGTCCCGCAGGTTGATGCCTGCCGAGCTTTCAAACAGCTGGACCACGGCCTTGTCGCCGTTGACCTCCAGCACCTTGCAGCGGCGGATGCTGCCGTCGGAAAGCTCGATCTCGGCCAGCTCGTCGTAGGTGACGTTGCTGACCTGCTCCACTATCATCAGCGGGCCGGATATTTCGTGGATCGTTCTGTATTCTTTCACAGCGTTTCACCTGCTTTCTCTGCAATGGCGGCGATCTGTTGGGTCATCTGGTCGGCAATGCGGGCGTATTCCTGCTCATATGCATCGGCTTCTACATATTTGGCGCGGCCGATCTCTTCCCGGGCGGGGATGTCCAGCAGGGGCTGCAGGGCTGCGCCCTTACCGATGGCCTCCCGGCACTGCCGGTCATAGTCCAGGATCAGTCCCAGCAGCAGCTTCTGCCGGGTGCGGTCGGAATAGCTGTCCACGTCCATAAAGGCGTTCTGCTGGAGGAAGTCCTCCCGGACCATTTTGGCAACCTCCAGGGTCAGCTGGTCGGCGGGGGAGAGGGCGTCCTTACCCACCAGCTGGACGATCTCCTGCAGCTCGTTTTCGCTCTGCAGCATGGCCATGGCGGCGTTGCGGTTGCGGAGGAACTCGGGGCCAAAGTGTTCATCCAGCCAGGGCTTCATGCTGTCCAGATAGAGGGAATAGGAGTTGAGCCAGTTGATGGCCGGGAAGTGGCGGCGGTAGGCCAGGGAGGCATCCAGTGACCAGAACACCTTGACGATGCGCATGGTGCCCTGTGCCACCGGCTCGGACAGGTCGCCGCCGGGAGGAGAGACGGCACCCACGGCGGTGATGGAGCCGCGACGCTCCTCCGAGCCCAGAGTCTGCACCATACCGGCCCGCTCATAGAACTGGGCCAACCGGGAGGCCAGATAGGCAGGATAGCCTTCCTCGCCGGGCATCTCTTCCAGTCGGCCCGACATTTCCCGGAGCGCCTCGGCCCAGCGGGAGGTGGAGTCGGCGATAACCGCCACGTCATAGCCCATATCCCGGAAGTACTCTGCGATGGTGATGCCGGTATAAACGCTGGCTTCCCGGGCGGCAACCGGCATATCGGAGGTGTTGGCGATGAGCACGGTGCGCTTCATCAGGCTCTCGCCCGTTCGGGGGTCCACCAGCTCGGGGAATTCCCGGAGAACGTCGGTCATTTCGTTGCCACGCTCGCCACAGCCGATGTAGATGACGATGTCCACGTCAGACCACTTTGCCAGCTGGTGCTGTACCACCGTTTTGCCCGAGCCAAAGGGGCCGGGGACGGCGGCGGTGCCGCCCTTTGCGATGGGGAACATGGTATCGATGACCCGTTGGCCCGACTGCAGGGGCTGGACCGGCGGGAATTTCTTCTGATAGGGTCGGCCCACCCGGACGGGCCATTTCTGCACCATGGTCAAGGGGTGGTCGATGCCCTTTTCATCATTCAGATGGGCCACGATCTCCCGGATGGTGTAGTCACCCTCTGCGATGATGGAGGTCAGCGTGCCCGACAGCTTGACGGGTACCATGATCTTGTGGAGCACCACAGGGGTCTCCTGAACGGTGCCCAGCACGTCGCCGCCCCGCACCCTGTCACCGGCCTTGGCCACCGGGACGAAGTGCCACAGCTTGTCGGGATCCAGGGCGGGAACCTCCACGCCGCGGGCCAGGTTGGCGCCCGACTTTTTCATGATCTCCTCCAGCGGACGCTGGATGCCGTCGTAAATATTCTGGATCAGGCCGGGGCCCAGCTCCACACTCAAGGGTGCGCAGGTGGTATCCACCCGTGCACCGGGGCCCAGACCGGAGGTCTCTTCATAAACCTGAATGGAGGCGCGGCCGCCGGTCATGTTCAAGATCTCACCGATCAGGCGGTGTTCGCCTACCCGCACCACGTCGGCCATGTTGGCGTGCTCCAGACCCTCGGCGACTACCAGCGGGCCGGAGACCTTCACAATGGTTCCGCTCATGCAAAAAACTCCCTTCCTATGAAATGTCGGCGCCCACAGCGCGCTCCACAGCCGCCTTTAACGCCCCCTGGGCCACACCCAGGCTGCCGCTCCGGCCGGGGATCAAAATGACCGCCGGTGCGGGCTTGTCGTGGTATTTCTCAATATCAGCCATCATGGTTTGGGCCAGATCTTCGGTGATATAGATGATGGCATATTCCTCCCGGGCCAGCCGGTGCAGCTCTTTGGCCGCCCGGTCCCGGTCCTCTG
Source organism: Clostridia bacterium (assembly GCA_017521295.1). GTDB lineage: Bacteria > Bacillota > Clostridia > Oscillospirales > Butyricicoccaceae > UBA4644. The sequence goes on along the minus strand of JAFXDF010000026.1, from coordinate 60,117 downwards.
CGAACAGGACCTCCAGCCCCAGGGCCTTAAAGCCCAGGATGCTGTCCCGGTCGCCCAGCACGGCGATTTTAGACATAAGCCTCACGCATCCTTTCCCGAATGGTGGAGGCGGGCAGCTTTGCCAGCTTCCCGCTGATAATGATGCGCACGTTGCGCATCTCCTGCTCCCGTGCGGCAACAAACGCCAGCACCGGCTCGGGGCCGAAGGGAATCAGCATGGCCCTCTGTAAAAAGGCATTCTGGGCGTCGTCACAGGCCTTTTCAAAGGCGGTCAGGCCGCCGCCCGACAGGGCTTGCTGGCCCAAACCTGCCGCTTCCTCCAGGGGAGAGGCGGCGTAAAGGTCGGCGATGGTGCCTGCACGGGCGCTTTCCAGCAGCCGGTCTTGGGCCACCGTGCCGCCGGGAAGGAGCGATTCCTCCAGCAGAATGGCAACCTTTCCCATCCGCAGGATGCGGACGGCAGCCTGCAGGTTGGCGGTGTCGATGAGCAGGGCCACATAGTCCAGAAGGAAGGGACTGCCCACGGCTTCTGCCAGGGCACTTTGCTCGGCAAAGGCCGCTTTGTCCAGCAGCAAATCGCCCTTTTGGGGATCCAGGGTGGCACCCACCCGTTCTCTGGCCTCCTGTACGGCCTGCTCCATGACGGGGGGCAGCTTTTGATCCTCGCCGGTGCAGAGGGTCTGGTACAGCCACAGGGGCTCCAGCCGTCCACCGCCCATCAGCAGCCGGGTGGCGTCCACATCGGTCCACAGGGCCTTGAGGGCCACCTTGGCGTTGTGGTAGTCATAGCGGATGCGTAACAGATCCAGCAGTCCGCCTTCCGGCAGGAAGTCCGAAAGGGATGCCATCAGCGCCTCCCGATGGTGCCGGAGGGTGTCCTCCAGCGAGACCATATGGGGGGCCATTTCCGGGTATCCGTGGTCGGTGAGCACCCGGATGGCCTCCCGAACATCGTCGGCATCGATCATGCGCTGCAGGTCGCCATCGGTCAAAAGCTGTGCCTCCAGAGCCCGAACGTAGGCCGAAACGCAGAGGTATCGTTCATCTTTCACGGTTTTTGTCAAAAATACCCCTCCTTTCGCGTCTTTCGGTCACTGAAACAACACTTGGGCCACTTCGGTGGCAAGGCGTTCCCGCAGCAGACCGAACCGGTAGTCCAGACTGCCGTTGATCTCCACACTGCCCCGGCGAAGGATGACCCCCTGAATGTCCCGGGTCTCTGCCGCAAGGGTAAAGGCGCCGCCTTCCCGGAGGGTGTTGGCCCGCTGGATCACCAGCTGGCCCATCTTTTCCCGGTTGCGCTCTGACAGGATCACCGTTTCGGTGCCGGTCTCGGCAGAATGGGCGATCCACTGTGCCAGATATTCGGCATAGTCCGCCCAGGGCAGGGCTTCGATGCGTTTTTTGGCCAGGGTAAAGACTTCATCAATGTATTTTTGTTTGTTGTACAGCAGCACCTGCCGGGATTCCATGTTGGCGGCGCTGATCAGTCGGGCCTTGCGGCCTTCGGCCAGCTGAAGGTTTTTCTGCCGACCCTCGGCCAATAGCCGTTCCGATTGCTCCCGGCCCCGGGCCAGGATGGCTTCCCGCTTTTCCAGGGCCTCCTGCTGCATGGCATCCATTTCACGCTGTGCGTCCTCCCGGATGCGGCGGAGGATGTTGTCCATGCCGTTCATAGGCGTTCCTCCTCGTTTGTCAGAGAATCAGAGCCACAGCAGCATCAGCATGGAGGCCAGCAGGGACAGAATGGCGTAGAACTCTACGATACCGCAGAGAATGATGCCTTTGGACCAGTCGTCGGGCTTTTTTGCCAGAATGTTGATGGAGGAGGCTGCCACACGGCCCTGTGCAATGGCCGACAGCAGACCGCCCAGCGCCATAGGCAGGCAGGCGGCGAAGAAGCGGAAGCCTTCTACCAGAGACAGATCCACGGCTGTGCCGTTCATCATGCCCATGCGGATCAGCGCGAAGAACCAGACAACCAGGCCGTACAGGCCCTGGGTACCGGGAAGCAACTGCAGGACCATGACCTTACCGGATTTGGAAGGATCCTGACTCAAAAGGCCCGCGCCTGCTTCACCGGCGATGCCGGTGCCCTTTGCACTGCCCACGCAGGACAGACCCACTGCCAGACCGGAGCCCAATAATGCCAATGCGAGACCGCCAATATTTTCCAGGAACATAGAGTGTCCTCCTTATCGTTATTCTTGAATGATATTCACGTGCTGGGTATCGGTACACAAAGGCCGGAAGGGCTTGCCGCCGTCCTCATAGAACCGGTTGAAAAACTCCAGACACTGCAGGCGCATATCGTGGACGAAGCAGCCCAGCAGGTTGAGGGCAAAGTTGATGCCGTTGCCCACCATGGAGATGACAAAGAACAAAATCACGTTGCCGGTGATGCCGCCCAGGGTGTTGAACACCTGCGCGATGACCGCGCCGGCCAGCATGAGGGCCATCAGGCGGGAATAGGACAAAATATCGCTGAAGTAGCCGGTGATGTTGCTGTACAGCGAGCCACCGATGCCCATCAGCTTGCCCACAATGCCTTTTTTGCCATAGCCCTGGGTGAGAATCAGGATCACGCCGATGGCGATACCGGCGATCTTCAGCTGCCCTGCCAGCAGGCCGATGGCGAAGAGGGCAAATACGGCGAACCAGGCGCCCTCGTTGCAGATGGCAGCCATGATCTCGCCCCGCTTGACCTGCTTGTAGACATTGATGCCCATGCCGGTGAAGATCTGGCAGAGGCCGATGGCCAGCGAGCCCACCAGCACGGCCAGGGCATCATCCAGCGGAGAAAACAGGGCGGGCATGGCGGTAAAGGTGGTGTCGGGATTTAACATCATGGCCAGCTGGGGCAGCAGATCGCCGAAAAAGCCGCCGGTCAGCGCACCCATCACAAAGGTGCTGACGCCGCACAGTCCCAGCAGCGGGATCATGTGCCGCATGGTGGGCCCGTGGGGCTTTGCCTTCTTCAAAATGATATAGGAGGCCAGCATCATCAGAATGCCGTAGCCCATGTCGGCCATCATAAAGCCATAGAAGAAGATGAAGAAGGGAGCCATCAGCGGGTTGGGATCCAGCGAGCCGTAGGCCGGAAGGGAGTACATATCGGTGACCATGCTCAGCGGGCGGGTGAGGAAATTGTTTTGCAGGGACACCGGGACCTGGGGATATTCCTCCTGTTCGGGCTCCCGCAGCTGCCAGGCACAGTCGTTTTTTTCCATGAGCCGAAGGAAGTCTCCCTCCCGGGCTGCGGGCATCCAGCCCTTCAGCAGTGCCACGCTGCCCCGGCTGCGCAGCCGTTCGGTAGCTTCCTCCCGGGAAAGCAGCTGGGACAGCCGGTCCAGGGTGGTCTCCAGCCCCTCATATTGGTCACCCAGGGCCAGGATGCCCTGTCTTGCCGCCTGCTGCTGGCCCTTGATACGGTCCAGCTCCAGGTCGATGCGCCGGATATTATCCGCTGCGGTGCCTTCCAGGCCTTTCCAGCCGGGAAGGGCAAAGCCCATGGGCCGAAGATGATCCATGGCCTCCTTTTCCTGGCTTTCATGGAACAGCAGTACCAGATAATGCAGATCCTTGTCGGAACTGATGGGCTGCAGAATGGCGGTGTTCGCCGTCTGCTGCAGGCTTTCCTGGACTGCCGGAAGGGCAATCGCTGCAGGCAAAGTGCCGGGGAGCAGGCGGGTGGTGCGGGTGCCCTGGGTCTCCAGGGGCAGCGAATGATGCTGCCAGGGCAGCAGACCCAGTCGTTGTGCCTGCAGCTGGGTCTCCCGGGCGGACAGTGTGTCCAGCGTCTGCTGATACTGCCCGATACGCCGGGCGCTGTCCAGACCGGCATTCCAAAGACCTTCGTCCCAGAAATCCTGCGCAGAAATGTCCCGTCTGGGGGAGAGCAGCGGCTTTTTCCGGGGGACAAAGCGCCCCAGGATCTCCAGTGCGCGCTGGACCTCACGAATGGTCTGCCGCAGATCCCCTGCCTGGGCCGGGAGCGCCTGGAAGCCTTCTGCCTCGGCAGTCTCCAGCGCCACACAGCCCAGCCGCTGCAGATCCCGGAGGAGGGCCTTGTGATCCTCCAGCGGCACCAGCAAGGAAAGTGCTTTCATTTTGACAATGGCCAAAGGCTACACCCCCTTTGTCAGGATGACCTCGATGGCACGACCGTCGTTTCGTCGGACCTGTGCCCGCAGCAGATCACATTCCTGATAGGCTTTTTCCAGGATCTGGCTGCGAATGGCGGCAGCTTCTTGTTCCGCCTGATCCAGCAGCACAGCCTGTTCCTGACGGAGGGTCTCTTCTGCCTGAACAGTCATGGCGGCTGCATCTTGTTCGGCATCGGCAAGCATACGCTGGAGCCGGGCGCGACAGGCTGCCTTTTCCTGTTCGGCCGCCTCTTCCGCTTCCTTGATTTTACGGATGGTATCATCCAGCATGGTTTCACCCCTCTTTCAGTGGTTGTTATTGTTAATTATACCAAACATATCGGGTTTGGTCAATAAAACTTTGTGCACTTAGCATGAAAATGCTATAGTCTCTACCATTTTGGTAGTATATGCAAAATTGAGAAAAATATTCTATTGATTTCTGGAAAAAGGCGAAAAAATACCCCCGAAAGTCACGCTTTCGGGGGAGAATTTCTTGTGCCTAAATTTGGAGAAATTTGTAAACTTTTACGAGCGGAACAGCCAGGACTATCGGCTTTTTTCCATGTCCTTACGGGATAACGTGGCACTGGCCCTTCCGGCCGATGACCATAGGGTAGAATTACTGCTTCGGCAGGTGGGAATGGGACCCAGGCTGGACAGTCTGCCAAAGAGGATTCATACCCATGTGAGCAAACTGTTTGAAGAGGACGGTTTTGAGCCGTCGGGCGGAGAGGGGCAAAAGATCGCCCTGGCTCGGGCGCTGTATCGGGAAGCGCCCATTGTGGTGCTGGACGAGCCTGCCGCCGCCCTGGATCCCCGGGCAGAGTATGAATTGTACCGGCAGTTTGCCGCGCTGGTGGCAGGGAAAACCGCCGTTTATATTTCCCACCGCATGTCCTCAGCCCGGTTTTGCGACCGGGTAGCGGTCTTTGCAAAGGGGCGGCTTACCGAACTGGACACCCATGACGCACTTATGGCCCGCGGCGGAGAATACGCCCAGCTCTTTGCTTTGCAGGCACAATATTACGGATAAGTCTCTCCCTTGACAACCCCGGCCTCCCTTGCTAAACTGAAATCAGCAAGGGAGGTCGTTTTATGCAGAAAGAGATCACGAGTGTCTCCCAGTATCTGGAGATCATCCGCAGGCTGGACAAAGCGTACGCCAAAGACGGCGGCCTCAACAACCCCGTGTCCAGCAAGTTTTTATACCGGGGCATGGCCCACGTTTCATGGCCCCTTTTGCCCGGCATTTTCCGGGAGATCGGCGAGCAGTACGAGGGTTGGGACGAAAGCGCCCGGAAGTATCTGACCTTTTCCACCGAACAGCGCATCCTGCAGCATTTCCGGCAGGAGGCGGCGGCTTATGTGACCCAGAACCGGGACGAAAGCGACATCTGGTGGGTGGAGCTGGCCCAGCATTACGGCGTGCCCACCCGGTTTCTGGACTGGTCGGAAAATCCCCTGGTGGCCCTGTATTTTGCCTGTGAGAACAACAGCCGGCAGGAGGACGCCGTGGTGTGGATGCTCAACCGGCTGAACTACAACCGCCACATCAAGACCCTGGATCCCGCTTATGACTTCATTGACGACGAGTCCGCCAGAAGGGAGGCCATCAGCACTCTGATGGGCTTTGCACCCTGTGAAAACGGCGTCTGCACCACCAGCCCCATGGAGCTGCCCTTTTTGTACTCGCCCTATCTGTTCGACGGCAGAATGTCGGCCCAGTCCAGCTGGTTCATGGTCTGGGGCAACGATATGCGCCCCTTCCAGCAGATGATCGATGAGCAAAATTACATGAAGCTGCTTGATGAGGACTGCCCGCCCTGCGACGGCGATGACAGCGACGACTTCCTGTATCAGTTCGTCATCCCCGTCTGCGCCAAGCAGCAGATCGTCCGGGAGCTGAACATGCTGGGCATCAACGGAAAATCTCTGTTCCCCGGCCTGGACGGCGTAGGTAAGCACATCGAGCGCATCTATCGGTTCGACTATCAGAAAAATCTCAGCGGCGTATAAACCAAAAGGACGGCCAAGTGCCGTCCTTTTTTGCATAAAAAAGGGGCGCCCACCAGGTGAACGCCAAGTCCGGCACAGGGCCGGTTTTGTGGGGATAAAGATATGAACGGTGCCGAACGCTGTGCGTCCGACGAGCGACCATGTCGGCCACCCGAGGGTGATCCGCCCTCCGCATTTACAGAATACACCCCGGCGGGTAAAAAACGCGTCGAACGGTGCGCAAAAGAAAAAAGTTTTTTTCTGGCATAAACGCACAAAAAAGTCTGGCTTTTCCTGCACAAATATGATATGATAAATATACCAAATAGCAAAGGAGTGTCACACATGAAGATTGACATCTACGGCAGAAAAATGAACGTGTCCGACTCCATGGCCGCTTACGCCACCCGTAAGGTGGAAAAACTGGGCAAGTTTTTTGGCGACGAACCTGTGGTGCAGGTAACCTTCTCCACCGAGCGCGGTATGCAGACCGCTGAGATCGCCTTTGAAGTGCGCGGAATGTACTTCCGTGCCAAGGAACGGACTTCCGATATGCAGGCTTCCATCGACGGTGCGGTGGCTTCCATCGACCGCCAGATCCAGAAGAACAAGACCAAGCTGGCCAAGCGCATCCGCCATGAATCCTTCGCCAAGACCGTGGAGGCCATGGACGATTATCATGAGGAAGAGTTTGAGCTGGTCCGTGAAAAGACCGTGGTCAGCAAGCCCATGACCATCGAGGATGCTATCCTGCAGATGAATCTGCTGGGCCACAGCTTCTTCTTCTTCGTCAACACCGAGCGGGACGGCAAGCCCTGCGTGGTGTATCAGAGAAGCGACGGCGGCTACGGCCTGCTGGTGGCTGAGATCTAAAACCAAACACAAAAAACCGGCTCGAAAGAGCCGGTTTTCTTTTTGTGCGGTTTAAGCCTTTTTCTGGGTCTCCATCGTCAGATTGCGGCACCAGGTGCCCTGGCGGTAACGGAGATAGCCGATGCCCATACGCACCAGCTGCTCCAGCTGCAGCAGGGCAAACAGACCGCCGATGGTCTGGATGTGCAGCAGGTAAACGCCTGCAAAAGCCAGAGGCACGCCCACCAGCCACAGCACGCCGCAGTCCAGGAACATCAGGAAGATGGAATCGCCGCCTGCCCGCAGGGTGGCCATAAAGATCACGTTGAACAGCCGGAAGGCGATGCGAAGGGCGAACAGCCGCACCATCAGCACCGAGGCTGCGGCGATGGAGGTATCTGCCAGATCGAACAGCGATACCATGGGCCCGGCAAACAGAGCGATGAGCACCGATACCAGAACGGCCAGCACCCCCGACAGGGGGAAGAGGTATCGGACGGTTCTCCGGGCACCCTCCAGATCCTTTTTTCCAAGCTGCTCGCCCACCAAAAGGCCCACCGCGTTGTTCATGCCCAGAACGGCGATGTAGAAGAAATTGCCCACCGTGTTTCCAATCTTGTAGATCTCCAGCGCGGCGCCGCCCAGCAGGCCGTAGGCTTTCACATACATGGAATTGCCCAGGCCGAACATGGCCTCGTTGAGGATCAGCGGGATCATCCTGCGGACGATGGGGAAGAGGAATATCCGGTCCCAGTCGGTGAGTTCCCGGAGGTTTCCGAGGAAGGGCTGCTTGGTGACAAAGGCATAGACGATGTGGGCCACCGCGCCAAAGCCGTTGGCAATGACGGTAGCCAGCGCCGCGCCTGCCACGCCCATCCGGGGAAGTCCCAGATGACCGAAGATCAGCAAAAAGTTCAGCCCGGCGTTGAGCAGATTGACGCACAGACCGATGTACATGGGCACTTTGGTCCGGTGGATAGCCCGATACATAAAGGAATAGGCGTTGATGACGCAGTTGAACAGATAGCCGCAGGAAGAGATGCGCAGATACTGCCAGCCCAGTTCGATCAGCGCCCGGTCGCCGCTGCTGTAGAAGGACAGAACACCCATGCCGAACAGCTGCGCCACCGAAAAGAACACCAGAAAGTTGAGGAAGTTCATCAGCAGCTGGAAGCCGAAACACTTCTTCAGACTTTTCCAGTCTCTGGCACCGTAAAACTGAGCGGAGTAGATATTGATGCCGGCATTGATGCCGAAAGAGACCGTGCCCAGAAGGTTGTCCAGCTGGGTGGCCACCGCCACAGCGCCCACGCCGCCCACATGGCTCACCATGATGGTGTCCACAAAGCCGGCACCCTGGTTCAGGATCTGCTGGGCGGCCAGGGGCAGGGCAATGGCGGCGATCTTTTGATAAAAGGCCTTGGGGGCCAGATAGTTCTCTTTGAATTTCGTTGACATATCAATCACCCAAGGGGATTATACGCCTCTTTTTCAGGAAAAACAACCCTTTCGACGCTCCGTCGATTGCCTATTGCAGGGATTTTTGCTAAAATACAGTTAAGAAAGGAGGGAAGCCTGTGGATCAGAAAAAGACCGGCGTGCTCATCGCCAAAGCCCGTAAGGAAAAGGGGCTGACCCAGGAGCAGCTTGCCAACCGGCTGCACGTGAGCCACACCACCGTTTCCAAATGGGAGCGGGGCCTGGGCTTCCCGGAGGTATCTCTGCTGGAGCCGCTGGCCGCAGAATTGGGCCTGACCCTGGATGAATTATTCAAGGGCGCGGAACTGCCTGCGGAGTCGCAGAACGAGGCGGAAACTCTCCAACAGGACAATACGATGAAGATCGTCCTTATCTGTCTGCTGGTGGTGTTCTTTTTGGGCCTGATTGGAATTGTGGAAGGGCAGCGGGCACCAAAGTACAGCGGTGATCCCGACACCATCCGGGGTTGCTGGCAGCATGTACCTGAGCGGAGCGATGCGGAACCCTATCTGGTGACCCTGTCGGCTGATTTGCAGCCCGGTGAACGGTATGAGTTGTACATCGACAACCGCCTGGTGGATGAAGGTACCTGGACAGAGAGGGAGAACCGAACCTTTTTCTTGGACGGAGAATTGCTGGATTTCACAGCGGAAATCACATGGGAAAAGTCTTATGCCCAGTTTATTCTGCACCTGCCCGGGCTGGAACAGCCCTTGTATATGCGCAAGCGAGGAGATTTTAACATCTCCCATGTTGCTCCGCAATACACCGACCGGGCTGAATATCAAAAACTCCTCATCGGACAATAAAACAACCCCTCACCCGGTGGGTGAGGGGCATTTTTATGGGATTATTCAGCGGAGGGCAGCTTTGCCTTTTCGGTAAAGACGGCGTTCTTGGACAGATTCTCCAGATCCTCCACGGCGAACAGGTCGTTCAGCCAGGCGTCGTAGATACCGCCGGCAACGGCGTCATTGGGATCCTCGTAAACGGTCTCGCTATCGCCCACGAAGTACATGATGTGGTAGCCGTATTCGGTCTCCACGATGCCGTGGTCGCCGGTCTGGCGGCTTTCGTCAAAGCACCAGTCGTTGAAGTTGGTGACCATCTGACCGGGATAGACATCCTCGTACAGGCCGCCGGTCTCCTGAGAGCCGGGATCCTGGGTGTGCTCGCCGGCCATGGCGATGAAGTTGTCCTCGGTGGGGTTCTGCTGCCACTGGGCGTACAGGTCCTCGGCCTGCTTTTTGGCGGCGGCCATGCTGTCGGCGTTGGAGGCATCCTCGGCAGAGATCAGAATATGACGTACGTTGACGCAGTAGGTCAGGGGCAGGGTCTCGTCATAGTTTGCCTGATAGATCTCCAGATACCGGCTGTCGGCGTAGCTGTTGGCCAGCAGCAGATTCTGGTTATAGGCACGGTAGCCCGCTTCATCCACACAGGGGTCGAACATCTGCTGGAGGTAATCATCACGGGTCTTGTGGGTACCTTCCACCAGATAGTTGTCGATGGCGGCGATGGAGGAATCCAGATATTCCAGCTCGGAATCGATCAGCGTATAGTCGTTCTTGGCGGCTTCGTCGCACAGCTGCATGGTCTGCATCCAGGTCTGGACGGCCATTTCAGAGAAATACTCGTGCCAGGTCTGCACGCCGTCCAGAGACTGCTGGTCAAAGGGGGCGGCAACGTTCAGCATGGAGAACAGGTTGGTGCCGTAGGCATCGTACAGGTTATAGAAGCAGTCCCAATAATAGAGGATGAACTGCTGGTTGGTCAGCTCATGGTCGCCATAACGGGCCACGATGTTGTCCCAGCCGGCAACTTCGGTGCCGCCCACGCCGGTGTTGGAAGCCAGCAGGGTCACAGGCTGCAGGGTGGTGGCGGAAGAGGCGCTTTCGCCGCCGCTCACATCACCGGCCTGGCTGCCGCCGTCGGAGGGCTGCTGAACCTCTTCCTTGCGGTCGATGGTATGGTAAGGATAATGGGCCGTGGGGTCCAGGAACACCTGGGCGCAGCCCCAGACCAACAGACCCAGCAGGGCCAGAAATAGTACGGACAGAAAGATGCCGCGGGGGCCTTCGCCGTGATGGGCTTTGGCGGGGGCAACCTCGGAGACTTCGCGCACCTTTTCGGGCGCTTCGGTATGAAAAGGACTCTGCAAAATGATCACTCCTTTAAAATTAGCCAAATTATCATATCATATAGCGGCAATAATTGCAAACACAAAGGCGCAAACCGGTGAAAAATTAACAATTTTCCGGAGACGCTTGCGCCCCGGCCGGTTGTCGGGTATGATAAAGAATAGGAAAGGGGAGAGGACCATGCCTGTGATCGCCATGCTGACCATCGGTCAGACACCACGGGAGGATATCGCCGGTGACCTGCGGCAGCTGCTGCCCGCGGGCTGGGAACTGCGCCAGTACGGTGCCCTGGACGGTCTGACCCGGGCCGAGGCCGAACAGCTCTGCGGCTATGAGGGCAGGGGAGAGCTGCTGGTGACCCGGATGGCCGGGGACAGCCGCCAGATCGCGCTGTCGGCCGACAGGATATTCGCCCGGCTCCAGGACTGCATCACCCGGGCCGAGCGGGAGGGGGCCGATCTGCACCTCATGGCCTGTACCGGCAATTTTCCCACCTATATTCATAAAAAAACCATTTTGTACCCCGGCCTCTGTCAGCGGCAGGCGGCGCTGAGACCGGGGATTCCGGTGGGGGTGCTCATCCCCAACGAAGAGCAGCGCCGTCAGATCGCCGGCTGGTGGGCCGACTGCGGCGCGCCCGATGTGCTGCTGGCCGTGGCCGATCCCTTCGGAAACGAGCAGGCCGTAACGGCGGCTGTCAACCAACTGAAACAGCAGGGGGCCGGGCTGATCTGCCTGGACTGCTTCGGCTATACCCTGGCACACAAACGGGTGGCCGAGGCCTGCGGCCTGCCGGCCGTTTTGCCCCGGGAAGTGCTGTGCCAACTGGCAAAGGAGGAACTTTTATGTTTGAACTGACGAGAGAAAACGGCGAACAGATGCTGCTGGGCGGCTGGTTTTTGGGCGGCGGAGGAGGCGGCCTGCCGGAGGGCGGCCGGGAGATTTTGGATCTGGTGCTCAAAACCGGCCCGGTGCGCTTTGTGTCTTTGGACGAGCTGAAGGAGGAGGACCTGCTGGTCACCGCCTCGCTGGTGGGTTCGCCGGCATCTCCCGACTCCTGCGTCCAGGAGCGGCACTATCAGCAGGTTTACGACAGCTTTCTGGCGGCCGATGACCGAAGCATTGCCGCCTTTGTCACCAACGAAAACGGCGGTCACAGCATCACCAACGGCTGGATGGTGGCGGCCCTCACCGGCAAGCCCATGGTGGATACCGCCTGCAACGGCCGCGCCCATCCCACCGGCGTCATGGGTGCCATGGGCCTTCATGCCCTGCCGGGCTACAAGTCCGTCCAGACGGCCGCCGGCGGCAAGGGCTCTTCCGAGATCGCCCTGACGGTCACCGGAACGGTGGAGCAGACCTCTGCCGCTGTGCGCAACGCCGCCACCCTGGCCGGCGGCTATGTTACCGTGCTGCGTAACCCGGCAACAGCAGGCTACTTCCGTCAAAACAGCGCCGTGGGCTGTATCTCCCAGGCCATGGAGGTGGGCAGTGTCTGGCAGCAGAATATGGACGATGCGGACAAACTGCTGGCCGCGCTGGCCGATCTTTTGGACTGCCGGGTGCTGGGACGGGGCAGGGTCACCGACGTTTCGCTGAAGATCAGCGGCGGCTTTGATGTGGGCCTGGTGACGGTGGACACCGACGAGGGCCCCTTGGAAGTGGACTTTATGAACGAATACATGACTGCCCAGCGGGCCGGACAGCGGCTGGCTACCTTCCCCGATCTGGTGACCTTCATCGATCTGGACGAATGTGTGCCCGTCTGCTCGGCACAGATCCGGGCCGGTCAGAATGTGGCAGCAGTCTGCGTGCCAAAAGCCCGGCTCAAGCTGGGACGGGGTATGTTCCTGCCCGAGCTGTACGAGCCCTGCGAAAAGGCCGTGGGCAAAAAACTTTGGCAGGAATAAGAAAAACGCTCCGGAATACTCCGGAGCGTTTCTTTCGTTCGATTAAGCGATTTTCTTTTTCTTGTTCACCAGCCAGCCAAAGAACATGACCACGGCGAATACGATCAGATACCAGAAGCAGCCCCACTTGTGGCTGACGATGCAGGCGATGACCATGAACACCGAGCCGCAGAAGGCCAGCGTCGGCATGATGAACCGCTTGAGCAGGGGCTGGTCTTTTTCCTTGCGCATCCACTGGATGAACATGGGAAGATACATCAGATAGATGGTGATGATGGGCAGCTCGGTGGGGTCAAAGACAAATGCGCCGCTCCAGGTGCCCGCCAGGTTGGACAGATAGAAGTACAGGAACCAGACGCCGCAGGCCATCAGCGCGATGATGGCCGAGTTATGGGGCATGTTGGTCTCCTTGTCCACCTGGGAGAAGGTCGCGGGAGCCATACCCTCGCCGCGGATGGCCAGGGCATAAATGCCACGGGTGCAGCCCAGCATCAGACCGTTGCAGGTGCCCAGGCAGGAGATGGCGATGAACAGGTTGAGGATATTGCCCAGCACATTGCCGAAAATATTGGTGAATGCCACCGTAGCGCCCTGGTCGATGAGCTGCTGGTTGGAAGCGCCGCCGGCCACGCCGATATAATAGCAGAGATAGACCGCCACGATGATAAAGCCGCCGATGATCAGCGCGCGGGGCAGGTTGCGCTTGGCGTTTTTCAGTTCGGCGTTGATGGAGGTGGCGATGATCCAGCCCTCATAGGCAAAGGCGGTGGAGCATACAGCCGCAAACAGGGGATTGCCCTGGACGCCGCCGTCCACCACTGCCACCTGGGTAAAGTTCTGCTGCAGCATACCGGTGGACAGGCCGTAGATCACGCCCACCACGGCCATCAGGGCCAGGGGGATCAGCTTGATGATGGTGGTGCTGGTCTGGAATTTGCCCGCCAGCTTGGGGGAAAGGCTGTTGAGGGTAAAGGTAAAGCACAGGAAAAACAGGGTCAGCACCATACATTCCGGACCGATGACGCAGCCGCCCTGGGCAGCCGGGATCACCAGCGGCAGGTGGGGGTTCACCGACACCAGAAACTCCAGGGTGTACCGGGCGGACAGCCAGGCCAGGGCCATGGTCAGGGTGGGATAATAAATAATGGAAGCGAACCAGCCCACGTAATAGCCGTACTTGGGGCCTACGGTGGCTTCCGAATAATCCACCAGGCCGTTGACCCGCTCATATTTCTGCCCCATGAAGGCAAAGGTCAAAAGGCACACCAGCATGATGGCGCCGCCGATGAGCCAGGCCAGAATGCCCAGGGGCATATCGCCGCCGGTGCGGGTGAGAATGGTCTGGGCCTTGAAAAAGACGCCCGAGCCGATGACGATGCCCACCACCATGCAGATGGCGGTAAAGAGGCCGTATTTCCGTTCCAGCTGATTGTTCATCGTGGAGTACCTCCTGCTGCGTTTCAGTATAATTTCATACAAAATATTATACTACGAATAAATTCACAAAAAAAGCCTTTGCCATCTATCTTTCCTGTGTTATAATATAAAATTAGTGAAAAATTAATTTTAATATAAAAAGGAAGCGAAAACATGACCAAGATCGACATTTTTTCCGGCTTTTTGGGCGCAGGCAAGACCACGCTGATCAAAAAGCTCATCGAAGAGGCCTACAAGGGCGAAAAGCTGGTGCTCATCGAAAACGAGTTTGGTGAGATCGGTATCGACGGCGGTTTCCTCCAGGACGCCGGCATCGAAATCACCGAGATGAACTCCGGCTGCATCTGCTGCAGCCTGGTGGGCGACTTCGGCAAGGCTCTGCGCCAGGTGCTGGAGCAGTATCATCCCGACCGGATCCTCATCGAGCCCTCCGGCGTGGGCAAGCTGTCTGACGTGATCCGTGCCGTCCAGGGCCTGGAGATGGAAGAGGCCGTTCTCAACGGCTTCACCACCGTGGCAGACGCCAACAAGTGCAAGATGTATATGAAGAACTTCGGTGAGTTCTTCAACGACCAGATCGAGCATGCCAGCTGCATCGTGCTTTCCCGCACTACCGGCATGAGCGAAAAGAAGCTGCAGGATGTGGTTGCCCTGCTGCGCACCCACAACGAGACTGCCTCTGTCATCACCACTCCCTGGGAAGATCTCACCGGCAAGCAGATGCTGGAGACCATGGAGAAGAAGAACACTCTGGAGGCCGAACTTGCGCTGCTGGAAAAGGAAGCTCACGAGCATCATCACCATCACGACCACGACGAGGAGTGCTGCTGCGGTCACGATCACGATCATGAGCATCATCACCATCACGACCACGACGAGGAGTGCTGCTGCGGTCACGATCACGATCATGAGCATCATCACCACCACGACCACGACGAGGAGTGCTCCTGCGGTCACGATCACGACCACGAGCATCATCACCATCACGACCACGACGAGGAGTGCTGCTGCGGCCACGATCACGATCACGAGCATCATCACCACCACGACCACGACGAGGAGTGCAGCTGCGGCCACGATCATGACCACGAGCATCATCACCACGACCACGAGGGCGAGTGCAGCTGCGGCCACCACCACGGTCACGATCATCACCATCATCACGCCGACGAGGTCTTTACCTCCTGGGGCGTGGAGACCACCCGCAAGTTCTCTGTTGAGGAGATCGAGGACATTCTGAGCCAGTTCACCAGCGGCATCTACGGCGCCGTGCTGCGTGCCAAGGGTATCGTGGAAGGCCAGGACGGCAAGTGGATTCACTTTGACTATGTCCCCGGTGAGGAAAACGTCCGTCTGGGCGCTGCCTCCACCATGGGCCGTCTGTGCGTCATCGGCTCCAAGATCGACACCTCTGCCATGAAGGCTCTGTTCGGGGTGGAATAAGATGGAGCTGCCTGTCTATCTGTTTACCGGTTTTTTGGAGGCCGGCAAGACCAAGTTTATCCAGGAGACCCTGGAGGACGAGCGCTTCAACGCCGGCGAGCGCACCCTGCTGCTGTTGTGCGAAGAAGGCGTAGAGGAGTACGAGCCCGATAAGTTTGCCGCCCACAACGTGTTTGTGGAAGTGCTGGAGGAGCCCGAACAGCTGAACCCCGACTATCTGGCGAAGCTGCAGATGAAGCACAACCCTCAGCGGGTGGTGCTGGAGTACAACGGCATGTGGCTGCTGGACGACCTGTACAACGCCATGCCGGTGGACTGGGTCATCTACCAGGAGATCTGCTTCGCCGACGCCAACACCTTCCTCAGCTACAACGCCAATATGCGCCAGCTGACGGTGGACAAGCTGAAGAGCTGCGAGATGATCGTCCTCAACCGCGCCAAGGACGACCTGGATAAGGTGGAGGTCCACAAGATCATCCGGGGCGTCAGCCGCAAGTGCGACATCGCCTATGAGATGGAAAACGGCGATGTGGTCTATGACGAGCTGGAAGATCCCCTGCCCTTTGATCTTGAGGCCGACATCGTGGACATCAAGGAAGAGGACTACGCCATCTGGTACCGGGATATCTCCGAAGAAGAAGCCAAGTATGAGGGCAAGACCCTGCGCTTCAAGGGCATGGCCGTCAAGAGCCAGAAGCTGCCCCCCAAGACCTTCCTCTGCGGCCGCTATCTGATGGTCTGCTGCGAGGACGATATCACCTTTACCGGCCTGGCCTGTCAGTGGGACAAGCCCATGGACTTCGAGAGCAAGGACTGGATCACCGTCACCGCCAAGGTGGCCATCAAGTTCAGCCCTGTTTACGAAAAGCGCGGCCCCGTGCTGCAGGTGATCTCGGTGGAGCCTGCCGAAGCCCCTGCCCAGGAAGTGGCCACCTTCTATTAAAACAAAAAAGCACCCCTATTGGGGTGCTTTTCTTGTTGCTCAGAGCCGGTTTACAATATCAGAAAGCTTTTCCAGGAAGGCTTCTTCGCCCCAGGTGTTGATCTTGAAGAACGTTGCCTGGCTGCCGCCGGAGGTGATGGCGCAAAGATGCCACAGATCATCCTTGCCGAAAAGCGTGATGCTCATGCTTACCCGGTTGCCGCCCGAATAACTGTACCGCTCATAAACCCGAACGGCACAGCGGACGCCGTCTGCGGTGTAGTCACTTCCGTCCTCATAACTGGCAGAGATGCTGCCTTCCAGCAGTTCCCGGTCAATGGTGTGCAGAATATCCTCCAGATTTCCACGAATGGTGCGTTCCAGTTTTGCCATGGCAGACTCCTTTCTCAGTCTTCAAACGCGATCTTCACCGATCCCAGATCGGCGGCGATGGTGAGGGGCGTGCCGTCGTTCACCGAGTCGGTGAGGTTGCACTGGCCCAGGTCCACCGACACGTCGATGCAGTAATCCTCCTGGCGATACTTCAGCGAGCCTTCGATATTGCCCACATCGGCGGCCAGGTTGATCCGCTCGGCGGCGGTGACATTGTGCAGAAAGATGTTGCCCAGGTCGGCACTGACGTCCAGGGTGGCGGCGGTGATCTCATAGATCTCCACATCGCCCACATCGCTGTCGATGCTCAGCCGCAGATACCAGGCCATGGGCATCCGCACCAGCAGATCGTCGTTGACATTCTCCACATACAGGGTGGTGCCCCGGACGTTGGCGTCAAAGGAGCCGTCGTTGCCGATCACGTGCACCCAGTTGTCGTCGCAGGGCTCTACCGACACCCGGCCCAGAGCGGCACTGATCTCCACCTTGTTCAGCCCATGAACGGAGGGGTCAAAGGTGTACTCGCTTTCGTCACCTTCCCAGCTGATCGCAGGGGCCTCGACGGGGACGCTAACCGCTTCGTAGATGATCTGGGAACGCCGCACCGGGGAGAAGTTGAGCACCATCACCAGCGCCGGCAGAGCAACGCCCAGAATGGCCGCCACCAGAATCAGGGTCATGATCCGACTCTTGCGGTTTGCGGGCCGGGTGCTCTTGTGCACCGGCTTGTAGATCACGTGCCGGGGCAGATCGGCCCGGATCTCTTCCAGCAGGGCCTCGGGCTCGCCCAGGTCATAGATGGCCTGCTCTTCGGTCATGCCATCCTCCATCCGCGCCTCGATGGCATCCATATAAAACGCCGCGATGCGGTCCACTTCCTCCTGGGGGAGGTCAGACAGACGGTACCGCAGCCAGTCTTCAAAATCGTATCTGGTCATATCATTCACCTCTTATATACTCGTATGCCCGGCGGACTTCCTCCCATTCCACCAGAAAGTCCTGAATGCGTCCTTCGCCCACCGGGGTCAGGTGGTAATATTTCCGCAGCCGTCCGTTGTGCTCCACCGAATATTCGGCAATGCACCCGGCACTCTGCATCCGCTTGAGGATGGGATAGAGGGTGGATTCCGACAGCGTCACCGCCGGAGAGAGGTCCTTGATGATCTGATAACCGTAGGAATCCTGCTTCTCCAACGCCTTGAGAACGCAGATCTCCAGGATGCCCCGTTTCAGCTGAATATCCATCCCGTCACCTCCTTGACAATACTATACAATACATAGTATTATGTGTCAAGAGGTATCCTTGGTGAATCTGTGCAAAAACCTGTCAAAAACCCGCAAAAATTCTCCGTGAAATTTTCGCTTTTCTCTTGACTTTTGGCCGGTTTTCATGTATGATACTTCCTGTTGTAAAGGGAAATTACTTTACAGAAAGGGGAGAGAAGAATGAAAAGCGACACCTTCCACATGTCCATGCTGTACGACTACTACGGCGAACTGCTCACCGACAAGCAGAAGGAGCTGTTTGACCTTTATTATAACGAGGATCTCTCCCTTGCGGAGATCGCCGAGCACGCGGGTATTTCCCGCCAGGGCGTCCGTGACGCCATCGTGCGCAGCGAGACCATCCTCCGGGATACCGAGGATAAGCTGGGCCTGGTGAAGAAGTACGGCAGCTATGAGAGCAAGCTGGATGAGATCCGGCAGGCCGCCGCCTACATCGCCCAGGTCAACGCCAAGCTCCGAAATTTCGAAATCGCCAAGAACGTGGATACCATCCTCGCTCTGACCGGAGAAATGAAGTAACCTATGGCTTTTGAAGGATTAAGCGAAAAACTTAATAACGCGTTTAAAAAGCTGCGCTCCAAGGGCCGCCTCACCGAGAATGACGTCAAGGAGGCCATGCGGGAAGTCCGTCTTGCCCTGCTGGAGGCCGACGTCAACTTCAAGGTGGTCAAGGACTTCGTCAAGACGGTCACCGAAAAGGCTATCGGCTCCGATATTCTGGAGAGCCTGACCCCTGCCCAGCAGGTCATCAAGATCGTCAACGACGAGCTGTGCAACCTGATGGGCGGCAGCCAGAGCCGTGTGCACATGGCCAACCGTCCCCCCACGGTCATCATGTTCGTGGGTCTCCAGGGTGCAGGTAAGACCACCAACATCGCCAAGCTGGCCGGCTGGTTCAAGAAAAAGGACGGCCGCCGCCCCCTGCTGTGCGCCTGTGACGTGTACCGTCCCGCCGCCGTACAGCAGCTGAAGATCGTTGGTGAGCAGCTGGGCATCCCCGTTTACGAGGAAGGCCAGGGCGACCCCATCGCCATCGCGCAGCACGCCTTTGAGCACGCCCGCGCCCACGGCAACGACCTGTTGCTGCTGGACACCGCCGGCCGTCTGCACATCGACGAGGCGCTGATGGACGAGCTGAAAAACATCAAATCTGCCGTCAAGCCCCACGAGATCATGCTGGTGGTGGACGGCATGACCGGCCAGGACGCCGTCAACGCAGCTTCGGCCTTTAACGATGCCCTGGGCATCGACTCGGTGCTGATGACCAAGCTGGATGGCGACGCCCGCGGCGGCGCCGCTCTGTCCATCAAGGCCGTCACCGGCAAGCCCATCAAGTTCGTTGGTATGGGCGAAAAGCTGGATGCCATCGAGCCCTTCTATCCCGACCGCATGGCTTCCCGGATCCTGGGCATGGGCGACGTGCTCACCCTGGTGGAAAAGGCACAGGATGCCTTTGACGAGAAGCAGGCTGCCGAGCTGGAAAAGAAGATGCGTTCCGGCAAGATGAACCTGAACGACTTCCTGGACCAGCTGAAGCAGGTGCAGAACATGGGCAGTATCCAGGACGTTCTGGGTATGGTTCCCGGCATCGACAAAAAGGCCATCCAGAACGCCAAGGTGGACGAAAAGGCTTTCTCCCGACTGGAGGCCATCATCCTGTCCATGACCCCCGAAGAGCGCGCCAAGCCCGATATCATCAAGTACAGCCGGAAAAAGCGTATCGCCGCCGGCTGCGGCATGAAGATCGAGGACGTCAACCGCCTGCTGAAGCAGTTTGACCAGATGCAGCGGATGATGAAGCAGTTCTCCGCCCCCGGCGCCATGAAAAAGATGAAGCGCTCGGGCTTTAAGTTCCCCTATTAAGGGGCACAACATTTGTGAGTAAAAACTCAGATAGATTCGATTCAAATTACGGAGGTGAAAAGAAGTATGGTTAAGATCAGACTGAGAAGAATGGGTGCCAAGAAGGCTCCTTTCTATCGTATCGTGGTGGCAGATTCCCGTTATCCCCGTGATGGCCGTTTCATCGAGGAGATCGGCACTTACAACCCCCTGAAGGAGCCCGCTGAGGTCGTTGTCAACGCCGAGGCCGCTCAGAAGTGGATCAAGGATGGCGCTCAGCCCACCGATACCGTCCGCATTCTGCTGAAGAAGGCCGGTGTCCTGTAAGCTATGGAGATCGCCGGCATCAATGAGATGCTGACCTACATTGTCGGCAATCTGGTCGAGAAGCCCGAAGAGATTCAGGTGAACGTGCTGGAGAACGGCAATTCCATCACTCTGCAGCTGCGAGTGGCTGCCGAGGATATGGGCAGAGTCATTGGTCGCCAGGGTCGGATCGCCAAAGAGATCCGCACTTTGATCAAGGCCATGGGTCTGCGTGACGACAAGCGCGTCATGGTCGACATCTTGGACTAAAAGAGAAAACCCCAACCGTTCGGTTGGGGTTTTTGTTTTGCGATCAGGATTCTTCGAGATCCTCCAGTGCCGCCCGGACAGCGGCGATAACAAAAGCCGAAAAGGTACATTCCTTGCCTTGGATCGCCTTTTCCACCGCGTCGATCACGTCGTTGGGGAATCGGATGGTTTTGTTGGTGGTGGATGGCGTTACCGGAATCTGGAACTTGCCCATAAAAACACCTCGCAATACAATCGTATTGCTTTTATCTTATTGTAAAGTAAAAACAAAATATGCATTGCATTTACAATGCATATTTGATAAACTGATGTTGAGGTGAGAATCGTGGCAGAGCTATGTCCGAAATGCTTGAACAAGCTGGACGGCACCCATTATCCTGCGTGGTGGTATTTGCTGTCCGATGAATTGGATTTTTGCGAAGAATGCCAACAGTGGAAGCGCGTGGTCGCTGTGACGCGCCTCGTTTATTGCCGACACCGTTTGCGCGATTTGTTCAAGAAATAGAAAAGCCCGCCGCAAATCGCGGCGGGCTTTCGTTTCTTTCATTAATAGTTCTTGGACTCGATCTCGAAGAAGCTCTGGGGATGGGCGCAGACGGGGCAGACGCCGGGAGCCTTCTTGCCGATGACCAGGTGACCGCAGTTGCGGCACTTCCACATGACTTCCTCGGACTTTTCAAAGACCTTCTGCATCTGGACATTGTCCAGCAGGGCCAGGTAGCGGGCCTCGTGAGCCTTCTCGATCTGAGCCACCATGCGGAACTGAGCAGCCAGAGCGGTGAAGCCCTCTTCCTCGGCCTCCTTGGCAAAGGTGGCGTACATGTCGGTCCACTCGTAGTTCTCGCCCTCGGCAGCGGCCTTCAGGTTGTCGGCGGTGCCGCCCAGCTCGCCCAGAGCCTTGAACCACAGTTTGGCGTGCTCCTTCTCGTTCTCGGCGGTCTCCAGGAAGATGGCAGAGATCTGCTCATAGCCTTCCTTCTTGGCCACGGATGCGAAATAGGTGTACTTGTTGCGGGCCTGGCTCTCGCCGGCAAAAGCAGTCCACAGGTTCTGTTCAGTCTTGGTACCCTTCAGATTCATAATCGTTCCTCCTGAAAATGTGTAAAATGTGTTTTGTAGATTAGTTTTATTTGCAATGGGCACAAATATGTCCCATTGTCAACTCGTAGTGGGTGATATTCTCGCCGGCGGCCTTTTCCAGATAGGGGATCAGGTCGGGGAGAAAGAGGTCCTGCAGCTTGCCGCAGGTCTGGCAGACCAGATGGCCGTGGGGCATGGGGTTGCGGTCGTAGCGGTCTGGCTGTCCGGGAACGGTGAGGCGGCGGATCTGCCGGTCGGCGGCCAGCTGGTTGAGATTGCGGTAAACCGTGCCCATGGCGATGTTTGGCATCTGCTCCCGGGCCCGGAAGAAAACTTCTTCAGCGGTCAGGTGATCGCATACATTGGCCAGAATGTCACAGATCAATGTTTGCTGTTTGGTCATCCGGTCACTCCTTTCAAATCAAGAATGATTCTTGATATTATAATACCACAATTTTTTGAAAAGTCAATAGTGAAAATAAAAATAATTCCTATTTTCTCTAAATTTCATGACCTTGACAAAATAGCTACAATCACGATACAATGACTGTATCTGAGACCTATATAAAAGGAGCGAAACAACAATGGAATACAAAACCGCATGGAAAAAATACAACGCCGCAGATCTGGAGGCCCTGGAGGCTCTGAACGCCGGCTACAAGACCTTCCTGGACAAGGGCAAGACCGAGCGTGAGTGCGTCACCGAGGCTGTCAAGATGGCCGAGGCCGCCGGCTACATCCCTCTGGAGACCGCCCTGAAGGCCCGCCGCCGTCTGGGCGCCGGCGACAAGATCTACGCCACCTGCATGGGCAAGGCCCTGGCTCTGTTCCAGCTGGGCGAAGAGCCCCTGGAGGCCGGCATGAACATCCTGGGTGCTCACATCGACTCTCCCCGTGTGGACGTGAAGCAGAATCCCCTGTACGAGAACGAGGGCCAGGCCTATCTGGACACCCATTATTACGGCGGCATCAAGAAGTATCAGTGGGTCGCTCAGCCCATGGCCATCCACGGCGCTCTGGCCAAGAAGGACGGCACCGTCATTGATGTGGTCATCGGTGAGGATGAGACCGATCCCGTTCTGGTGTTCTCCGATCTGCTGGTGCACCTGGCAGCCAATCAGATGGACAAGAAGGCTTCCACCGTTATCACCGGCGAGGGCCTGGACCTGCTGGTGGGCAACCGTCCTCTGGAAGAGAGCAAGCTGGAAAAGGACCAGAAGGAAGCCGTCAAGGCCAACGTTCTGTACCTGCTGAAGGAAAAGTATGCCATGGCCGAAGAGGACTTCCTGTCCGCCGAGCTGGAGATCGTTCCCGCCGGCAAGGCCCGTGACTGCGGCCTGGACCGCAGCATGATCCTGGCTTACGGCCAGGATGACCGCGTCTGTTCTTACACCTCTCTGGTGGCTATGCTGGATGAGGACAAGCCCCTCAAGCGCACCTCCTGCTGCCTGCTGGTAGACAAGGAGGAGATCGGCTCTGTGGGCGCCACCGGTATGCAGGCCAACTTCTTTGAGAATGTGGTTGCTGAGCTGATCGCCGCCACCCAGGGCGAGTCCTTCCTGGCTGTGCGCCGCTGCCTGCAGAACTCCAAGATGCTGTCCTCCGACGTCAGTGCCGGCTACGATCCCCTGTATGCCGACGCTTTTGAGAAGCGCTCCTCCGCCTTCCTGTCCCGGGGCATGACCTTCAACAAGTTCACCGGCTCCCGCGGCAAGGGCGGCTCCAATGACGCCAACGCCGAGTACGTGGCCAAGATCCGCGCCATCATGGACGAGGCCAACGTGTCCTACCAGTTCTGCGAGCTGGGCAAGGTGGACGTGGGCGGCGGCGGCACCATCGCCTACATCATGGCCAAGTACGGCATGGATGTCATCGACAGCGGCGTTGCCCTGCTGAGCATGCACGCCCCCTACGAGGTCAGCTCCAAGGCCGACGTTTACGAGGCCTACAAGGGCTACCGCGCCTTCCTGCAGAACGCCTGAGTTTCATAAAAATCGCCCCTCACCGACCGGTGAGGGGCTTTTGTTATTACAAGGAAGCGTTGGGATAATGTTGCAGAAAAACTTGATTTGCAGCTTCCAAGCCTTGGCAATAGGCAGCATAAGAAGGACTCAGCCGCTTCATGGCAGGAAGGAATACATCGTAGTAGCCCTTTTGTTGATGCAGCTGATGAAGCTGCTCCTGAAGCCGACAAGCGGGGGAATCCTTGTGCGCTTCAGAAGTCTTGTAAACCAGATAGGCATCCAATTCGTCTTTGTGTTCGGCAAGATAGGCCTCCGGGTCATTGATGATACCTTCCATATTGGCAGCGATTTTTTCTTCGGCCTGCTGATCCAATACGCGTGCGGCTTGTTCCAGATAATCACGAAGGTCGGGAGAAAGTGTAAAATCCACATTGTCCAGATAGTGGACCACCGTCTCAAAGGCCTGTTGCTGTTCTATACTTTCTATGGGCAGATCCAGAAACTTTGCAAAATGGAGGCGGAGGTAATTGCCGTAGCAGCCCGGAAAGGCATTGAGCAGCCGGAACAGAATGGCCTGTTTCTTTTCGGCAATATCCAACTGCTGTCGGATGGCATCCCAGTCTTGTGTATCCGCAAGGCTGCGCAGAAGAGAAAGCCGTTCCTGCTCCACAGCCAAATGAGCAGCTTTTTGCTGCGTCACTTGCTGCAGCGCGGTTTGTGGATCCTGGAGAAAAACTGTGCGGATGGTTTGCACCGACAGCCCCAGTCGACGAAGAATTGCTACTTTTTTCAGCAGTTCCGCATCCTGTTGGGAAAAATCCCGATAGCCATTTTGCAAAACTTGAGGCCGCACCAGCTGCTGATCCACATAATATTCCACAGCTTTTTTCGTCAAACCGCAAACTTTGCAAAGCGCATTCAACTGCATATCGATCACCTCTGCCGTCAGGATACACCCACCCCCAGGGGAACAGTCAAGAGGTTTTCAATTCTTTTCAAAAAAGACTTTGATGTCCGCTTCGCTTGCGGCAACGCTGCCCTGGGCGAAGTTGGGCTTGCCGCCGCCGCGGCCGTTCAGTGCGGCGTTCAGCTCCTTGACCAGGGGACGCACATCGCCCTCACGGATGCCAACGGCGTACTTGAAGCTGCCATCCTCGCCGGCGAACACGGCGCACCGTCCGCCGCAGGTCTCCAGCACGGCGTCGCACAGCCGGCGGACAGAGTCGGCGCTCATAGGGCCCTCAAAGAGCACGATGTCGCCCTTGCCGGCGTGCGCCTCAGCCTTGCGGGCAAAATCGGCAGTCTCCAGCGTGGCGGCGCGCAGCTTGACGCTCTCCAGTTCGCCCTGCAGCCGCTCCACGGCGGCAGCCGTCTGGAGGGGCTTGGCCGAAAGCGCACGGGATACCGCCAGATTTTGTTCCCAGGTGCCCGACAGGTAGTCAAAGGCTCGCTTGCCGCAGAGCAGCTCCATGCGGACGCCCTCCCGGAACTTCTGGCAGGACAGCAATTTGATAAGGCCCACCTGACCGGAGCGCAGCACATGGGTGCCGCAGCAGGCGCAGCAGTCGGCGCCGGGGAAGGCCACCAGCCGCACCTGGCCGGGGATGAACTTTTTGGAGCGGTACTCAGCCTGCTGCAGGGCTTCGCCTTCCAAAAACCGGATGTCAATGGGGGTGTCGCTCCAGATGAAGGCGTTGGCCTGGGCCTCGATGGCGGGCAGGTCATCGGGAGAAATATCGTGGTTGAAGTCGATGGTCACAATGTCCTTGCCCAGATGGAAGCCCACGTTGTCGCAGCCGTACCGGGCACAGATGATACCGCTGACGATGTGCTCGCCGGAGTGCTGCTGCATGTGGTCAAACCGCCGAGCCCAGTCGATGACGCCGGTGACGGTGTCGCCCACCGTCAGCGCCTTGTCGCAGGTGTGGAGGATGACACCCTCTTTTTCCCGGACATCGGTGATGGCAGCGCCGCCCAGGGTGCCAAAGTCGGTGGGCTGGCCGCCCCCTTCGGGGTAAAAAGCCGTCCGGTCCAGGGTGACCTTCCAGCTGCCCTTGTCCTGCTCACAGGACAGAACGGTGGCGGTGAACTCCTTCAAAAAAGGGTCATTGTAGTACAGTTTTTCAGTCATTTTCTTTGGTTTCCTTCCATTCGGGGCACAGATAACGGGGCTTGCCCACGCTCTTTTTGCCGTACTCAATGGCCTTGGCGGGGCAGTGGTTGATACAGGCCATGCAGTGGATGCACTCGGCGCTCCACACCGGCCGGCCGGTGGCCAGGCTGATGTTGTTCTGGGGGCACACGCGGGTACACTTGCCGCAGCCGGTGCAGTCGGCGGTGACCCGGAAGGGCTTTGCCGTCACCACGCCCCGGGTGAACACCGTGTTGACCACGCCCGACATGGCCTTTCCGGCCAGACCGGCCTTTACCGCGGGCAGCGCCAGGCCTTGGGCCATGAGGGGCACGGCACGCTCCAGCTGCTTGTCGGCCTTTTTGATGAGGACGCCTGCCGCCCGCTCGTCGGGCACGGGGAACATGGCGATGTAGTTTTCGGGCATCACCAGGGGCTGCAGACCCTTGAAGGACAGGCCCTTTTTGTCGCACAGCTGCCGCAGATACTGCTCGGCGTTGCCCACGCCCGCGCCGCAGGTCATGACGAAATAGGCATCACGGCTGCCTTGCAGGTCGGCGTTGAGGATCAGATCCCGGAACACATGGGGCAGCTGCCAGCCATAGGTGGGCGACACAAAGATCCAGGGTTGTTCGGAGGTCAGAGAAAGCTGTTTGCCCTCCCGGATATAGGAAAAGGCATCGGTGAGGGGGCGGCCCAGGCGGCTTGCCAGCAGCTGGGCGGCACGGCGGCTGTTGCCGGTGCCGGTAAAATAAACGATCATACTTCTTCCTTTCTGAAGGCCACCTTGCCGCCCACCACGGTGAGCACCGGCAGGATGTCACGGATCTTCATGGGATCACAGGTGAAAATATCGGTGTCCAGCACCACCAGATCGGCAAAATAGCCGGGCTTGAGGCGGCCCTTGTCCTGCTCGTGGAACTCTACAAAGGCAGAGCCGGCGGTGTAGGCGTCAATGGCGGTCTCCACATCCACGCATTCCTGGGGGAAGAAGCCGCCCTCGGGGAAGCCGTTCTTGTCCTTGCGGGTGACGGCGGAATAGATGTTGGGGAAGGGGTTGCAGTCCTCCACCGGGCTGTCGGTGCCATAGGAAACGCTGCCGCCCAGATCGCCCACCGTCTTGAAGGCGTAGGAGGTGGAGGACAGCGCCTCGCCGCACCGGGGGATGACGGCGTGCATGTCATAATCCAGGAAGATGGGCTGATACATGACGGGAATATCGGCCTTGACGATGCGTTCCAGCAGGGGACGGTCGGTGATCTGGCAGTGGATGAGGGCGTGACGCAGGGGGTTCTTGCCCTCATGCAGCACCTTTTCGTAGTTGCCCACCGTGTCTTCCACCGCCTTGTCGCCGATGACGTGGGTGGTGACCTGGAGGCCGTACTTGTCGGCCACCTGGCAGAAGGCGTCCATCAGAGCGTCGGAGGTGCTCTCCACGCCGTAGTTGCCGGGATCGTCCAGATATTCGTGGCGCATGGTGCCGGTGCGGCCGCCCAGGGAGCCGTCCTTGAACAGCTTCACAGAACCCAGGGTGAACACATTGGGGTCGCAGCCTTCGGGCTGGTCAAAGCCGCCGGCGGCGGCAAAGGCCTCCAGCTCTTCGGGAGAGTCAAAGCTCACCTGGGCCCGGTAGCGCAGGGGCATCTTGCCCTGGCAGCACAGGTCAGCCAGCATCTGAATGACCACCGGCTTGGGGTAGGAGGAGTTGCCGGCGTCGTTGGACTGCACCGAGGTGATGCCCCGGGACAGGGCGTACTGACTGCCGATCTCAAAGTCCTTCACCATGGCGGCGGTGTCGATCTGGGGCATGATGGTGTAGGGAATACCGGTGCCGCCCTCGGTGAAAATGCCGTTGGGCACGCCGTTTTCATCGGTCTCGATGGTGCCGCCCTCGATCTGCCGACCTTCCTTGTCCAGACCAAGCAGCTCCAGCGCCTTGGAGTTGGCAGAGGCCACGTGGCCGCAGATACGGCTGAGCACCACCGGAATGTCAGTGGTGATGCGGTCCAGATCGTAGCGGTTGGGGATACGCTTTTCGTCGGTGAACAGATCCTGGTTCCAGCCGGTGGAGGAAACACCCTGGGCGCAGCGCTCGGGGTTGGCGGCGATATAGTCCCGCATCCGCTGCACCAGATCGTCCATGGAGGTGGCGCCGGTGATGTTGGGCTGACCCAGACGGGTGCCGATCTTCACCAGATGCAGATGACTGTCGTTGAGGCCGGGGATCACCGTTCTGCCCTGGCAGTCGATGACCTCATAGGCGTGGAACTCGGCGGGGACATCCTCGTTGCGGCCTACGCCCACGATGATGCCGTCCTCCGCCCACAGGGCCTGGGCATAAACGCCCTTTTCTACATAAATTTTTCCGTTAAACAGTGCCAGTTTGCTCATGATGATCCTCCTTTATCGGGAAAACACACATTCTCCGTTGATGTAAGTTGCATGGACCTGTGCGGTCAGAATATCCTTTGCGGGGCAGGTGAGCAGATCGGTATCCCAGAGGGCGAAGTCGGCGCACATGCCGGGGGCGATCATGCCCTTGACGGTCTCCTCGCCGGAGGCATAGGCGCTGCCCACCGTGTAACCGTACAGGGCCTGCTGCCGGGAGAGCAGCTGGTCGGGCCACAGGGGGCCCCGGCCCTTGGTGTCGCAGCCGGTGACGGCGCAGAAGATACCTCTCCGGGGATCAAACAGCTCCACCGGGCAGTCGGTGCCGAAGGAGGTGGGCACGCCGCTTTCGATCAGGGTCTTCCAGGCGTAGGACGTGCGGCCCAGCGCGTCGCCCACCCGGTCAAAGACGATGTGCATATCGTAGTCGATGAACACCGGCTGGATATAGGCGATGACATCCAGTTCCTTAAATCGTTTGAGCAGGGCCTTGTCGGTGATCTGGCAGTGGACGATGCCGTGACGGGGCTTCAGGTGGGGAAGGGCCTTCTGAGCCTTTTCGATGGCGTCCAGGCACAGCTCGATGGCGGCGTCGCCGATGGCGTGGACAGCCACCGGCATGTTGTTCTCATGGGCCTTCAGCACCATGGCGTCCAGCATTTCGGGCTCGAAGAGCAGCAGGCCCCGGGTGGAGGGATCGTCGGTATAGGGTTTGCGCAGATAAGCGGTGCGGGCACCCAGAGAGCCGTCGGACAGGATCTTGATGGTGTTGATCTTGAACTTGCGGTTGCCAAAGCTGTTGTCCCAGCCGTACTCGTCAAAGAAGGTCTCCATTTCCTTGAGGTCGTACATCAGGGCCTGCTCGGCCAGACGCAGCTTGAATATGCCTCGGTCGGAGGCCTCTCTGATGCGCTCCATCATGGTATAGGCGCCGCCGTCAGGGAAGTATTTGAAGTCGTCGCTGTGGACACTGGTGATGCCTGCCTCGAACAGATCGGTCTGGTACTCCACCAGCTTGTCCAGCAGCTGCTCCAGGCTGGGGGCGGGCAGGTCGCACTTGATGGCGTCCAGCACCATTTCCTTCACCACACCGTTGGGCTCCCCGTTGGGGAATCGATCGGCAAACTCGCCGTACTTGCCCACGGTGTTCCGGTCAATGCCCAGCAGTTCCATGGCCTTGGAGTTGAGCACGCCGATGTGGAAGCAGGTGCGCATGATCAGAATGGGATACTCGGTGGTGACCTTGTCCAGATCGGCACAGGTGGGGAAGCGGTTTTCGTCGGCAAAGTGGTCCTGGTTCCAGCCTTCGCCGGTGACCCAGAGGCCGGAGGCCTTGTCATAGCGATTGTCAAAGAAGTCTTTCATCCGGTCAATGACCTCGGCCAGCGAGCCGCAGCCCGAAAGGTCGGCACCCATCTTGGCCTTGCAGTAGTGCATATAATGCATGTGGCTGTCGTTGATGCCGGGCATTACGAACTGGCCCTTGCAGTCCAGCTCCTGCAGATTCTGCTGGGGATGCTCCCGCAGAAAGGCCTCGGCGCCCTGCTCGTCGCCCACATAGGCAAAGAAGTCGCCGATGACCACGGCCGAGGAAGCTTCGGGCATCTGGTCATTCATGGTGGCGATTTTCGCGTTTTTGATCCAAAGAGACATGATACACACCTCTGATACATATAATAATTCAGCTTCAGTATACCTTAAAATACCATCGGGAGCAATCGAAAAACTGCAAAAAATAGGGCTTGTTTTTTTTGATCAGATACATTATACTATTATGGTAAACCATTTGCCGGCGTGATGGAACTGGTAGACGTAGCGGACTCAAAATCCGCCGATGGCAACATCATGTGGGTTCGAGTCCCACCGCCGGCACCAAAGAAAAAGGCACCCCAACGGGGTGCCTTTTTGCTTTGTGCGGTGAGGACGAGAACCCACCGGGTGAGATGCGCGCCCGCAGGCGCCATTCCGAAGCGCAACCGCCACTTGTGGCGGCACTTGGCGCGAAGGTGTCCCACCGCCGGCATCAAAAAGCAGGATACCCCATTGGGGTATCCTGCTTTTCTTTATTCCTTTTTCAGCGAGGCCGGCAGGGTTTTCAGACTGAGGGCGGCCAGCTCCTTCAGCGCCCGGAAGAGCAGCTCCCGGGTCTCCTGGTCCAGCTTGGCGGCCTCCCGGGCCACCGCCGGGATGGTCTTGTGCCAGTCGGTGCGCAGCTGGTCAAAGGTGCGCACATCGGTGCTGCTGAGGATGCCGAAGAGCGCGTCCACCATACGCTCCCGCTGGCCGTGGTCCATCTGCTGCAGCCAGGCCGTGAGGGTGCGGTCCAGGTGCCGGGCATCCACCGTCAGATGCTCCAACGGCAGAAACGCGCCGTCTTTGACCTCCCAGGTGAAGGGGTCGTGCTGCAGCAGGCTGACGCCCTTGCTTTTGATGATTTTATAGCGCTCCTGGTGCTCCAGAAGCATGCCCACCACCGAGGACTGGGGCAGGGTCTTTTGGATGCGGTCCACGATGCTGGATAAGCCGTCGCTTTCCAACACCTCGGGCAAAAAGCCCGGCCCGTCGTGGGAATAGACTGTGCCGATGCGCTTTTGCAGCCGCTTTCCACAGAATGCCGCCGCGTAGACCGCCAGATTGCCGCCCTTGGAGTGTCCGCCCAGCAAAATCTGTCCGGGGCAGTGGAGGGCGGCGGCGGTGAGATAGACCCGGGCGGCTTCCTGTGCAGGCACCGGCGTGCGGAAGGCCATGTTGAAATCCTCCTTCCAGCCCACCAGGGTGGAGTCGGTGCCGCGAAAGGCGATATAGGACAGCTTGGGCGCCAGACGGAAGGTCATGGCAGAAAACTGCTTTTCCCGGACGGCGTCCAGGGTGGCGGTATAGCCCATCACCCGAATGTCGCGGAACCGGGGGCTGGCCGCCAGAGCGGTCAGCAGTTCCCGGGTCTTTTGAGGGGCGAAGGTCACCGAAAACAGGCGGTCAAAGTGCTCCGCCCGGTACAGCTCGGCCAGACGCAGGCCACGCCAGGTGCGGCCTGCCGCCAGCTGGGCGGGAATATCCAGATAGGCCAGACAGGACAGAACGAGGCTGTCCACGTCGCAGAAGGGCTTCTGCTCAAAGGTGTCCAGACAGCTTTCGGCATAGGTGATGATGTTGTCCATAAGCGCCCTCCCAAGCAAGGTTTTTAACCAGTATACCAATCGGCAGGGCAAAAATCAACCGATTCCACCGTTGGTCGGTTGCGCAGCTGTCCTGCTCGGGCTATGATATGTGCAAGAGGTGAGCGTAATGTATCAACTGGATAAAGAGCGGTTTGGCGCTTTTGTGGCCCAACTGCGAAAAGAAAAGGGAATGACCCAAAAAGAACTTGCCCAGACGGTGATGGTCACCGATAAGGCGGTGTCCAAATGGGAACGGGGCCTGAGCCTTCCCGACGTGGCACTGATGGTGCCGTTGGCCCAGGCCTTGGGCGTGACGGCCACCGAGCTTCTGGAATGCCGCCGGGTGGATATGGGCGATCTGTCACCCCAACAGATCGAAGCGCTGGTGAAAAAGGCGGTGGCCCTGTCCGACCCGGAACCGGAGCGCCGTTTGCGAAAGAAAAACCTGATCCTCTGGTTGTCAGCGGTGGGAATGGCGATACTGGAGATGCTGGGACTGCTGACCATGGAGGAAAGCACCCGGGCGCTTTTGGAAGGCCTGGGGCTGGTCATGGTAATATGCGGGGTGTTCAGCGGTTTTTTCTGGCTGTATGTCCGGGAGCGGCTACCACGGTATTATGATGAAAACCGCATCGGTGCTTTCAGTGATGGGCCTCTGCGGATGAATCTGCCTGGGATGGCGTTCAACAACCGCAACTGGCCGTATATCCTGTGGTATCTCCGGTGGTGGAGCCTGTTGGGTATGTGGCTTTCGCCGTTGCTGTGGCTGGCGGGCAGCCGATGGGTGCCCGTTTTCTGGGCGGCAAACAGCGGTCAGGTCATGGCACTGGTCCTCATCCTGACCCTGCTGCCGCCGATTTGGTATCTGGCAAAAAAGTATGAATCATAAAAAGCGCCCCGCGGGGCGTTTTTTTGTGACAAAAGGCTGGTTCTGTGCGTTATATAGATGAAAGCCGGTTTTCAGTATACGGAAAGGAGGGAGCTGCCCTTGCAGGATAAATTGAAGGAGCTGATCGCCCGGCAGGGCGACCGGGTGTACCGCATGGCCATCAGCATCTGCCCCAATGAGGCCGATGACGTCTGGCAGGAGGTGTTCCTCCAATGGCTGCGAAAACAGCCGGAGTTCCCGGATGAAGCCCGGGAGCGGGCCTGGCTGCTGAAGGTCACCGCCAATCTGTGCCGCAGCAGGTTGCGGTCGCCCTGGTACAAACGGCGGGAGGAGCTGCCCGAAACCATCCCTGCATCGGATGCGGCGGGGGAGACCCTGCGGGAGCTCATCGACCGCCTGCCAAAGGGTCTGCGGGCGGCGGTCTATCTGCATTATTACGAGGGGTACAGCACAAAGGAGTGCGCGGAGCTGCTGGGGGTCAAGGAAAGCACCCTGCGGATGCGGCTCCACCGTGCCCGTGCCCTGCTGAAAAACTGGATCGAGGAGGATGAAGCATGAATCGCTATAACATGGAACTGGAGCGCATCACCGTGCCGGAAAGCGCGGTGGATAGTCTGATGGAACGGGCGAACGCGCCCCGGAAGAAAACGGGCTGGCTGCGCCCCGTGGCCGTAGCGGCTTGCCTGGCGCTGATGGTGGTGCTCCCCGTTGGCGCGGCGGTTGCAAAATACTTTACGGTGAATCACTACAGCGCGGAAGAGTTGCCGGAATATTTACAATTGGAAAACAAAAAGGATGGTTTTGTGGTGGAGAATCCCAACCACGTTCCGGGGGAAACCTTTTCGGAAGAACTGTGGCAGCGGGTGCGGTATATCGAGTCGCTGAATGGGTCGCGTGCGCCTCAGGACGGATATTTGTACTTCGACAGCTGGGAGGAGGCAGAAACCTTCATGGGGTACAACGTACTTGACAATACTGCTTTGGAAGGGGCAGGAAAAGGCGTGAGCAACATGGCGGACAAAAACGGGACGGTCATTACGACGTATCACTGCAGCCTGTATCTGGCGGTTCCCACGTGGGGAGGTCTGAATGGAGTCGATTTGAGTTCCAGTTACTCCCTAAACGGTGTGCACATCGGTTTGGATGCACATCTCTACACAGACGAAGATGGCGGTATTATGCGGTATACCCAGTCGATACCGGAAGATCCGGATATGGATGCGGCAGAGTATGGGCCGTTGGAAACCCGGAAGACAGCGTCCGGCATGGAGTACACCATTGCCTTCGGCCGGTACCCCAATCACGACTTTTGGTGTGCACGGACGTTCATGAACTGCAATAATGCCAGTGTAGCTATGTACTTCAACGATAAAGATGAAACTGCCCTGTTGGAAACTGTACAGCAGGTCATGGACGGATTTCAGTAAACAAAATACCGCCGCACCCGTGGGTGCGGCGGCTTTTTCATTCAATATCCAGTTCTATCGGCATGTCAATCTCGTCGGAGACATACTTTCCGTTTTTCTTCCGCTGGCGGACACACTCGGTGAGCAGATACTCGATCTGACCGTTTACCGAGCGGAAATCGTCCTCCGCCCAGGCGGCGATGGCGGCATACAGCTTGGGGGAGAGCCGCAGCGGGATCTGCTTCTTGTTGTCTGCCATAAGATCACACCCGGAACTTGACGGCGGTGCCGTAGGCCATGACTTCGGCGGCGGCCTGCATCACGGCGGCAGAGCCGTAGCGCACGCCCACGATGGCGTCCGCGCCCATGGCCTCGGCCTCCTGCACCATCCGCTTGGTGGCCAGAGCCCGGGCGTCGTTCATCATTTCGGTATAGGCCGTCAGCTCGCCGCCCACCAGAGTCTTGAAGCTCTGGGTGATGTCTTTGCCCAGATGCTTGGTCTGGATGGTGCTGCCCTTGACGATGCCCAGCATTTCCAGTTCCTTGCCTGCGATATAATCAGTTGTCACGATCAGCATAGCGTTTCCTCCTTAATACTTGTCCAGATCATCGGTCTCGCCGCTCTTCAGCTCCCGGATGCGCTGTACCAGCACCAGGACCACCACCGCGCACACGCCCAGGGGGATCAGGCTCAGCAGCACCTTTCCCCACCAGGGGAAGTCGGGGATGAGGGCGAACAGCACCAGTGCGGCGCCGTAATAGAGCAGGATGCACAGCGCGGAAACCACCGCGCCTACCAAACCCTTTTTCTTCATGGCTTAATACAGGCTGCCGGTGTTGACGATGGGCTGGGCGTCATGGTTGCCGCACAGCACCACCAGCAGGTTGGACACCATGGCGGCCTTGCGCTCCTCGTCCAGGTTCACCAGCTGACCTTCGTTGAGGCGCTCCAGCGCCATTTCCACCATGCCAACGGCGCCGTCCACGATCATCTTGCGGGCGTCGATGATGGCGGAAGCCTGCTGACGCTGCAGCATGACGGCCGCGATCTCGGGCGCATAGGCCAGATAGGTGATGCGGGCCTCGATGATCTCCAGACCGGCCTCGGCTACCTTGGACTGGATCTCGTCCCGGATGCGGGCGGCCACCACTTCGCTGGAGCCCCGCAGGCTGCCCTCGTCGGCATGACCGTCGCCGGTGGTGTCCACGTTGGGTGCCACGTCATAGGGGTAGATGCGGACGATGTTCCGCAGGGCGCTGTCGCACTGCAGGGACAGGTATTCCTTATAGTTGTCCACGTTGAAGACCGCCTTTGCGGTGTCGGTGACACGCCACATGACGGCGATGCCGATCTCCACCGGGTTGCCCAGGCAGTCGTTGATCTTCTGACGGGCGTTGTTCAGGGTCATGATCTTCAGAGAGACCTTTTTGGAGGGCATTTCAGCCATGTTGACCTGCTGACCGGCATTGAGCACGATGGACTTGCCGTGGCTGCCGCCGTCCACGTCACCGCTCTGGTTCAGCTTGGTCTTGGCGGCGGGATTGACGGCCGTGCAGAAGGGGTTGACCCAGTAGAAGCCCTCACCCTTCAGGGTGCCTACATATTTGCCGAACAGGGTGAGCACCAGAGCCTCCTGGGGCTTGAGCACCTTCAGACCGCACAGCAGGATCCAGCCCAGCGCCAGCCAGGCGATCAGGACGATCATGATGGGAACGAACAGCCAACCCAGGAAATAGCCGAAAGCGGCCATAAAGACAACGCCGCCGATGCCGGCCGCATACCCCAGGATCACCAGCAGCAGCACCAGCATACCGTTTTTATTTTTGTTCAAAACCTTCTCGTTCATATCTCTTTCTCCTCTCGAGTTATTTTGATATCAAAATCATATCATGACAATATTGGCCTGTCAAGCGGTTTCTGGTTGTTTCTCCGGAAAAAATATGTTAGAATAAAGAAAATCATACCAGTCGCCCCGTACGCGACAAGGAGGATGCCCCCATGCGTTTCTGGAAAATTATAAAGTGGACCTGGTTTCCGATCCTGCTGTTGATCCTGGTCGCCTATTACTATGCCCCTGTGACCTTTCTGAAGGGCGTAGACCCTGCGGATATCGCCGCCATCACCATTTTTGACGGCAACACCGGCTCGGAAAGCGAGATCACCAAGCAGAAGGACATTACCTATATTGTAGAGAACATTCAGAGCGTCCCCGTACGCCGCACCGGCATCTCCATTCTGGAGATGGGCTATCGGTTCCGTATGACCTTTACCGATGAAAAGGGGGAACTGGTGGAGACCCTGACCATCAATTCCACCGATACCATCCGCAAGGATCCCTTCTTCCTCACCACCGAGGAGGGCGGCCTGTGCTTTGACTACATCTGGGATCTGATGGACGCCGAGCACGACTTTATCGGTGATTTCTAAGCCTTTCAGAAAGGAGCCGCCATGGATCAACAATACAGAACACGTTTGATGCTCATTGCGGGCATTGTCCTTGTGGTGCTGGCCGTTTTTTTCTGCTGGTGCTATGCAAAGAAAAGTGTGCGAGCCGAAAAATGGGGCTGGCGGGTTATTGGTTTGTTGATGGTGAGCTTTCTTGCCTTTACCGTGTGGTATTACACCCCTGTTTCCTGCCGGCAGACGGTACAGGTCTATTGCGAGGAGGCGCCCTTTACACCGGTGGAGGTAGCGTTGGATCTGAAAGTTCACCGTTCCTACCTGTACGGTAAGTGGCTTACCGGTTCGGCACGTACACCAATGGCCGACTATCCCCTTGATTATAGCAAAAAGCACGTAAACGGTGCCTTTACCCGACTGGGTGAACGGGAATTAAACCTGAAAGTGTTTCGTCAGGATGCGGATATGATCGACGGTTCCTTAGGTTTGTGCGTGCGGTTTTCACGGGGGTGGAAGTCCGTTGCGGCGATGGAAATGTGGGATTATCCGTTGATTGGTGAAAGTACGCTTTATGTCACCGAAGGAAGCGCGTTTCTTGACTATTGGCGGAGCAAATGACGAAAACCTTGACAAACCAACGGGAAAGGCCTATTCTAAAACATAGTGTTTTTTCGATGATTATAGGATAAAGAGAGTGAACGACCATGGAACAGAAGCAGAAGCGCCCCTTTGTGACCTTTCCCAAAGTGGGTATGCGTACCGTAAAAACGGTGATCTCGGCAACGCTGATCGCCATCATTTACGGCCTGATCAATGATTATACGCCCCTGACCGTCAATCCCTGCTTTGCCTGTATCGGTGCCGTATTCGGCATGGGCAACGTGTGGAAGGGCGGCCTGCAGAGCGGCGGAAACCGCTTTATCGGCACCCTCATCGGCGGCCTGGTGGTCATCCCGGTCTATTGGCTGACCCACCTGTCCGGTCTGCCCATTCCCGAGTGGATCGCCGTGGCCGTGGGTCTGTTCCTGGTGCTGTACGCCCACCAGATGTTCGGCGCCAACGGCGCCATCCAGCCCGGCGCGGTGGTGTTCTTCGTGGTGCTGGACACCGTGATCCCCGAGCGCTACATCAGCTACACCATCGCCCGTATCATCGATACCGGTATCGGCGTGGCTCTGTCCCTGGCCATCAACAAGATCTGGCCCAGCCCCCTGGAGCCCAAGCAGGAGGCTGCCATGCTGGAGGCTCAGATCGACCGGCTGGAGGAACAGCTGGAGGATGTGCTGGAGGAGATCGCCGAAGAGGAAGCAAGCAAATAAGCCCTGCCACAGTCAGCCTTTGGGTTGGCTGTGGCTTTTTTGTTTGGATAGCCGGAAAAACCAGGATTTTCCGGAAAAAACTGTGCACTTTAGTGCTTTACTTTTTTACCATAGTAAAGTATAATGCAGGTATTATCAGGAATAAAAGGATGTACTGCCGCTATGAACTTTGATCTGAGCATTCTCAAACGGGCCGAGCGCACGGCCCTTCAGCTGCGGGCCTTGGCCGAACGGGCCGGCTACCGCAAATATCACATGGGCCGCTTCGAGGAATACGGCCTGTATCAGCAGAACCGGAGCTTTCTGGCCTCCGAACAGGTGCTGACCTTTACCGATCTGGACGGCCGCCTGCTGGCCCTCAAGCCCGACGTGACCCTTTCCATCGCCAAGAACGTTCAGCCCGCCCCCGGCTGCTGTGAAAAGTATTATTACAATGAAAAGGTTTACCGCCCCAGCCGTGAGAGCCACACCTTTGTGGAGATCGACCAGATGGGTCTGGAGTGCATGGGCACCTTCACCCAGGAGGATGTGCGGGATCAGCTGCGGCTGGCCCTGGACGCCCTGGCCCTCTGCGGCACAGACTGCCGTCTGGAGCTGTCCCACATGGGCTTCCTCACCGGCCTGCTGGATGCCTTGAAGGTGCAGGAGGGCCTGCGGCCTGCGCTGTTGGAGCAGATCCGCCGCAAGAGCGCTCACGGCCTGCGGCAGGAGGCGCAAAAGGCCGGCCTGACCGGCGCTGAGGATCTGTGCGCCCTGCTGGAGTTGTCCGGTCCCGTGGAGTACACCCTCACCCGCGCCGGTGCGCTGGTGAAAAATGACCAGATGGCCCAGGCTCTGTCCGAACTGGCCGGCCTGTGCCGTCAGCTGCCCCGGGAAGGGGAGACCGTCACGGTGGACCTGTCCCTGGCCGGCGATATGGAATATTACAACGGCCTGGTGTTCCAGGGCTATCTGTCCGGTTTGGCTTCGCCGGTGCTCAAGGGCGGCCGCTATGACCTGCTGGCCCGCAAGTTCACCCCCGGCATCTCTGCCGTGGGCTTTGCCCTTTATCTGGATGATCTGGACCGGCTGGAAGCCGTTCCTGTGGCTGAAGAGCAGACCATGCTCAACGTGGCCCTGCCCAAGGGCCGCCTGGGCGACAAGGTTTACAACCTGCTGGCCAGCGTGGGTTACGGCTGCGCCGAAAACTACAACGACACCCGCAAGCTGGTGGTGGAAAACCGGGAAGCCGGCATCCGCTATTTCCTGGTGAAGCCCTCCGATGTTGCCATTTACGTGGAGCACGGTGCCGCCGACGTGGGCATCGTGGGCAAGGACATCCTCACCGAGTCCTCCGCCGACGTGTACGAGCTGCTGGACACCGGCCTGGGCAAGTGCCGCATGTGCGTTGCCGGCCGCACCGACTTTGTGGATGACCCCGGCCGTGCCCTGCGGGTGGCCACTAAGTTCGTCAACATCGCCAAGGAATATTACGCCGGTCAGGGCCGGGATATCGATATCATCAAGCTCAACGGTTCCATTGAGCTGGCTCCCATCCTGGGCCTGTCCGATGTGATCGTGGACATCGTGGAGACCGGTACCACTCTGAAGGAAAACGACCTGAAGGTGCTCACCGAGTTCCTTCCCATCAGCGCCCGGTTTATCGCCAACAAGGCCAGCTATACCTTTAAAAAGCAGGCGCTGACCACCCTTTTGGAAAAACTGCAGGAGGTGATCGGATGATCCCCATTCTGAAGCTGAAGGAGCTTTCCGAAGAACAGATCCTCAACCGTGATATCCAGGCCGAAGAAAACGTTTCTGCCGCTGTGGATGCCGTTATTGAAGCAGTCCGCAAAAACGGTGATACCGCCCTGTTGGAGTATACCGAAAAGTTTGACGGCGTGAAGCTGTCTGACCTGCAGGTCTCCGACGGGGAGATCGCCCGTGCCGTGATGCAGGTGGCCCCCGGGCTGTTGGAAACCCTGCGGCAGGCTGCCGCCAACATTGAAGCCTTTCACCGGGCCCAGGTGCGGCAGGATGTGGTGCTTACCGACAAGCCGGGCATCGTCCTGGGCCAGCGGTACACCCCCATCGAAAAGGTGGGTATCTGCGTGCCCCGCAGCCCTGTGGCCTTCCCCTCCACCATTCTGATGAATGTCATCCCGGCCAAGATCGCTGGCGTCAAGGAGATCGTCCTGGTGACGCCTCCTGAACAGGATGGTGCCGTCAGTTCCACCGCCCTTGCCGCCGCCGCCATTGCCGGTGTGGACAAGATCTTTAAGGTGGGCGGCGCCCAGGCCGTGGCTGCCCTGGCTTACGGCACCGAAACCATCCCTGCCGTGGACAAGATTGTGGGCCCCGGCGGCATTTTCGTTGCCACCGCCAAGCGCAAGGTGTTCGGCAAGGTGGGCATTGACATGATCGCCGGCCCCAGCGAGATCCTGGTGCTGGCCGACGGCAGCTGCGACGCCAAATGGGTGGCCGCCGACCTGCTGAGCCAGGCCGAACACGATGTGATGGCCTCGGCCGTCCTGGCTACCGACAGTATGGCGCTGGCCAAAGCAGTCCAGGCGGAGGTGGAGCGTCAGCTCTCCCTGCTGCCCCGGGAGCCCATCGCCCGCAAGAGCATCGAAAACAACTCCAAGATTCTGCTGTGCGACTCCCTGGACGAGGCCATTGAGGCCGCCAACCGCATTGCCCCCGAACATCTGGAGATCTGCACCGACGACCCCTTTGCCATTTTGAGCAAGATCAAAAACGCCGGCAGCATTTTCCTGGGCAAAAACGCCCCCGAGGCCCTGGGCGACTATTTTGCCGGGCCCAACCACACCCTGCCTACTTCGGGCACCGCCCGGTTCTCCAGCCCCCTGGGCGTGGATGATTTCATCAAGAAATCCCAGTTCATTTACTATACCCGTGACGCTCTGGAGCAGGTGGCACGACCCATCGCCGCCTTTGCCCGGGAGGAGGGCCTGGAGGGCCACGCCCGCAGCGTCACCGTCCGGTTTGAAGAGGAGGGCGCCCAATGAGCCGCTTTTTCACCAAAAGCCTGGCTGCCCTGCAGCCCTATGTTCCCGGGGAGCAGCCCCAGGACATGCAGTACATTAAACTGAACACCAACGAGAGCCCCTTTCCGCCGGCACCCGGCGTGATGAAGGTCATCGGTAAGGCCGAAGTGGCCAAGCTTTACCTGTATTCCGACCCCGACTGCAAGGCCCTCATTGCCGCTATCGCGAAGCGCTTTGGCCTGCGGCCGGAGCAGGTCACCGTGGGCAACGGCAGCGACGAGGTGCTGTGGTTCGCACTTCGTGCCTTCTGCGACGAGGAGACCCCTCTGGCTTACAGCGATATCACCTACGGCTGCTACAAGACCTGGTGCTCCATGCTGAACGTGCCTTCCAATGTCCTGCCCCTGCGGGAAGACTTCTCGGTGGACACCGGCCTGTACCGGGGCCTGAAGTGCACCGTCATGATCGCCAATCCCAACGCCCCCACCGGCATCTGCCTGCCCCTTTCGGAGATCGAAGCCGTGCTGCGGGCCAACCCGGACAATGTGGTCATCGTGGACGAGGCCTATGTGGACTTCGGCGGTGAAAGCGCCGCGTCCCTCATCGGCAAGTATGACAACCTGCTGGTGGTGCAGACCTGTTCCAAGTCCCGCTCGCTGGCCGGCGCCCGACTGGGCTTCGCCATGGGAAATCCCGACCTGATCGCCGATCTCAACCGCATCAAGTTCAGCTTCAACCCCTATAACGTCAACCGCCTCACCTGCCTGGCCGGCATTGCCGCCATGGAGGATGAGGAATATTTCCAAAAATGCACCTCCGCTGTGGCCGAGACCCGTGACCGCACGGCAGCCGAGCTGGAAAAGATGGGCTTTGACCTCACCGATTCTAAGGCCAACTTCCTCTTTGCCAAAAGCAGCCGCATCCCCGGCGGCGAGCTCTACCGCAAGCTGAAGGAAAAGGGCATTCTGGTTCGGCATTTTGACAAGCCCCGGCTGGAAAACCGCCTGCGGATCACCGTGGGCTCCGACCAACAGATGAACGCCCTGCTCACCGCCTTGCGGGAGCTTGGGGCATGAAAGGAGCGATGACTGTGCGACAGGCATCCATCACCCGAAACACCAAAGAAACCAAAATCACCGCCACCCTTGTTCTGGACGGCCGGGGAGAGGCCGATATCAGCACCGGCTGCGGCTTTCTGGACCACATGCTGGAACTGTTTGCCCGCCACGGCCGCTTTGATCTGACCGTCAAGTGCGACGGCGATATCCAGGTGGACGCCCACCACACGGTGGAGGACTGCGCCATCGTTCTGAGCCGCTGCTTTGCCCAGGCCCTGGGCGATATGCGGGGCATCAACCGCTACGGCAGCATGATCCTGCCCATGGACGAAACGCTGATGCTGTGCGCCGTGGATCTGTCCGGCCGGGCCCATCTGGGCTGGCAGGTAACGCTCCCCGCCGAGCAGATCGGTAACTTTGACACCGAACTGGGGAAAGAGTTCTGGGCCGGCTTTGTCCGCAACTGCCCCGGCGCATATCATTTCAACCAGCTGGCAGGGGACAACACCCACCATATTCTGGAGGCCTGCTTCAAGGGCATGGCCCGGGCCCTGCGCCAGGCGGTAGCCTTTGAGCCCGGCTTCGAGGATCAGATCCCCAGCACCAAGGGAACCCTCATTTAAGGAGGTTACATATGATTGCAATCATTGATTACGGCGTGGGCAACCTGTTCAGCCTGCGGTCCAGTCTGGCCTGTCTGGGCCTGGAGAGCAAGATCACCGGCGATCCCGAGGAGATCCGGGCCGCCGACAAGATCATCCTGCCCGGCGTGGGCGCCTTTGGCGACGCCATGCAGAAGCTGGTGGACACCGGCCTGGTGCCCCTCATCCGGGAAGAAGTGCGGAAAAAGCCCCTGCTGGGCATCTGCCTGGGTATGCAGCTGCTCTTTGATGAAAGCTGCGAGTATGGCCGTCACGAGGGCCTGGGCTTTGTCCCCGGAAAGATCGCCTCCCTGGCCGAGGATCTGGAGGACAAGAGCCTCAAGGTCCCCCATATCGGCTGGAACGCTTTGAAGATCGTCAAGGATGACCCCCTGTTCAAGTATGTGAAGGACGGCGAATACGTCTATTACGTCCACAGCTTTTACGGCAAGGACTGTGCCGAATCTACCCTGGCTACCAGCGAGTACGGCCTCACCGTCACCGGCGTGGTGCGGCAGGGCCTGGTGTGGGGCACCCAGTTCCACCCGGAAAAGAGCGGCGACACCGGCCTGCGCCTGCTGAAGGCCTTCGGCGAGCTGTAAGGGAGGAACCCCTATGGAATTGTTACCTGCCATTGACCTGCGGGGCGGCAAAGTGGTCCGCCTGTTCCAGGGCGATTATGACAAAATGACGGTTTACGGCGACGATCCGGCGCAGCAGGCGAAGGCCTTTGCCGCCGCCGGGGCCAGAAACCTCCACGTGGTGGATCTGGACGGCGCCAAGGACAGTACTACCGCCAATTTTGAAGTAATAAAGAGCGTTGTAAAGGCATCAAACTTGTCGGTAGAAGTTGGCGGCGGTATTCGCACCGAGGAGCGCATCCGGCGCTATCTGGATCTGGGCGTGGAGCGGTGTATCCTGGGCACAATTGCAGTAAAGGATTTTGACTTTACAGAACGTATGGCACAGAAGTACGGCAAGCACATCGCCGTGGGCGTTGATGCCCGGGACGGCTTGGTTGCCATCAACGGCTGGAAAGAGCTGTCCGCAGAGCGCGGTGTGGACTTCTGCAGCAGATTGCGGGATGCCGGTGTGCAGACCGTCATCTATACCGACATCAGCCGGGACGGCGCCGAAATGGGCACCAACCTGGAACTGTACAGGGAGCTCACCGCCATTCAGGGCCTGAACATCATCGCTTCCGGCGGCATCAGCTTTGAAAGTGAGCTGCTGGATCTGGAGCGCATGGGCGCCTGGGGCGCCATCCT
This sequence comes from Clostridia bacterium, assembly GCA_017521295.1. Lineage (GTDB taxonomy): Bacteria > Bacillota > Clostridia > Oscillospirales > Butyricicoccaceae > UBA4644. Next base: position 17,002 of record JAFXDF010000026.1, on the reverse strand, counting down.
GGGCAAGGCCCTGTATACCGGAAAGCTGGACCTGCAGCGTGCGGTGCAGCTGGTACAAAAGGAGGTTCGCGCATGATCACCAAACGCATCATTCCCTGCCTGGACGTAAAAAACGGCCGGGTGGTCAAGGGCACCAATTTTGAGGGCCTCCGGGACATGGCCGACCCGGTGGAAATGGCCCGGTTTTACAACCAGGCCGGCGCCGACGAGCTGGTGTTTTACGATATCACTGCCAGCGTGGAGGGCCGGACCCTGTTCACCGACATTCTCACCCGGGTGGCCAGCGAGATTTTCATCCCCCTCACCGTGGGCGGCGGCATCAACAGCCTGGAGGATTTTGACCGGGTGCTCAAGTGCGGCGCCGACAAGGTCAGCGTCAACTCGGGCGCCATCCGCAACCCCGCCATCATCGGCGAAGCCGCCAAAAAATACGGCGATCAGTGCGTGGTGCTGTCCTGTGACATCAAGCGGATGGAGGGCAAGTTCATGCTGTTTGCCAAGGGCGGCCGGGAAAATACCGGCATCGACGCCCTGGACTGGATCGTCCGCGGCGTGAAAAACGGAGCCGGTGAGCTGGTCATCAACTCCATCGACACCGACGGCGTGAAAAACGGCTTCGACCTGGAGCTGCTGGACGCCGTGGCCAGCCTGGTCAGCGTGCCCATCATCGCCTCGGGCGGCGCAGGCAAAAAGGAAGACTTCGTGGAGCTTTTCAGACACAAGGGCATGGACGCCGGACTGGCGGCCAGCATCTTCCACACCAAACAGGTGGACATCAAGGATCTGAAGCGGTATCTGCGGGAAAACGGCGTGGAAATGCGCCTGTAAGCGAGGAAAACGACTATGGAACTGAAATATGACGCAAACGGTCTGATCCCTGCCATCGTGCAGGATCATTATACCAAGGAAGTGCTGACCCTGGCCTATATGAACGCCGAGACCCTGGCCCTCACCATTGCCGAGGGCCGCACGGTGTTCTGGAGCCGCAGCCGCCAGGAGATCTGGCGCAAGGGCGAGACCTCCGGCAACGTGCAGAAGGTGGTGTCCATCACCGCCGACTGCGACGGCGACGCTCTGGTGGTGGAGGTGGTCAAAAACGGCCCTGCCTGCCACACCGGTGCCGAAAGCTGCTTCTTCAATGAGGCCTATGTAAGCCCCGAGGTCAAGCAGTTCAGCTGGGAGGGCCTCTACCGTCTCATCGAAGGCCGCAAAGCCCAACCCAAGGAGGGCAGCTACACCACCTATCTCTTTGAAAAAGGCAAGGACAAGATCCTGAAAAAGGTGGGCGAGGAGTGCACCGAGGTGCTCATCGGCGCCGCCAAGAATGACAAGGACGAAACCGTTTACGAGATCGCCGACCTGGCCTATCACATTCTGGTGCTGATGGTGGAGATGGGCATTTCTCTGGAGGATGTCATCACCGAAGAGGCCAAACGCCACGTCATCGACAAGAAGATCAAGCAGGAGCGCATGCAATGACCTATCTGGAATGTACCGTACACTGCCACACCAATCTGTGTGACGGCAAAAACACCCCGGCAGAGATGGCGGCAGCTGCAGCGGCCCAGGGCATCAAGGTGCTGGGCCTGTCGGGCCACAGCCACACGCCCCACGATGACAGCTATTGCATGACTGTTGAAAACACCGCCCGCTACCGGGAAGAGATCGCCCGGCTCAATGAAGAATACGCCGGTCGGCTTACCGTCCTGTGCGGTCTGGAGTGGGATCAGTGGTCGGATGAAAACCCTGCCGAGTGGGACTATACCGTGGGCAGCGCCCACTATGTCACCGGCCCCAGCGGCATCCGCCATTCGGTGGATCACAATCTGGAGACCCTGCAGGCGGCTTTTGATGACTTCGGCGGTGACGGTCTTGCTATGGCCGAGATGTACTTCGCCGCTGTGGCGGACGTGGCCCGGCAGCGCCCCACCGTTCTGGGACACTTCGACCTGATCAAAAAGCTCAACGGCGACGGCCGGTTCTTTGATGAGAACCATCCCCGCTACCGGACCGCCGCGCTGGCAGCGCTGGAGGCGGCTGCCGGCAAGGTGCAGGCACTGGAGATTAACACCGGCGGTGTGGCCCGGGGCTATCGGGAGGAGTTCTATCCTGCGCCCTTCCTGCTGAAGCGGTGGAAGGAACTGGGCGGAGAGGTTATCCTCACCGCCGACGCCCACACCGCGGCAGGCCTGCTGTTTGCCTTTGACCGGGCGGCCGAATACGCCAAAGCCTGCGGCTTTGACCGGGCGATAGTGCTGAACGCCCGGGGACAGTTGGAATTCTGTAAATTATAAAAAGGAGAAAAAGTCTATGATGGCATTCAGAAAATTGCGGAATATCTAAGTGCATAGAACGGTATTAGATAGTTCTATGCACAAACGTCTGCAGAAAACTATTTAATAAAGGAGTCTATACCATGGTATTGCAAGATAATGTACTGAAAGCATATCTGAAAAATGTTTATTTCATCACAGGAACGGCCTGCGGCGGGAAAAGCACCGCCGCCCGGGCGCTGGCTGATAAATACGGTCTGACGCTCTATGACATCGACAAACACTTCGACGGTCATCAGGCGCTGTCCGATGCGGTAAGCCAGCCCAATATGAACAGGCGCTTCGCCGATGCCGACGCCTTTTTTGGCCGGCCGGTGGAGGCGTACCGGCAGTGGCTCATCGACAACACCCGGGAACAGTGGGATTATGTGCTGCTGGATCTGATCCGGCTTTCTCAGGAGCGCCCTGTGGTGTGCGACTGCCATATGACGGTGGAGGAGGCCCGGCGGCTGACCGATCCCTCCCGTGTCATCTTTTTGATCCGGGATGTTTCCTATATGATCGAGGACTACTGCAACCGCCCCGACCATCAGGGCTTCCGCGATTATATCAACAGCGCATCCGATCCGCAAAAAGCCAAAGAAAACTGCAATACGGTGCTGCGCACCCTCAACGAACGGCGGATTGCCGATATCAAGACCAGCGAATACCGCTGGATCGAGCGCACCGATGCCAGCCGTCCGGAGGATACCCTTCGGATGGTGGAACAGCACTTCGGCCTGACCGGGCCGGAGATCTGCAAGGTGGACAAGGATACGCCCCTGGCCAGACAGCTGATCGAGTTTGTGGAGCACTTTTCCTGGGAAGAAGTGAAGGAGCACACTCTGCAGAATCTGAACAATTGGGTTTTTACCGATTGGGAGACCTTGTTTGTGGCACGGATAGACGGAAAAATCGTGGGAATGGCATCGCTGTTCAAAACCGACTATTATCCGCTGCCGGAGATTTATCCGTGGGTGTCCAGCCTGTTTGTCACCGAGGCCTATCGGGGGCAGCGAATCTCCCAGAAACTGGTGGACTATGCCAACGATTACGCCAAATCCCTGGGGTTTGAGCGGACATACATCCCCTCGGAGCATGTGGGCCTGTATGAAAAATACGGCTATACCTATCTGAAAGACATCGTCAACTACGGAGGCGGTGTCGATCGGCTGTATGTGAAAGAACTGAAGGAGTAACTATGTGCGCCTGCCCGGTGAAATGCCGGGCAGGCGTTCGCAGTTGTGACCTTTCGGCAAAAAGGCGGTCTATAGAGGTGAAAGGAGGATGTGCCGTGAACGATCAAGCCATTATCGAACTGTACTGGGCCAGAGATCAGCTGGCCATCCGCGAAAGCGACGAGAAATACGGCCCCTATTGCCGCACCATCGCCCACAATGTGCTCCAGGATCGGCTGGACAGCGAGGAGTGTGTCAACGACACCTGGCACCGGGCCTGGGAAAGTATGCCGCCCCAGCGGCCCGACCTGCTGCGGGCCTTTTTCGGCACCATCACCCGCAATCTGGCCCTCAACCGCTGGGAAAAGCAGCACGCCCAAAAGCGGGGCGGAGGACAGCTGCCCCTGGCGCTGGAAGAACTGTCAGAGTGCCTTCCGGCCACGGACTCGGTGGAACGGGCGGTGGAGGAACGGGAATTGACCGCCTTGCTGGAGGGGTTTCTGGAGAGCCTGCCCCGGCAGGCACGGGTGATCTTTCTCCGCCGCTATTGGTTTCTCATGCCGGTAAAGGACATCGCCAAGGGCCTCTCGGTCAGCGAGAGCAAGGTGAAAATGTCCCTTTTGCGCTCCCGGAACAAGCTGCGGGAGCTGCTGGAAAAGGAGGGGGTCTGCCTGTGAAAGAGCTGCGTTTGCTGAAAGCCCTGGGGCAGATCGCCCCGAAATATCCGGAAGAGGCCATGAGCAGCCCGCCCCGCCACAGGGGGAAACGACTTATCGCCCTTGCGGCCTGTCTGGCTCTGGTGGTGGGCCTGTCCGGCACGGTCATCGACCGGCTGGGCCTGTTCCGTGCCGGATGCAGCGCCTGGCCGGGAGACTTCATCGACGGCCGGTACTATTTCAACGCCGGTCACGGCAGCCTGTATTGCTGGGACGGCGAAAAGACCGAAAAGGTACTGGGCGCCCTGCAGTCCGACGGCTGGCTGGTGAATGAATACGGCGTTTATTTCAAGCGGGGCCGCCGCCTGTTTGTCAAGCCCCACGCCACCGGCAAGAGCCAAAAGCTCTATACCGCGCCGCTGTTTGACCGCAGCCATATCGGCTTCAGCCTTTACGGCGACGATGTGGTGGTGCGCATCTATAACAAGTGGAAGGAATATGCCTCCGAGGTTCTGGTGGACGGCGTTACCGGCGCGGTGCTGGGCACGGTCACCGATAAACTGCCCTATGGCGCGCTGTACGACAACATGGCCTGGAGCGACACACATTTGACGGTAGGGGAGCGGCAGCTGGTGCTGGTGCCGCTGGCGGAAAACCGCTTTGACCTTACCGAAAACGGGAAATCCATCCTGCCGGAGGGGGCCGATCATGTGTCGGCCTACTATTACCGCCACAACGACCAGGTGCTGTTTTCGGTATCCGAGGAATGGCCCGACCGGAGCACCGTATTCCTGGTGCGGCCCGACGGCGACGACCGGCTGGTGGAAATGCCTTGCTACAACTGTGATGGAGTGGCGGGGGACTTTCTGTATTACATTAAAAACGAGGAACAGGAAGTCTGGTGTCAGGACACCCGCACCGGGGAGACCTGGCAGTTGGAAAACGATACCGAAATGGAGTTTTATTCCCTGGCCACCGACGGCGTACATCTGGTGACCTGTGTCCCCTGGGCCGAGTACCAGGCCCTGTGGCAGATCGTGTATGATGAGGTCGACCGCCCGGCAAAGCTGATCCTGCTGGACGAAGATATTCAAAAATAGGATAAAAGGCGGTCTTTTGGCCGCCTTTTGTTAATTTTATGTCACATAGCGCAAAAGAACAGTCGTTTTTTCTGCAATCCTGCACAAGTGCTAAAGAATGGAGTGTCTATTGACGGTTTTCAGCAAAAATGGTATAATCTCAAAGAATGTTTTCCGTATTTTTTTACTGAATGGAAAACACGCCTCCAAAACGTCAAAAACGGTCCGGCAAAACTGTACTGACGGCGGGAAAAACACAGACAGGCACCGAGCAAACGGGAGCAAATCTGCCTGGGAAAACGCTGTCGTCGGCGCGGCTAAGCTGACCGAAATATATTTAAGAAGAGGGATTTTTTATGAAGAAAATCATCGCTATCATGCTGGCTGCCTGCTGCCTGCTGTCCCTGGCCGCCTGCGGCGCCAAGGAAGCCGACTACAAGCTGGGCATGGGTGTTGAGCTGAGCACCGCTTCCTCCAAGGAGAACAACGCTCAGGTCGACGCTACCGTTGCTGCCGTCGTTCTGGACGCCAACGGCAAGATCGTTATGTGCCGCATCGACGTGGCTCAGAACAAGATGGATGTCACCGGCGGCGCTGTTGACACTGCCAAGACCTTCGAGACCAAGATGGAGCTGGGCTCCCGCTATGGTATGGAGGGTAAGGTCGACAACAACGGCGATGGCGTCATGCTGGAGTGGGATGCTCAGGCCAAGGCTTTCGAAGAGTATGTCGTGGGCAAGACCGCTGCCGATGTCAAGGCCATCAAGACCCAGGAGGCCGGCGGCCACCTGATCGCTGTTGACGAGGCTCTGCTGAAGGCCGGCTGCTCCATGCAGATCACCGACTTCATCTCCGCTGTCGCCAAGGCTTGCGAAGACAAGGCTGCCGTGGCCTTCAAGGCCGGCGAAGGCTTCAAGCTGGGCGTCGCTGCCAAGTCCACCGCCGCCGAGTCCAAGGCTGCTTCTGCCGAGGGCAACGGTTCCGTCAACATGTACTCCGACTTCGGTGCTGCCGTTGTTGGTGCTGACGGCAAGATCCTGGCCGCTCTGAACGATGCTGTCCAGCCCAAGATCGCCATCGACACCGCCGGCGCTATCGTTGAGGCTTCCTACAAGGATACCAAGCGTATGCTGGGCTCCGAGTACGGCATGGAGGGTAAGGTTGACAACGACGGTAACGGCGTCATGAAGGAGTGGGATGCTCAGTCCGCTGCCTTCTCCGCTTTCTGCGCTGGCAAGACCGCTGCTGAGGTTGCCGGTCTGAAGACCCAGGAAGCCGGCGGTCACCTGATCGCTGTTGACACCGCTCTGCTGGAAGCTGGCTGCTCCATGCAGATCACCGGCATGATGGCTGCTATTTCTCAGGCTGCCAACTACGCTCGCTAAATCAAATATTTCTGTACATATTAGGGGTTGAACCAATTGAATCGGCTGAAAAAGGGATTGTTCTTGTTTTGCTTGCTGGGGCTGCTTGCCTCTTTTGCAGGCTGCTCCCAGAACGAGAATCAATCCACCGAGCCTGTGGGCAAGGTCTATTTCAATTGGTTCGACACCGTCTCCTATGTGTATAGCTATGCAGGGGACCCGGCCGAGAGATTCGAAGAACTCTCTGCCGGGGTTTCCGGCATTTTGACCGAATATCATCAGTTGTTTGACATCTATCATGAATATTCGGGCATCAACAATTTGTGCACCGTCAACCGCCTGGCCGGCGGCGATCCGCTGCCTGTGGATCCCAAGCTCATTGACTTTTTGCTCTATGCAAAGGATCTGTATGAAAAAACCGACGGCGAAATGAACATCCTGCTGGGCTCGGTGCTGAAGATCTGGCACGATCACCGCACCCAGGCCCTGGACGATCCTTCGGCAGCGGCCCTGCCCGATCAGGACGCCCTGGAAGAAGCTGCCCGCCACACCGACATTTCCCTGCTGGAGATCGACGCGGAGAAGGGCACCGTCCGGCTCGCCGATGCCGCGGCGGCCATTGACGTGGGCGCTGTGGGTAAGGGCTATGCCACCGAAAAGGCGGCCGAATACCTGCAGCAGCAGGGTGCTGCATCCTATGTGCTGAACATCGGCGGCAACATCCGTATCATCGGCCAGAAGCCCGACGGAAGCGGCTGGAATACCGCTGTCAAGGATCCGGAAGATCCCGAAAACAGCTACGCTGCCATTCTGAAGATTGCCGACACCGCCTGTGTCACTTCGGGCAATTACGAGCGGTTTTTCGCGGTGAGCGGCAAACAGTACCACCACATCATCGACCCGGATACCCTGTGGCCCGCCGAATACTTTGCCTCGGTGACCGTGGTCACCCGGGACAGCGGCCTGGCCGACGTGCTGAGCACGGCCCTGTTCTGCATGTCCTATGAGGACGGCCTGGCCCTGGCCAATGCGCTGGGCGGTGTGGATGTGCTGTGGATCGAGCATGACGGCACCCTCCGTTACACCGACGGACTGGCGGACAAGTTTACAAATTGATGATACCCGAGTATTTATTATTTTAAAATAAAAAGAGGAGGAAGGAACCTGATGCAGTTCAGAAAAAATATTTCGACGCTGAAAGTGCACCATAACAAGCACACGGCCGGCTGCAAGCCTATCCGTGTTGCTCCCCCCAAGGAAGTTCTGCTCCCAATGAACATGCACTCCGGATCTCCCGCCGAGCCCATCGTGGCCGTGGGTGATTATGTGCGTGTGGGTCAGCTGATCGCAAAACCCGGCGAGGGCATGTCCTGCCCTGTCCACGCCACCGTTTCCGGTACCGTCTCCGCCATCGAGCCCATGAAGCAGGCCGACGGCCGCTCCGCCCTCACCATTAAAATCGAGAGCGACGGCAAGATGGAGCAGGATCCCAATCTGAAGCCCCCCGTGTTTGACGACGTGGACGGCTTTTTGGCCGCCGTTAAGGACAGCGGCGTGGTGGGCCTGGGCGGCGCCGCATTCCCCCTGTGGGGCAAGCTGGACGCCATCCGCAAGAACCAGATCGACACCGTCCTGGTGAACGCCGCCGAGTGCGAGCCCTACATCACCTCCGACACCCGTATGATGGTGGATCACACCGATCTGGTGGTCAAGGGCGTGCACCTGCTGCACAAGTGGATGAACGCCAAGAAGGTCGTCATCTGCATCGAGGACAACAAGCAGGAAGCCATTGACAAGCTGCGGGAAGCCCTTGCCGGCGAGGACTGGGCAGAGATCTTCATCCTGCCCGCCATCTATCCCCAGGGTGCCAAGCAGGTGCTGCTGTACAACGTCACCGGCCAGGTGGTCAAGGGCGGCCAGCGTATGGCCTCTCTGGGCGTTATCATCATCAACGTGTCCTCCACCGCCAAGATGGCCCAGTATATGGAGACCGGTATGCCTCTGGTGGACCGTATCGTCACCATCGACGGTTCTGCCGTCAAGGAGCCCAAGAACCTGATCGCCCCCATCGGTACTCCCATCAGCTATCTGGTGGAGCAGGCCGGCGGCCTGTCCTGTGAGCCCGGCAAGGTGCTCATCGGCGGCCCCATGCTGGGCGCTGCCGTGGCCTCTATGGACGAGCCCTCCAAGAAGGCCACCAACTCCCTGCTGTTCCTCACCGAGAAGGAAGCTAAGATCTACGAGCCCACCGCCTGCATCCGCTGCGGCCGCTGCGTGGCCAACTGCCCCGTGAGCCTCAATCCCGCCGCTCTGGCCCGTGCTATGGAGAGCGAGAACGAGGACGTGCGCTTCGCCAAGCTGCAGGAGTTCTCTGTTGGCCAGTGCATCGAGTGTGCCTGCTGCTCTTATGTCTGCCCCGCTCACAAGCCTCTGATGGAGAGCAACAAGCAGGGCAAGCGCTTTGTCAAGAAGTACAAAGCCGAACACGCTGAAGGGGGGAAATAAACCGTGGCTAAACTGACTGTTTCCGCCGCTCCGCACATCCACAGCGGCGCTTCCACCAACCGGATCATGCTGGACGTGCTCATCGCCCTGCTGCCGGCCACCGTGGCTTCCGTGGTGATCTTCGGCCTGAAGTCCCTGATCGTCATCACCGCCTGTGTCATCACCGCTCTGGTGGGTGAGGCACTGTTCAACATCGTCACCAAGAGAAAGCAGACCATCGGCGATTTCTCTGCCGTGGTCACCGGCCTGCTGCTGGCCCTGAACCTGAGCACCAACGTGCCCGCCTGGCAGTGCGTCATCGGCACCCTGTTCGCCATCATCTGCGTCAAGTGCCTGTTCGGCGGCCTGGGCTGCAACTTCGCCAACCCCGCCATCACCGGCCGTGTGTTCATGCTGGTGGCCTTCTCCGCCGTCGCCGGCGGCGCCAACCCCACCATCGTGGACCTCACCACCTCCGCCACGCCTCTGGAGCAGCTGGGCAAGGGTGAGACCCTGGAGCTGATGGACCTGTTCCTGGGCCTCCACGGCGGCGCCATCGGTGAGACCTGTATCCTGGCCCTCATCATCGGCTTCGTCTACCTGCTGGTGCGCAAGGTCATCACCTGGCACACTCCCGTGGTGTTCATCGCCACCGTGTTCGTGCTGTATCTGGCCTTCACCGGCGATGTGATGATGGCTCTCAGCCAGATCCTGGCCGGCGGTCTGTTCATCGGTGCCATCTTCATGGCCACCGACTACGTGACCACTCCCATCACCACCCGCGGCCGCATCGTTTTTGCCCTGGGCTGCGGTGTCATCACCTTTATCATCCGCTATTTCTGCGCTTATCCCGAAGGCGTGTCCTTCTCCATCCTGATCATGAACATTCTGACTCCCTTCATTGAAAAGTGGACCGCCAAAGAACCTCTGGGAGGTGTGAAGTAATGGCTAACAAACAAACCGGCAAGGCCGCCGTCGTTCTGGTGGCACTGTTCGCTGTTTTCGCTGTGGCGATGTTCGGTCTGAACTTCGTCACCGGCCCCATGATCGAGGCCAACAACGCCTCCCAGGCTTACGGCCCCCTGTTCGCCGTTATGCCCGAGGCCGACGATTTCGAGCCCATTTACATGGCCGACGGCAGCGTGGCTTCCACTCTGGTGGACATCCCCGAAACCGTCAAGGCCGTCTATAAAGAGACCTCCGGTCTGGGCTACGCTCTGAAGATGTCCACCACCAAGGGCTACACCGGCAACCCCATCGAACTGACCTTCGGCGTCAACACCGAGGGCAAGATCTCCGGTGTCCAGCTGGATGCCTATCCCGAGTCCAAGGACTTCGGCGCCGAGTATCCCGCTTCCTTTGTGGGCCAGGATTCCGCGCTGGCCGACGTGCAGATCGTGGCCGGTTGTACCTATTCCTCTGTGGCCTTCCGTGACGCCGTTCTGGACGGCATGAACCTGCTGATCGCCAACGATATGATGGCTGCCGGCGTCAAGAGTGACGACCAGCTGCTGATGGAGCTGGTGCCCCAGGCTCACTCCGGTCTGGTGAACAACATCGGCGCTGCCCAGTACGAAGAGCTGGAGGGTGACGGTGCTTCCATCCAGAAGATCCTGAAGGCCCGCAACGGCTCCGGCTTCGGCTACATCGTCAAGGAAGGCGATGTGACCCTGCTGGCCGTCACCAACGCTTCCGGTTCCGTGAAGATCTTCAACACCGAAGGCACCGACGTTACCGCCGACTATGCCGCTGTTGCCGATGCCGCCAAGGCTCATACCGAGGCCAACATCACCGGCAATCCCGACAAGGACAAGCAGCGTCTGAACCTGCTGCTGGAGGGGGCCGAGATCACCGCCATCCCCGTGGAGGGCGTGTTCAATTCCGTTACCAATGCCTATACCATGGCAAAGGACGGCGCCACCTATTACGGTCTGGTGTCCCACAGCTACGGCTATGACAACGAGATCATGGGCGTTTACTATGTCATCGACGAAAACGGCGCTATCGTTGCCATGACTGCCGACGAGCTGATCTTCCACGCTGAGTACTTCAGCACCTACACGCTGGATCCCACCGCTTACAAGGCCGGCTTCCAGGGCCTGACCACCGACACCTGGAACGGCGAGCAGGCTGTGATCTCCGGCGCTACCATGACTTCCGACGCCGTGAAGACTTCCACCAACGATATCTTCGAGGCTTATAACATCCTGAAGGGAGGCGCTGCAGAATGAGCGAGAAAAAGCTGTGCTGTGTGATCGCTGAGAATCCTCTGCTGATCCTGTTCCTGGGCGCCTGTACCGCCATGGGCGCCACCACCACCCTGCTGGGTGCCGTGGCCATGGGCGTGGCCGCCCTCATCGTGATGGTGCTGTCCGCTCTGGTCATCACCGCCCTGAAGAAGGTAATTCCTGAGTGTGCCCGCATCCCCGCCTGCGTCATCATCGTCACCGGCTTTGTCTCCATCGTCCAGATGCTGATGAACGCCCTGCTGCCCGAGGTCTATCAGATGCTGGGCATCTATGTGGCCGTGGCCGCCGTTGACCTTTTGATCTTCGGCACCGCCGACGAGGGCTGTGTTGTCCGCGCCGTCAAGAACGGCCTGCGCTTCCTGGTGATCCTGGTCATTATGGGACTGATCCGCGAAGTGCTGGGCAGCGGCTCTGTGGCCGGTTTCGACATCCCCTTCCTGCAGGGTTACACCATCCCCGTGATGACCAAGGCTCCCGGCGGCTTTGTGGTCTATTCCATCCTGGCTGCCGTCATTTCCAAGCTGCACAAGAATCCTAAGCTGGAGGGCAACAGCGCCGCCTGTGCCGCCGCCGGTCTGGAAGTCTGCTGCTGCAAGAATGAGGAGGTTGAACAGTAATGGAGAAATCTTTGTTTGCCATCCTGCTGGGCGGCGTCCTGCTGAATAACTACGCCCTGCAGAGCTTCCTGGGTGTGAGCACCTTCCTGGGTGCCTCCCGCGACACCAAAAAGGCCACCGTCATGGGTATTGCCGTCACCGTCGTGATGACCCTGTCCGGCTTCTTCACCTGGCTGGTCAACAACTTTGTGCTGGCCGCCTTCGGTCTGGAGTATCTGCAGACCCTGGTGTTTGTCGCCATCATTCTGGCTGTTTCCTACCTGGTGGGCGCTGCCGCCAAGGCCGTCACCAAGAAGTGCCTGGGCGTCTGGTTCCCCCTGGTGGCCCTGAACAGCGCCGTTCTGGGCGTCACCCTGAACAACGTCACCGAGGGCTATGACCTGCTGCAGGCTCTGGTGTCCTCTGTGGCCGTTGGCCTGGGCTTCCTGCTGGCCATGGTGGTCTTCTGCGGCATCCGCTCCAAGATCGAGGAGCAGTACGTGCCTAAGGCTTTCCGCGGCCTGCCCATCCAGCTGATGGCTGCGTCCATCCTGGCTCTGGCCCTGTTTGCCTTTTAAATGAAAAAGCGGTTTTGGGACGCCCTGCTGATCGGCGGATGTCTGCTGCTGGCCGCCGTCCTCTTCCTGGTTTCCCATCTGGGCCGGGAAGCGGGGGCCGGCGTCATCGTCCGGGTGGACGGGGAAGAGGTGGCCCGGTACAGTCTCTATGACAACGGCACCTACCCCCTCAACGGCGGTACCAACACCCTGGTGATCGAAAACGGCCAGGCATGGCTCAGCCATGCAGATTGCCCCGATGAACTGTGCGTCAAGCAGGGCAAGGTCCGTGCCGACGGCCAGGTCATCACCTGTCTGCCCAACAAACTGACGGTCACCGTCTACGGCGGTGAGAAAAACGACGTGGATCTCATCAGCTGAACGAAAGGAGGATTTTGGCATGAAAGCATCCAAGCTGTCGCTTCTGGCATTGTCTGTGAGCCTTGCCATGATCCTTTCCTTTGTGGAAAGCCAGATCCCTGCCATGGTTGCCATCCCCGGCGTGAAGGTGGGTCTGGCCAATATCGTGGTGGTGTTCGCCCTGTATAAGCTGGGCTGGAAAGAAGCCGTGGTCATTTCTCTGACCCGTGTGTTTCTGGTGGGCCTGCTTTTCGGCAACGGCATCAGCATCCTGTACAGCATCACCGGTGCCAGCGTCAGCTTTGCCGCCATGGTACTGCTGAAGCAGGCAAAGGTGTTCTCCACCATGGCCGTCAGCGTGGCCGGCGGTGTGCTCCACAATCTGGGACAGATCGCCATGGCCTGCGTGATCATGGGTACCGATGTGCTCCGGTATTACGCGCCCTTCCTGATCCTCAGCGGAACGCTGGCCGGTATCGCCATCGGCGTGTTGGCCGCCATCATGATCCGCCGGATCGACCTCAAGGCATAACAACACCTGACAAAAGGGAGTCCCCCACGGGGACTCCCTTTTTGCGTTAACGTTTGTATAGAAAGGCCGCCAACAGACCCAAAAGCAGGACGACGGCTGAGATCGCCAGCGGGATCAGACTGCCGCTCTGCGGGGCTGCTGTGCTGGGCTGTCCGGGAACCGGCATTTCGCCCCTGTCTGGCATCTGCTGACCGGGCTGGCGATCGGGGATTTCTTCCCATTGCTCCCGGTCAAAGCCGCCGCCCTTTCCGCCGCCCATATTCATGGAGCCCATAGCCGACAGATCCAAATCACCGGTGTCGATGGGGGTGTCATCTCCGGCCAACTGTGCCCGGACGCTCTGGGTTCGCAGGCTGCAGAAGGTTTTCAGAGCGCCGACACCGGCCTCAAACGCGTCAACGGTGCAGAACCTGGTGGGGTCTTTCTCCACGTAAGGGGCGATGAGACCGTAAGCCTGGTCGATGATGGCCTGGGGATCCACGCTGTCCAGAAAATCGCTGAAAAAGCTGTGATACAGCAGGGTATACTGGTCGCCCTGCAGCAGCCAGTCCATCATGGGCCGGTCACCGCTGCCCGAACAGGACAGAGGTGCGTCGATATCATCGTTCACCGAAGCGGCGGCGCTGCCGCTCTGGAATCCGCCGTAGGCCAGGTTGTAGTCCCAGGGCAGCATGGACAGCAGCCCGTCCTCTTCGTACAGGTAGTAGTTGTGAATCATGTTGCCGGTGTAACTGTCGCCGTTGACCACGTAATTGTGCACCACGAAATAGCGGATGACCGCCTCGATGTTCACAGCGCTGCTGTCCATCTGGCTGAGGGCCTGCAGCGATTGGATCAGCCGGGTCTTGTCGGCGGCGGTGATATCGGTTTTAGCGCTGTCAAAAATGTTGGCATAACTGTCTGGGTCGTCGTCGATATACTGCAGTTTCACATCGGAAGAGCCCATGCCGCCCCCAAAGCCGCCGCCTTTTCCGCCGCCAAACATGGTCGAAGGATCAAAGTTTTCCGGCATGGAGGGCATCCCGCCCTGGCCGAACATAGCCGACGGGTCAAAATTGCCCGGTATCTGACCCGTTGGAGGAACAAAACCCTCTGCCATGCCGCCCGGCTGTCCCCGGTTTCCGCCCCGGCCGCCGGGGAAAGACTGTGCGGGTATAGAAGATTCTCCGTTGCCGTTTTCCTGCTGCTCCTGCCAGTCATTCATGTCAAACTCCCGGCCGTTGCCGCGGCCGCCGCCCATGCTCATGGAGTCGGGCTTGTATAGCTGGCCGTAGTCGCTGCCGTAGTTGCGTCGCAAAAAGCTGTCCTCGATGGCCTCCACCGCCAGATAGAGGCCCCAGTCCTCACCGTTGACGGTGATGTACGCAAAGCTGCACAGCGGTGCCGCCGCCCCAAAGGACAGCATCATCTGATAGGTCAGATAGTCCTTCATCATCGTGTTGTCCTGGATGAGATTGTTGAGGCACAGCTTATCCAGCCCGTGATAGGAACGGGTGCTGTCGTACTGATCGAACTCCACCTTGAAGCTGTACCGCCGGGAATCCATGGAGGATACCTGGCTGAGGGAGGTGTTGCCCTTGCCGCGGATGCCCACATCCTGGATCAGCTCTCCGTCTACCGTCACGTCGCACACTGTGTATTCTTCGCTCTGGGCGGTGGATAAAAAGGCCTCCCAGTCGTCGATGGCGATATCAATGGTGTGCACCCTGTCGGTGGAAAACAGGCGGCTTTCATAGCCCAACTGTGTGCCGGCCGCCCGGATGCCCAGACTTGGCGCGCTGTACATCAAAAGGGTCACCAAAAGACAAACGGCCACCGCCAGGGCACAGATCCGGTCAAAATGCTTGTGTGTCGACATAGGTTAGCCCATATAATCGCCGTTGTAGCTTACCAGAACGGCCGAATAAACACCGGGCATGGTGGAAAGGGCGTTGATAAAGTCGGTGTTGTCCTCTTTCAGCCGGATCTCCAGGTTGAGCTCCACCTGTTCCCGCTGGGCGGTTTTGCTCTTGAGAACGCACCGCTGGGTGTACTGCTCCAAAAAAGCCCGGGCCTGCACTTCGGTCTGGTGGCCATCGCACTGCAGCACCAGAATATAGGGATGCAGGTGGCTTTTTTTATTGACAAACACCAACAGTACCAGACCGATGACCACGCTGCCGATGACGGCCAGGGGGATCATGCCTGCCGCCAGAACGATGCCCACGGCAATGGACCAGAAGAGAAACGCGATGTCTAGGGGCTCCTTGATGGCGGTGCGGAAACGGACGATGGACAAGGCGCCCACCATACCCAGCGACAGCACCACGTTGGAGGTGACAGCCAGAATCACCAGGGTGGTGATCATGGTCAACGCCACCAGGGTCACGCCGAAAGAGGACGAATACATCACGCCGGTATAGGTCTTTTTATAGATGAGGAAGATGAACAGGCCCAGGCCAAATGCCAGTGCCAGGGCAATCACCATATCCAGAATGGTGACGCTGTTGATGTTTTCCAGAAAGCTGGACTTAAAAATATCCTGAAAGGTCATAAGAATCTCCTTATTCTCGCAAATTAGTCATACATTCTGCAGGCGGCATATTTGGAAAAGGCCGTGCTGCGCACCCCATCCAGCTGGATCACATCCCGGATCACATCGGGGAGAAAGCCGTCCCACTTGACCTCCAGCAGGATGGGGTCGCCGGGGACCGGAATGGTGGGGCAGCGGGGGTCCAGCAGATCGGTGCGGTGCAGCCCTGTGCGGATATGATGATCCAGGGTGACCCGCACGTTGCCTGCCGGGTACACAAAGGCTTCCCGGGTGTAGTCCACCAGTGTTTTGGGCGCCAGCCCCTGGGTGCGCATTTTGTGATGCAGCTCCCGCACCAGCATTCGTTCATCCCGGGCCATCCAGTCGGTCTGTCCGTGCTGAATGGCGTGGGCTTCGTCGGCGGTCAGCGCACAGCTGTCCTTGTGGCCCAGACCGGCCATCTTGCGCTTGCATTCCAGATGGATGACCCTGTCATCCAGATCGTAAAGGCGGATGCGGAACTTTTCCCGGCGGGAAACACCGTTCAGTTTTTCCTGCAGTGCTTTGTCACGCAGATTGTCAAAATACAGGCTGCGTACCTGATATTTGCCGCCTTGGCCATGGATATCGAGCCGCCCCACGGCGCCCATACGCTGTCGGATGGCGATCCGGTCGGCTTCGGTGATCACGTGCTTCCATTCGTGTCGAAACTCCATAGAAGTGAAAAAGCCCTCCTTTCTTGCGCTTTCATTTTAGCGCGCAAGGCTGAATCGACCATGAAATTGCCGAAAATTTCTGTAAAAGAACTGTAAACCTGCAAAAATTCAGCTTTCTTTCAGCCTGATATTTTATTATAATAAAAAAGGTATTTGGAGGACTTGTATGAAGATCCTGATCATCGAAGATGAAAAGCTGCTGGCTGAATCGCTGAAGACCCTGCTGGAGACCAAGGGTTTTCAGGTGGAGGCAGTTTATGACGGAGAGACCGGTGCGGAATATGCCGAACTGGGGGTCTATGATCTGCTGATCCTGGACGTGATGATGCCCGGTATGGACGGTTATCAGGTGGCACGAAAGGTTCGCGCCAGTCGTTGCGCCACGCCCATTCTGATGCTCACTGCCC
>JAFXDF010000025.1 GCA_017521295.1 Clostridia bacterium | reverse complement strand
GCGGGATGGATGCAGCAGTAGATCATCTGGTTCTCGCGCAGGTAGCCGAACTCGGAAGGATCAACTTCCTTGACCTTGGCCAGGAAATCGCAGCGATCCCACATTTCCTTGGCGGTGGCAACGATCTCAGCGCCCATGGCGGCGTACTTCTCATCGGGGAAACCGGCGCCCTTACCTGCGTCCTTTTCCACCAGCACGGTATGACCGGCGGCCACGATGGAAGCAACTTCGACGGGAGTGCAGATAACTCTGTTCTCGCCTTCCTTAATGTCTTTCAGAACTCCAAAAACCATTTTGAACTCCTCCTTAATTTCAAATAGTATCTATAAAAACGACTGATTATTTTCAAACTGAGGACCAGGTCCCTTCCGGCGGTCCCACTCACAAAATGAGACCGCCGGCGGGAATGGATGATACCAAAATAAAATCCAAGCCTGTCTTACAACGCCTTTAGCAGAAAGGTAGGGGCTTGTGTCGGTATGGCAGGCGCCCGGCACGGATCCGGACGCCTCCATACACGGAATGTTAAGCTCATAATTACATAAAGGTTATGCCTTTGCAAAATCTCCCGGCGGGAAACCACCGCATAGGACCTCAGCAAAGATGAGAAATGCAAATGTAGAATTACTCGGCGACAGCGGGAGCGGGAGTATCCTCTTCCTTGAAGATGGCAAAGCCGGTGATCGCGTAGACGATACAGATGATGGGGCACAGCAGGCAGAAGAAAGCATAGGGAGCGTAGGACAGAACGGGCACGCCCAGAACGCCGGGAACGTAAACGCCCGAGGTGGTCCAGGGCAGCAGGAAGCAGAAGATGGTACCGCCGTCTTCCAGCGTTCTGGACAGAACGCGCTTCTTGATCTTCAGTCTGGTGTAAGCGGGCTGCATGACCTGGCCGGGCAGCACGATAGCGACGTACTGAGAGGCGCAGACCATGGTGGTCAGCAGACAGGCAGCCAGAGTGGTGAGAACCAGGGAGCGGCCGCTGTTGACGGCTGCGGCCAGCTTGCCCAGAACGGCGTCCATAACGCCGATCTTCTGCAGGATCTGGCCCATACCGAGGACCAGGAAGGTCAGGCACACAGCGCCCATCATATTCATCATACCGCCACGGCTCAGCAGCTTGTTAACGTCAGCGATCTCAGTGTTGATGGTGAAGCCGCTGCCCAGAGAGTCCATAATGGTCTTGAAGCCGAACTGAGGCTGGAAGATGAAGGCAAAGACGATACCTGCGATGGCAGAGATGGTCAGAGCCATGATGGGGGGAACCTTCTTGATGGTCATCACGATGGTCAGGATGGGGATGATCAGAACGATGGGAGTGATGTTGAAGTTGGCTGCGATGGTGGTACGGATGTTGTCGATGGCGGTCATATCCATAGCATTGCCGGAGTGGCTCAGACCCAGGACGAAGTACAGGATAGCAGAGATCACAACGGCGGGAACGGTGGTATACAGCATGGAGTACACGTGATCGAACACGTCAGTACCGGCAGCGGCGGCGGCCATGTTGGTGGAGTCGGAGAAGGGGGACATCTTGTCGCCGAACAGAGAGCCGGAAACGATCATACCGGCGGTGATGGCGGGGTTGATCTCCAGGCCCAGGCCGATACCCAGCAGGGCGATACCGATGGTGGAGATGGCGGTGTAAGAGCTGCCGGTGAAGAAAGAGATCAGGCAGCACATTGCAAAGCCTGCCACCAGGAAGGTGGAGGGAGTCAGGAAGCCCAGACCATAATAGATAATGGTGGGGACGATACCGGACACGATCCAGGAGCCGATAACGGCGCCGACCACCATGAGGATCATGGCGGGCATGACTGCGCCACGGCAACCTTCCAGGAAATAGTCTTCAACATCCTTCAGGCTGTAGCCATGCAGCAGGGCCACAACGCCCATTGCGATGGCGCCAACCAGGAAGATGGCCTGGGTATTGAACTTCAGGAAGGTAAAACCTCCGCAGAAGATCAGGGACAGAATGGCCAGACTGACAATAGCAGCTGCCAGGCCGACTTTTTTCGGGGTCTTTTTCGCTTTTTCGGACATACGGATAACCTCCTGTTAATTCGTTTGTTTGTTTCGGATCACATTTGAGGGTTTCTTTTTGTCGATGCGTTTGCTTATCTAAAATTTCATTTTAGATGCCTTGTAAAAGTCCGGATATGCATGTTGCCTTTCGCGTGGCGAAAGGCTTTCCGTGTGATGCAATCCCCTTACCCCTCTCCACGGCAGCACCCCCCGTGGGTGCTGCCGCGAGCCGGGGCTCTGCTAAAGGCGGCATGTAAATATGCCTGGTTGTAAGTAATGCAAACGGCAGGCGCCGTAAGGGGAACTTTACTTGTGCGCGGCGCGCAGGGCCTCGGTGGCCTTGGCGTCCACGGTGAGGGTGGCGGGATCGATGGCAACGCCGTAAACATTCTTGGCGCGCTCGACGGAGACCAGACCCAGGGTCACGTCCTCCAGAACCTTTTCCACGTCACGCTCGAAGGGATCGCCGTAGCCGCCGCCGGAAGCGGTGAGGCAGGTAACGGTGTCGCCGTATTCCAGAGGAATGACGTCACCCATGGAGTACTCCAGAACCTTCTCGTTGGGCTTGCCTTCGTTGATGATCCACTTGCTGCAGCGGCCGGGTTCACCGCCGAACAGACCCTGGGGAGGAATGAAGGACTTCTGGGAAACGTGGGACAGCAGGCCGTCATAGCCCACCAGCTGCCACTTTCTGCGCTGTGCGAAGCCGCTGCGGTACTTACCGGCGCCTTCGGAGTCAGGCAGCAGAGCGCGCTCGATGAACATCATGGGAGCTTCGATCTCCTGAGCCTCCAGAGGAGGAATGGGGCAGTTGGTCACGTGGCAGGCCATAGCGGACAGACCGTCCTTGGTGGCGCGGGCACCCAGACCGCCGGGAACGATTTCGCCCCAGTACTGACGGTGGGTGGATTCGCCGCCGCGGGGGTGAGTCTCCAGGTTGGTACCGTTACAGAAGTCATAGTTGTTGCCGCAGGAGTCGGCCATGACCTTGGTGGGAACAGCCTGGGACATGGCGCCCATGATCAGGTCCACCAGGATGTGGTCGGTAACCATACGCTGGAAGCAGCCGTTGGGAGCCTGGCAGTTGACCAGAGTGCCTTCGGGAGCGATGACCTTAATGGGACGCTGGCAGCCGCCGTTGGAGGGGATGTTGGGGTCGGTGACGCAGCGCATGGCGTAATAGGTAGCGGAAGTGGTGGCAGACAGAGGCGAGTTGATGGGACCGCGCAGCTGAGGATCGGTGCCGGTGTAGTCAAACTCGATGTTGTCGCCCTTGACGCGGACGGTGAGCTTGATGGTGTAGGGGCCGCCGGCAAAGCCGTCGTCCAGGATCTTCTCTTCGTGGACGTATTCGCCGTCGGCGATCTCAGCGATCTCGGCACGGGTCAGACGCTCGGAGTAGTCCATCAGAGCCTCGGTGACTTCGCGGATGGTGGCGATGCCGTACTTGTCAACGATCTGGCAGAAGTTCTTGACGCCGATGTTACAGGCGGAGATCTGAGCCATCAGGTCGCCCTTCATATCGCGGGGAGTACGGGTGTTGTTCAGGATAACGCTCCACAGGGCCTCGTTGCGGACGCCCTTGTCATACAGCTTGACGGGCTCCATCAGGAAGCCTTCCTGCCAGATCTCAACGGTCCAGGAGTCGCCGGTCCAGATACCGCCCACATCCTTGTGGTGCAGCATGGTCACGGAGAAGCCTACCAGTTCCTTGTCCTGATAGAAGATGGGGGCGATCATGATCAGGTCCTTGGTGTGGTGGGAGCCCAGGGACTCGCCGCCGGCATAAGGATGGTTGGTCAGGATGATATCGCCGGGATGCATCTGCTCTCTGGAGAAGAACTTGGTCAGAACGGTGTTCAGACAGGGACCCAGGCAGTTCAGGTGGATGGGCACGTTGGCGCCCTCAGACAGCATTCTGCCCTTGTCATCAAAGATGGCGGAGGAGCAGTCCATCATTTCCTTAACGATGGTGGAATAGGCAGATCGCACCATGGTAACGGTCATCTGCTCGGCAACGCTTCGCAGGGCGTTGTTGACGACTTCCAATAAAATCGAATTGGCCATAATTTTCTCCTCCTTACTTCTTATTCACATTGGTATACATGATGATGTTCTGCATGGCGTCCACTTCGGCATGGTGACCGGGATAGACGACCACGGTAGCACCCATCTCACCGATGACGGCGGGACCCTGGATGACCTCGCCGGGTTCCAGCGTGTCACGCTCATAGATGGGCACGGTGTGCTCAACGCCCTTGAAGACGGCGGTGCCGTACATCTGCTTCTCGCCCTTTTCACGCTTGGCAGCGGAAGCGGAGCTGACCACGTCGGGCTTGACGAAGGAGCCGATGGCGCTGACGCGGTAGTTGACGAACTCGATGGGGTCTTCCTTCATGCAGTGGCCGTACATCTGGCGGTGCATCTCGTGAAAGTTGTCCACCAGATCCTCGATGACCTTATCGGTGACTTCACCGGCGGGCATGGGAACGGAGATCTCGAAAGCCTGGCCGAAGTAACGCATATCGCAGGTACGGACCAGCAGACGATCCTTCTCGGGAACTTCCTGCTCCTCCAGGCTGGCGATGCCCTGGGCATCCAGCTTGGCGTAGATCTCGTCCAGGATCTGAGCGTTGACCTGCTCACGGGTCAGCAGCTTGGTGTGGACGCAGTCAGACTTGATGTCGGACAGGACCAGACCCATGGCGCTGAAGGTACCGGGAGAATAAGGCACGATGACCCTTTCCATCTCCAGCTCTTCGGCGATGGCACCGGCGTGCATACCGCCGCCGCCGCCGTAGCAGACCAGAGCAAACTCACGGGGATCGTAGCCCTTCTGGACCGAGATCAGCTTGATGGCGCGCAGCATGTTGGAGTTGATAACTTCCAGAATACCCTCGGCAGCCTGCATCACGGTGATGCCCATGGGCTTTGCGATGTGCTCGTCGATAGCGGCCATGGTGGTCTCCAGAGCGTTGTCCAGATTCTCTTCGAAAATCTCGGGACGGATATGGCCGGTGACCAGGTTGGCGTCGGTAACGGTGGGCTTGGTGCCGCCGCGGCCGTAGCAGACGGGGCCGGGATCGGCGCCTGCGGACACGGGGCCGACCTTCAGAGCGCCGCCGCGGTCAACGTAAGCGATGGAGCCGCCGCCTGCGCCGATGAAGGACAGGTCAACGGAAGGAACGGAGATGGGATAGCCTTCGATATGGCTCTCGGTGGTGAACTTGATCACGTTGTCCTGGATCAGAGCAACGTCGGTGGAGGTACCGCCGATGTCGAAGGTGATGATGTTCTTTTCGCCCATCATCTTGGCCAGGTAGTTGGCGGCGATGATGCCGGCGATGGGGCCGGAGTCGGCAACGGCAACGGGCTTGTACTTTGCCACGTCAAAGGTCATAACGCCGGCGTTGGACTGCATCATGTACAGGTCGGCGTCGATCTTGGCGTCAGCCATGTGCTGTTCGAAGTCCACGATGTGGGATGCCATGTTGGGCATCATGTAAGCGTTGATGACGGTGGTGGAAGTACGCTCGTACTCACGGAACTGCGGGTTGATGTCGGAAGAAGCGGACACGAAGCCTTCGGGCCAGGCCTTCTTCAGGGCCTCCTTAACGATCTGCTCATGCTCGGGGTTGGCGTAGGAGTGCATCAGGCAGATACCGACCGACTTGATCTTCTTGGCACGGAGCTCCTCCACGATGGCGGGGATCTCGTCCAGATTCAGGGGCTCGGTCTCCTTGCCCTGGAAATTCATACGGCCGGAGATCTCAAAGCGCAGGTTGCGCTTGACCAGGGGCTCGGGTACTTCCATCTGGATATCGTAAATGTTTTCTCTGCGGTAGGCGCGGCCGATCTCCAGAACGTCCTTGAAACCACGGGTGGTGATCAGGGCGGAGGCTTCGCTCTCCTTCTGGGCGATCATGTTGACCACGATGGTGGTGCCGTAAACCAGCTCATCGATCTCATCATTCTGGAGACCGCTGATGTTCACGATCTTTTTGATGCCGTTCATGATGCCGTCCATCAGTGCCTTGGGCGTGGTGGGCGTTTTGGCGTAATACATACGGCCGGTGTCCACGTTGGTCAGAACGACGTCGGTATTGGTTCCGCCGGTGTCAATGCCTAATCTGTACATAATGTTTTACCCTCCAGTCATTCATTTTCAAAACATGTGTTTTTATGATATTTAATATCTTTTTAATCAAATATTTTCCCGCTGGGATTGTCAATTTTACCGGATCTTAGCTAAAAAAAGACGTTTCTTCATTCACCTCACCGTTTTTCGATATTATGTCATTTTCACTTATTTTTTCGCGGTTCGAATTCGTGCTTTTGACACTTTAGACATAATTCCGATCTGTAAGTCTTATTATATGGAAGAAAGCAGCCCTTGTAAAATATCGTTTCCCGTGATATAATATCGACCACACCGATATTTTCAAAAGGAGGCGCATCTTCTATGACCAGACCGGAGATCGAGGCATTCCTCTCCATCTGCCGACACAAGAACATCTCCAAGGCCGCCGAAGAACTTTACATCAGCCAGTCCTCCCTGAGCACCCGTCTGAAAATGCTGGAAGACCACCTCGGATGCCCCCTTTTGCTGCGGGGCAAAGGCAAGCGGGAGATCACCCTCACCACCCAAGGTCAGGCCTTCTATGATCTGGCCCTGCAATATCAGAGCATTATTGAGAAAATGGAATCGGTGGGCAAGGGCGAAGTGGTGGACCAGCTGCGTATCTCGGTGATCAACAGCGTGGGCAACTACCTCATGCCGCCGGTTTTCCGCCGGTTCACCGAAAAATACCCCCATATTCAGCTGGCCGTTCAGGATATGGAGGCCGAAATGGCCTGCTCCAGCATCATCCGCGGCAAGACCGACATTGCCTTTTCTACCGCCAAGGTCCAGACCGATCAGATCATCGCCACGCCCTTTCTGGATGACCCCCTCACCGTTTTGTGCTCGGCAGATTCCCACTATCCCGACCAGGTGGAGTTGGATATGCTGTCGGTAAAAAACGAAGTCTATGTGAAGTGGTGCGTGGAGCACGCCTACTGGCACAGTGTCACCTTTGGCAGCGATATCATGCCGCAGATCGACCTGGAGCTGATGGGACAGATCGCCCTGTTCCTCTCCAAGCCGGACAAGTGGACCATGGCGCCTCAGAGCGTGGCCGACTGCCTGCTGGCCGATCCCAACATCCGGCAGTGCGCCCCCCTCTTCCCCGCCCCCAACCGCACGGTCTATATCCTGCGGCGCCGGGATAACGCCGAGTCCAACACCATCCATTATTTTTTGGATACGCTGAAAGAAGTCCTCTTAGAACAAAACACCAAGGGTCTGCTGCTGTGACCTGCCGCATATGCTAAAAAAGCATCCGCTCGGATGCTTTTTTATTTTCCTGTTGACAAAGGGCTTCGCCGGGTATATCATGAACATATGAACAAATGCTCATATGTTTCCGAAAGGAGGCTGTTCTGTGACCGAATGCACCCACGACCACAAGCACCCCGATCTCCGGGAGATCGACCGGCTGATGCCCGATGTGGACAGCCTGTATGACCTGTCCGAGGTCTTTCGCGTTTTTGGCGACTCCACCCGCATCCGCATCCTCTATGCCCTGTTTGAAAGCGAGATGTGCGTCTGCGACATCGCCGCCCTGCTGGGCATGACCCAGAGCGCCGTCAGCCATCAGCTGCGCATCCTCAAGGACGCCAAGCTGGTCCGGTTCCGCCGGGAGGGCAAATCGGTTTTTTACGCGCTGGATGACCACCACGTCCGTCTGATCCTCAGCATGGGCATGGAGCATCTTTCCCACACCCGATAAACGAAAAGGAGTACTTACTATGGAAAAGATCTACAACATCGAAGTTTGCTGCCCCAACTGCGCCGCCAAGATGGAAGCCGCCGCCCAGAAGGTGGAGGGCGTCTCTTCCGCCGCCATCAGTTTTGTCACCCAGAAGATGAAGGTTTCCTTTGCCGAAGGGGCCGATCCCGCCGCCGTCATGCCCGAAGTGCTCAAGGTTTGCCGCAAGGTGGAGCGCGACGTGGAGATCAAGTTCTGAGATCATGACCAGAAAGCAGAAAAAGATGCTGTACCGCATCCTGGCCGCCGCCGGACTTACGGTGCTGCTGGCCCTGCTGCCCCTGCCCCGCTGGCTGTGGCTGGTGCCTTATCTGGTTGCCGGCTACGACATCCTGCTGGGCGCTTTCCACGGCATTCGCAGCCGGGACCCCTTTGACGAAAACTTTCTGATGGCGGTGGCCACCGTGGGCGCCGTTCTCCTGGGAGAATACCAGGAAGCGGTGGCCGTCATGGTGTTTTTCCAGACCGGCGAGCTGTTCCAGGGCTATGCTGTGGGCAAGAGCCGCCGCTCCATCGCCGCCCTGATGGATATCCGCCCCGATGTGGCCAATCTGGAGACCCCCTCCGGCGAGGTCACCGCGGTTTCTCCCGACGAGCTGGCCGTGGGCCAGGTCATCCTGGTGCGTCCCGGCGAGCGGGTGCCCCTGGACGGCATCGTGCTGGAGGGCTTCTCCGCCCTGGACACCGCCTCCCTCACCGGCGAAAGCCTCCCCCGGGAGGTGGCCCCCGGCGACGAAGTTATCTCGGGCTGCGTCAACCTGTCGGGCCTGCTGCGGGTACAGGTGACCAAGCCCTTTGGCGAAAGCACCGTGGCCCGCATCCTGGACCTGGTGGAAAACTCCGCCATGAAAAAGTCCCGTTCCGAGGCCTTTATCACCCGGTTTGCCCGGGTGTACACCCCGGCGGTCTGCCTTTCCGCCCTGGCGCTGGCCATCCTGCCCCCGGCGATCTCCCTGCTGTTGGGTCGTGACGCCCTCTGGGGCACCTGGATCTACCGGGCCCTGTCCTTTTTGGTCATCAGCTGCCCCTGCGCCCTGGTGATCTCCATTCCCCTGTCCTTTTTCGGTGGCATCGGCGGCGCTTCCGCCCAGGGCATTCTGGTGAAGGGCGGTACCGACCTGGAGGCCCTGGCCGCCGCCCGGACGGTGGTCTTTGACAAGACCGGCACTCTGACCCGGGGCCGTTTTTCGGTCACCGAGGTGCAGGGCGAAGCGCCCCGCCGTGCGCTGGAACTGGCCGCCCTGGCCGAACAGTATTCCACCCACCCCATCAGCCGTTCCCTGCGAGAAAGCTGGGCCGGTGACCCCGCCCGGCACAAGGTGGAAGCCGTACAGGAGTTGGCCGGCCACGGTCTTTCGGCTCTGGTGGACAGCCTCACCGTCCATGTGGGCAACCGCCGTCTGATGGACGCCCTCGGTCTTGATGTGCCCGACGCCCAGGGCACGGTGGTCTATGTTGCCGCCGACGGCGCCTATCTGGGCTGCATCACCCTGGCCGACCTGTCCAAAGAGGGCGCCGTGGAGGCTATCGCGGCGCTGAAAAAGGCCGGTGTTTCCCGCACCGTCATGCTCACCGGCGACAGCGAAGAGGCCGCCCGCCCGGTGGCCGCTCAGCTGGGACTGGACAGCTTTTTTGCCGGTCTGCTGCCCCAGGACAAGGTGACCCGTGTGGAGGAGCTTCTGGCTTCCAAGCCGGCCAAAAGCACCCTGTGTTTCGTGGGCGACGGCGTCAATGACGCCCCCGTGCTCTCCCGTGCCGATGTGGGCGTTGCCATGGGCGCCATGGGCTCCGACGCCGCCATCGAGGCCGCCGATGTGGTGCTCATGGACGACGATCCCCGCAAGCTGGCCCTGGCCATTGCCATCGCCCGCAAGACCCTGTCCATCGTGCGGCAGAACATCGTGTTTTCCCTGGTGGTGAAGATCGGCTGTCTGCTGCTCACCGCCCTGGGCTATACCAACATGTGGTGGGCCATCTTCGCCGATGTGGGCGTGATGGTACTGGCCGTGCTCAACGCCACCCGGGCACTGAAAGCGCCCCGGCTGTAAAGGATTGTTTTTCTCCAGTTTTGGGTGTATAATAATACCAACAAAAAATCAAAGGAGTGCTGCCCATGAGAAAATGTCCGGTACACAACTGCCCCGCCAAAACCGGCGCCCGCATCGCCATCATCGTGGCCTCGGTCATGACGGTCATCACCGCGGTCACCCTGGTGCTGCACTTCCTGCAGCGGGCAAAAGCAGAATAAAACAGCAAAAGTCGGCTCACAAGAGCCGACTTTTTTCTTTTCCAAAAACAAAAAGACCGATGCAAACCGCATCGGTCTTCCTGGTGGCAGGGGCAGAAGGACTTGAACCCGGTGCGCGGGCACCGGGTTTCCCCGCACCTGCGGTGCATTTATTAGGCCGAGGGTTCAAGTCCCTCTTGTTTTCAAAAAAACAAAAAGACCGATGCAAACCGCATCGGTCTTCCTGGTGGCAGGGGCAGAAGGACTTGAACCCTCGGCACGCGGTTTTGGAGACCGCTGCTCTACCAACTGAGCTATACCCCTTTATTGCATCCTCTATTGAGAACGCTTTGTTATTATATCGAATAAAATCCGATTTGTAAAGGGGTTTTTCAAAAAAACTTTTAATCCTCCGGCAGCAAGGGGATGTCCGGCAGGACCGTGCCGGAGGTTTCGCCGGGCTGATAGACATAGGCCCCGCTCTCACTCAGCAGCAGCCGGTCTTTACCCGCCTGCCGGATGGCCAGCTCGCAGGCATCCTCCGGGTGGACCTCCGGCAGCAGCAGCACATGGGCGTTGACCCATCGGGTCTCCCGCTCATCGCCGTCCAGCATCACAGTGCTCCAATGTGTGAACCCTTCGCCCAAAACCAGCAGTCCTTCCGCCGACTCCATGGCGTAATGGATCCGCGGCGGCGTAATGCCCATCTGCAGATCGGTGGGGGCGGGCAAATGTCCCAGATAGGCCTCCCGCTCACCGTACAGCAGATCGTATTCCAACAGTTCCAGCGCCTCCTGATAGCGGCTGCTTTGGCTGTAATTCTGATGCAGCTTGGTGATGACGCCGTTTTCCATGCCCAGCAGCTCCAGCACCCGGGCGCTCAGCTGATAGGCCTCCAGATCCCGGTCCTGCTTGGGCAGGCTGAAGTTGCTCCAGATCACATATTCGCTCTGCAGCAGGGTTCCCCGGTTCAGATCATTCTCCTCCAGATCCAGCTTGGGCAGATGGTCGCCGAACAGCACCACCACCGTGGGCTCGGCCCGATCCTCCAGCGCCGTCAGCAGATCGGATACAAACCGGTCGGTGCCCTGGATCAGGCTCATGTAATAGCCCATGGTGTAGGCAGCGTCAGCATCCTCGATACCGCTTTTCACTGTCACCGGCAGCGGCCCCAGTTCGCCGTCCACCGCGTCATATTTTCCATGGCCCTGGACGGTGATGGTGTAGACAAAATCCCGGCGGCGGGTGCTGTCCAGCGCAGCCAGCACCGCATCGGTGAGGCAGGCATCGGTGGCCCAGCCACGGGGTGTCTGCTCCACATTCTGCATATACTCCACCGAAGTGAAGGTATCAAAGCCCAGGTTGGAAAACACCTGATTGCGGTCGTAAAAACTGCCGTAATGGTTATGCACCGCATGACAGGCATAGCCCAGCTCCCGCAGATTGTAGCACAGGCTTTCGCAGGCGGTGTCCTGCAGCACGGTTTTGTAGGGATATTCACCGGCGCCGAAATATTCACAGCTCATGCCGGTGATGACTTCAAACTCGGTATTGGCTGTACCCGCACCGATGGACGGCACGGTCAGCAGACCGGCGGAACAGCTCTCCCGCAGGGCGTTCAGGGTGGGTGTGGGGTCCTCGCTGGGCACCAGATCCCGGATCCGGCCCACATCCATCACGGACTCCAGCTGCACGAAGATCACATTGGGCTTATTGAGCGGATCGGGCTCTGCCGAATCGGCATGGATCGCCGCCAGGATCTCCTCCATGGTCTCTTCCGAATAGTCCTCCGGCTCGTCGATGCCCAGAGAAACGCAGCTCACCGAAAAGCAGTAGGTAAAGCCGTAGTCCCGATAGGCGTCGGGCAGATTGGGAAACTCGCCCGACAGCTTCCCGGTATACAGGCCGCCCAGGGTCACACTGGCCAGAAACAGGCCGCCCATCAGCAGGATGGCCAGGCCCTTTCGCCAGTCCCGGGTGCCTTTGGGACAATGGATGCCGGCCCACACCAGCGTGGCTACTGCGCCCACGATGGCGATCACCACCAATACGGTCTGCCAGGGTGTCAGATAGGTGGGCAGCGCCGTCCAGACGCTGTCCAGCAGCAGAAAATCAATGGCCGCCAACGGCGTGGTGCGGAAGAACAGGGTGATGCAGTCGATGATGCCCATGGCCAGCCACAGCACAGCGATCAGCTGGCGGACGAACGCTTTCCGCCGGAAGAACAGCGAAAGGCTGAGGGTCAGCAGAATGACCGCTCCGCCAAACACAAAGGCTGTGGGGTTTTCGGCCAGCAGCAGCGCGCCGCCCAAAAAGCTGTGCCGGTGCAGCGATTCCAGCGCCAGCTCCAAAAGAAAGGCCAGCGCCGCCAGGCGCAGCCCTTCATGCTGCCGCAGCAGTGTGCGCAGCGGAAATTGCTCTCGGGTCTTCATAGTTATCTGTTGTAAATTCTGCTCCCCGCAGGCACCGACTTGGTGAGCCACACGCTGCCGCCGATAACGGAGTTGTCACCGATGCAGGTGTCGCCGCCCAGAATGGTGGCGCCGGCATAGATGACCACATTGTTGCCCACCCGGGGATGGCGGTGGACGCCCTTGACGGGATTGCCCTCTTCATCCAGGTCAAAGCTCTTGGCGCCCAGGGTGACGCCCTGGTACAGCTTTACCCGTTCTCCGATGATACAGGTCTCGCCGATGACCACACCGGTGCCGTGGTCGATGAAGAAATACCGGCCGATGGTGGCGCCGGGATGGATGTCGATACCGGTGCGGGAATGGGCCTGCTCGGTCATCATCCGGGGGATCAGGGGCACGCCCAGCTCGTACAGCCGATGGGCCAGACGGAAAATGGACAGGGCCTCAAAGGCCGGATAGGCCAGCAAAATCTCCTCGGCCGACCGGGCGGCCGGGTCGCCCTCATAGGCGGCAATAATGTCGGTATTCAGCACGTCGGCAATGTCGCACAGGCTCTCCATAAACCGGCAGGTGATCAGCTCGGCCTTTTCCCGGCAGCCGTCACACTCGATGCCGCCCTTGTTGTCCTGATGGCAGGTGGCGGTCATAATGCTGGAACACATCTCGTACAGCAGAGCGGCAGCCTCCTGCAGCTTGCCGGTGACCAACGAGGGCACAAACTCCGGACGGACGATGCCGTCGTGATAGATATTGGGATACATGGCACAGCGCAGCAGGTCGATGAGCCGGCGCACCTTGTTCTGCATACCGTAGCCGCTGATGGCGCCGTCACCGGCCGTCTGCCGGGTGATATCGGTCAGTTTCTGGGCGGTAGGCACTGCCTTGTCCCGCAGCCATTGTTCGATCATGGTAATCGCTCCTTTTCAACGGAAAATAGACAGGGGCCGCCAGACGGCGGCCCCTTGAAGGCTCCCCCAAGGGGAAGATTTTTGATTATTCAACAGAGATCAGATAGCTGTAAACAGGCTGACCGCCGCACAGCACGTTGATCTCGGCGTCGCCGGAGGCATTCTGGAAGATCTCCCGGACCTTGTCGGCCTGCTCCTCATCAGCGCCCTCACCGTGGATGATGGTGATAAAGTTGCACTCATCCTTGCACATGGCCTTAGCCAGGGCCTCCATGACGGCAAAGAAGTCCTTGCCGGTCTCCAGCAGCTTGCCTTCCATCAGAGCCATGTGATCGCCCTCTTCGATGTGCATACCGTCGAACTCGCTGTCCCGGGCGGCATAGGTGATGGAGCCCGACTTGACGGCCTCGATGGCAGCCTCCATGGCCTGAACGTTGGCTTCCAGCTCCAGATCGTGGTCAAAGGACAGCATGGCGCAGATACCCTGGGGGATGGTCTTGGTGCCCAGCACCACCACCTGCTTGTCGGACAGGGCGGCGGCCTGCTGGCCGGCCATGATGATGTTCTTGTTGTTGGGCAGCACAAAGACGATCTCGGCGGGAGTCAGATCGATGGCACGCAGGATATCCTCGGTGGAGGGGTTCATGGTCTGACCGCCGCCAACCACGTTGTCGGCACCCAGCTCCCGGAACAGGTTCATAACGCCCTCACCGGCGGCGACGGAAACAAAGCCGTAGCGGGTGACAGGGGCGGCATACTCCCGCTTGCCCATATTGGCCTCGGTCTCCTCAGAGACGATCTTGCGGTGCTGCTCCACCATGTTCTCGATCTTGACGGTGATCAGCTGGCCGTACTTGAGAGCCTCGCCCAGCGCCAGATGGGGCTCGTTGGTGTGGACGTGGACCTTGACGATCTCATCGTCCTCCACAACCACCACGCAGTCGCCGATGGTGGGCAGGAACTGCCGCAGATCCTCGGGATCCTTGTCGGTCTCCCGGGCGGCGATAAACTCGGTGCAGTAGTCAAAGTTGATCTCACCCTCGTCAAAAGAGGAGAAATCGGCGCTGTCCACCGTGACGGCAGGATTGATGACCGGCACGGGGATCTTGCGGGCCAGACGGGTGATGGTGCCCGACAGGGCATCCTGCATACCCTGCAGGATCAGCAGATAGCCGTAGCCGCCGGCATCCACAACGCCGGCCTTTTTCAGCACGGGGTTCTGGTTGACCGTCTCATCCAGGGCTTTCTTGGCCGACTTGATGGCGGCGCCCAGAACGGCCTCGGGGTCACGGGTCTTTTTGGCGGCCTTGACGGCAGCGTCACCGGCGATGCGGGCCACGGTGAGGATGGTGCCCTCGGCGGGCTTCATCACGGCCTTATAGGCAGTGGCGGCGCCCTCCTTCAGGCCTTCGGCCAGCACGGCGCCGTCGGCGGTGCGGGCATCCTTCATGCCCTTGGCGATGCCGCGGAACAGCAGAGAGGTGATGACGCCGGAGTTGCCGCGGGCGCCACGCAGCAGAGCGCTGGAAGTGACCTCCAGAGCGCGGCCCAGGGTGGGGCTTTCCAGCTTGTTCAGCTGTTCGGCAGCGTTGTTCAGGGTCATGGACATATTGGTGCCGGTATCGCCGTCGGGGACGGGGAACACGTTGAGGGCATTGACCTCTTCAACGCGGTCGGCAACGGCGGCGGCCGCCGCCAGGATCATTTCTTTATAGGCTTCGCCATCGATCATTCTAGCCATATTGTTTGCCTCCTAACTTACTGCGTGGGTTCATGCCTTGACGGTTTCCACGTAAACATTGATGTTGGTTACGCGGATGCCGCAGGTGTGCTCGACCTGGTACCGCACCTGATGCTGCAGATTGCTGCAGGTGGTGCGCACATTGACGCCGCTGTCCAGCGCCACGTGCAGGTCCAGTTCCACGCCGTCCGCCGCGCTTCTCACATCCACGCCCTGGGTCTGCTTTTCGCCCTTGAGCAGGCGGGCCAGGCCGTCCAGAGTGGAGCGCGCCGCCATTCCGCGCACGCCAAAGCAGGCAGAAGCGGCTTTGCCGGCCACAGAGGCGACTACGTCATTGGAGATACCGATGACGCCATTCTGAGTATCAAAACGCATGATTGCGCCCTCCTTTTCGGGGTGAGTGATTCCGACGAACGAATTTATACAGGATAAGTATACCAGAACCCGCCGCTAATTGCACGATATTTTTTCCAAAACATTTAAAATTTTATGTAAACGACAACAACCGCAAGAAAAAAGCCCTCCGTTTGGAGGGCTTTTGGTATTATCTGCTAATATAATTCAGCGGATTCTGGTGCTTGCCGTTCTTTCGGATTTCAAAATGCACATGGGAACCGTAGCTTCTGCCGGTGTTGCCCACCTTGGCGATGATATCACCCTTGGCCACCTTGGCGCCCTTTTTCACCAGCAGCTTACTGCAGTGGGCGTAATAGGTGGTGTAGCCGTTCTGGTGGTCGATGATGACACAGTAGCCGTAGTTGCCCTTCCAGCCGGCATGGATGACCACGCCGCCGTCGGCCGCCCAGATGTTGGTACCGGTAGCACCGGCGAAGTCCACACCGGTGTGGAAGTCACCCAAATTGGGCCGGTAGCCGTAGCCGGAAGAATACCGTCCGTTGGAGGGCTTGATAAACTTGCCGGTAGCCATATACCGGGGCAAGGCCTTGGTGCCAACGATCTTTACGGCGCTCACCGGTTCGGCGGTGACGTTGTAGCTGAGCACTTCCCGTGCGGTCTCCTGGCCGTTCACATAGGTGACGTCGGCCACCACGTCGGCACTGCCGTTGACGCCCTGCACCTTGATCTTGCTCTTGTTTTTGTACATGGTGTCATCGTATTCGATGAGAGTCTCATAGGGGATGGCTTCCACATAGCTTTCGGTAATGGTCTGCTGCACCGACAGATAGGGCACCGGGCCGGACAGCAGCAGCTCCTGACCGATCTGGATCTTGGCAGGATCCAGACCGGGGTTGAGGGCCTGGATCTCGCTGATCTTCATATCGTAGGCCTTGCCGATAGCGCTCACCGTGTCGCCCGACTTGACGGTATAGGTCTTGGTCTCCACCTTGTTGGCGGTGAGCTTGGCCTCCATCTCGGTGATGGGCGTGGTGGCAATGCTGTCGGAAGTGGTCTCGGTAATGGTGACCTGATTGGCAAAGGTAGTATGCACCTGGGTGGCATTGTCCACCGAAGTCAGCAGGATACGGCGCAGCATGAGCTCCAGCGCCGTTTTGCTGTTGCTGGCACCGATGGTCTCGCCGTCCACCGACAGGATGTACTTGCGGCTGTGGTCATCCACCGAGGCGAACAGCTTCTGTTCCAGCAGCGCTTCGTCCAGCAGATCGGTGCGGTCCATATACCGCATGGTGTAGGAAAACTGGGTATCCAGGCTGTAGGACGCGTTCAGATAATCGCCGATGCGGTCCTCCACCCGCTCCACCAGCTCCATCACCTGGGCAGGAGATTCCACGAAGCCCAGGCTCTCGCCGTCCATCCGCACCTCAAAGCCCAGGCTGAAGCAGCAGCTGGAGATGATCATGATGGTGGCACTGCCCAAAAGGGCCATTCCCGAGCCCCGGCCGGTCTGGCGGCGGTGGCCCAGGCTTTTTACATGGGTGTAGTATTCATAGGCCTGCTGGCGCAGCCGATGGCCCGGATGGAACCGGGACAGGGCGTTTTCCATGGCGTCGCTGATGGGCGTCACCAGCTTACGAACCGCCCGGACCAGCAGATTCCAGAGCAGCAGCAGCAGCCAGCCCATCCAGCTGAGGGCCCGGGCCAGATGGCCGAACAGGCCCTGCAGCTCCACCGCATTGGCGCCGATGTTGGCCAGGCGCTTGGTATGCAGGCGCAGCTTGACCCACCGGCGGCGGAGGCTGCGGCCGTTTTTCTTGCGCGGCAGCGCGTAAGAATCGGCAAAAAGCATGTAAAATCCTTTCTATTTCAACAAAAAGCAGAAAAATTCATAATAAATTACAAAATAGTTACAGGTTGTATGTTACAATAAACCGGCAGGAATGTCAAGGAAAACAGCTTGACGGACTTGTAAATTCTCGCTGAAACACCCCTTTCCGGGCCGTTGTAATTGACTTCTTCGCTGTTTTTTGGTAACCTTTTATTATGTATGTGTTAAATTAAGGAGCTTGCTTTATGAAATATATTCGTCTGATCGCCCTCACGCTGGCCCTGACGCTGCTGGCCGGCTGCAGCATCATTCCCTTCCAGACCCCCGAAGAGCAGCGCGCCGCCCTGGAAGCCGCCCAAACCCGCAAGGAAGAAGCCGAGGCCCAGGCCGACCCGTCCGCCGCCCTGGACGGCAATTACCTGCTCAACCGGGCACTGACCAACTCCGCCGGTGTGACCCTTGCCACCTACCAGGCCGCCTTCCCCCGGTTTTCCGAGACCGGCCTGAAGGCCCAGAGCTTCGCCCGCATCAACAGCTACTACAGCGGCGAAATTTCCGGCCTGGCCCAGGATGCCGACAGCTTTTTCCACCGGGTGAAGGCCTACTACGGCGAAGACTGGGATATCGTTACCGATGCCGCCGCAGACTTTTCGGTGTCCATCACCTATGAACTTCTGAACGCGCCCCGGGATTATGTATCCATCCGCACCGACATCACCGTGTCGGAAAACGGCCAGGCGGAAACTTATCCCCGCGCCCAGGTCTTTCTGCTGGACAACGGCTGGAAGCTCTCTCTGGAGACCCTGCTGGGCGACAATTATGAAAAGGCGGCGCCCATGCTACTGGGGGACATCCTGGAGTGGTGCGGCGACAGCGGCATCCAGGTCACCGGCTCCGCCGACCGCACCCTGGAAGAGTTTTCCGAAAACTATGCCCTGACCCGGGAGGGCTTCCTCTTTTATGTGGAGCCCTTTGCCTTGAACAACAAAAACGCCAACCGTTATGCCATCCCCGTGAGTCTCGACGACTATATCGGGATGATGGAAAACTGATTTTTAAGGAGGAACTTCCATGCGACCCTATGAACGACTGCTGAACTATGTAAAATACGACACCGCCTCCGACGGCGGCTCCCAGACCTGCCCCAGCACCGAAAAGCAGCTGGTCTTTGCCCGTGTTCTGGAGCAGGAGATGCGTGATCTCGGCCTGCAGAACGTCCGGCTGGACCAGAACGGCTACCTCTACGGCACCGTCCCCGGCAATATGGAAAACTACGCCGGCCCCGTTCTGGGCTTCATCGCCCACATGGACGTGGTGGATGACGTGCCCTCTGCCGGCATCAAGCCCCGCATCGTGTCCGATTACGACGGCGGCGATATCGTCCTGGAGGGCTCCGGCGCCCTGCTCTCTCCCGCCGAGTTCCCCGAGCTGCTGCGCTGCAAGGGCAAGTCCCTTATGGTCACCGACGGTCTGACCCTGCTGGGCGCCGACGACAAGGCCGGCATCGCCGAGATCCTCACCCTGTGTGAACAGTTGCTGGCAGACCCCACCTTCAAGCACGGCCCGGTACAGGTGGCCTTTACCCCCGACGAGGAGATCGGCCGCGGCGCCGACCTGTTCGACGTGCCCGGCTTTGGCGCCGACTTCGCCTATACTCTGGACGGCGGCGCTTACGGCGAGCTGGAATATGAGAACTTCAACGCCGCCTCCCTGAAGGTGGCCATCCAGGGCAAAAACATCCATCCCGGCTCTGCCAAAGACAAGATGAAGAACGCTCTCACCATCGGCATGGAGTTCGAGCACCTGCTGCCCGCCCAGCAGAAGCCCGAGTTCACCGAAAAATACGACGGCTTCTTCCATCTCATCGAAATGTCCGGCGAGGTGGAGCAGGCCTCTATGGCCTACATCCTCCGGGATCACGACGCCGATAAGCTGGAGCAGAAAAAGGCCGATGCCCGCCTGGCGGCCGACTTCCTCAACAAAAAGTACGGCGAGGGCACCGTCACCCTCACCATCAAGGATTCCTACCGGAATATGGCCCAGCAGATCCGCCCCCACTGGCATCTGGTGGACAACGCTATGGAGGCCATGCGCCGCACCGGCGTGGAGCCGGTCACCGTTCCCATCCGCGGCGGCACCGACGGCGCCCGCCTGTCCTTTATGGGTCTCCCCTGTCCCAACCTGGGCACCGGCGGCGGCAACTTCCACGGCAAGCTGGAATACTGCTGCGTGGAGGAAATGGACCTGGCCGTTCAGTGCATGAAGAACCTGGTGGAGATCTACTCCGCCATGGAAAAATAAGGCTATGATCTTCAAAAACGCTTCGGTTTTCCTGGAAAACCGCTTTGAAACCTGCGATATCGCCGTGGAAAGCGGAAAGATCACCGCTATCGGCCCCAATTTAGGGGAAGGGGTGGACTGCACCGGTCTGCGCATCCTGCCCGGTCTGGTGGATATCCACACCCACGGCTGCGCCGGCTATGACTTCGATCACGCCAACGAGGATCAGCTGAAGGCCATGTCGGCCTGCTACCTGCGCCACGGCGTCACCGCCGTTCTGGCCACCCTGATGACCAATCCCCGGGAGCTGCTGCTGGAGGCCGCCGCCCGCTGCGGCAGCGCCCCTGCTCCCATCCGGGGCATCTATCTGGAAGGC
Organism: Clostridia bacterium; assembly: GCA_017521295.1. Classification (GTDB taxonomy): domain Bacteria; phylum Bacillota; class Clostridia; order Oscillospirales; family Butyricicoccaceae; genus UBA4644. Next base: position 29,224 of record JAFXDF010000025.1, on the reverse strand, counting down.
CCCTTCTTCGGTCCTGCCAAAAAGGGTGCCCACGCCGCCCGGTATCTTTCCCCCATCGACAACGATTTCTTCGCCGCCCTGGACGAGGCCGCCGGCGGCAATATCCGCATCGTGGCGGTGGACCCCTGTCTGGAGGGGGCCGAGACCTTCATCCGGGAGGTTTCTCAAACCAAGCGGGTCACCCTGGCCCACACCCCGGCCACCTATGACGATGCCCAAAAGGGCTTCGCCGCCGGCGCCACCCAGGTGACCCACCTGTTCAACGCCATGACCGGTCTGGCCCATCGAGAGCCCGGTCTGGTGGGCGCCGCCCTGGCGGGCGACTGTCTTGCAGAGGTCATCTGCGACGGCATCCACATCCACCCCGCCGTGCTCAAGACCGCTTTCAAGGCCCTGGACGGCCGGGGCATGGTGATCTCCGACTCCATGGCCGCCTGCGGTCTGGCGGACGGAGCATATTCCCTGGGCGGTCAAGCCGTCACGGTAAAAGGCCCCCGGGCCACCCTGGCCGACGGCACCCTGGCCGGGTCGGTGACCTTTGCCTGGGAGGGCATGGTGAACCTCATCCGCGCCGGCGTTCCCATGGGGCAGGCCGTGGCCGCCGCCACCGCCATTCCCGCAAAGAGCGCCGGGCTGGAAGATGCCTGCGGCACCCTTGCCGTTGGCCGCGCCGCCGATCTGGTACTGTGTGACAGCGACTGGAACATCCGGCAGGTTTACCTGGCCGGCGATCCCGTTCTGTGAGGAACGCATGATGTCCGCCATCAGACCCGCCAAGCCGGAAGACCTGGCCCGTATTGCGGAAATAGAGATCTTCAATTACCGGCTGAACTTTTATCCCATTTTCCGCTATGATCCCTTCTATTTTGAAGAGCTCCAGGTGCCTTCTCGGATGGAATATTATCAACCTCTGCTGAACACCCTCTGGGTCTATGACGACGGAGTGGTGAAAGGCTTTTTCCAGGCGGAAGGCCAAGAGCTGAAAAAGCTCTTCGTGGAGCCCGTCCTTCAGGGACAGGCCATTGGCGCCGCCCTGCTGGAACATGCCGTCAGCGCCCTCCGGGTCAACTGCCTGTGGGCTCTGGAGAAAAACACCCGGGCCATCGCCTTTTACAAGCGCCACGGCTTCCGGGTCACCGGCCGGCGTAAGCCCGAGGACGGCACCGAAGAATCTCTGATACAGCTGGCCCACCCTTGACAACTACCGTCTGTCGTGCTATCTTGTAATCGTAATCTTCAGGGCGGGGTGAAAGTCCCCACCGGCGGTAAAGCCCGCGAGCCTTTTGGCATGATCCGGTGTAACTCCGGAGCCGACAGTGTTAGCCTTCTTTGAACCCTGACAGCACGCACATCGATGGCTCTTTTTCCGCCGTACTGCAGCGATTTTCCTTGCGTTCCACAAAGGAGCCCTGCAAAAAATCGCTTTGTACGACACAAAAAATTCTCATCGCTGTGTGCACTGGCAGCATTCAAAAAAGACTTGAGTCTGGATGGAAGAAGATATGGCTTTGCGCAATCACGCCCTGTTATGCCCGTTTTGGGTCTGACAGGGCGTTTTTTCGTAAAATTTCACAGCCATGTCTGGCGGGGAGCGCCTGTCCCTGCCGGAAAGGAAACACCATGTCCGCAAAAACCCAGAACACCCGCAAACTGGCGGGCGTCGCCATGCTCAGCGCCGTTGGCTTCATCCTCATGTTCATCGAGCTGAGCGTCCCCATCATGCCGGCTTTCATCAAGCTGGACTTTTCCGAGCTGCCGGCCCTGCTGGCCTCCTTCGCCTATGGCCCCCTGGCGGGCGCCACTGTCTGTCTGATCAAAAACGTGATCCACATCTTCATCGGCGGCACCACCTTTGGTGTGGGCGAGCTGTCCAACTTCCTGATGGGCGTGATGTATGTTGTCCCCGCCGGTCTGATCTATCAGAAGATCAAGAGCCGCAAGGGCGCCCTCATCGGCTCCATCGCCGGCTGCATCATCTCCGCGGTCTATTGCCTGCCCCACAACTATTTCCTTATCTACCCCCTCTTCGGCAAGTTCGTCCTGCCGCTGGAGGCCATTTTGGGTATGTATAAGGCCATCAACCCCAATGTGGACGGTCTGTTCCAGGCCATCGCCACCTTCAACGTGCCCTTCACCTTTGTGAAGGAACTGCTGACGGCGGCCATCGCCTTTGTGATCTACAAGCCCCTGTCCCCCATCCTCCACGGAAGAAAGTGAGCATTATGGAGCGTTTAAAGGAATTTTATGAGCAGGAAAACGCCATCCTTGTGGATGTGCGTCAGCCGGATGAGTTTGAAAAAGGCCGGATCCCCGGCGCGCGGAACGTCCCCTCCCAGAAGCTGCGGGACTTCTCCCTGGAGATCACGGACAAGGACACCCCCATTTTTGTCTACTGCCTGTCGGGCGCACGGTCTGCACGGGCGGTTCGAGCTCTGCGGGGCGTTGGCTTCACCAATGTACATGACCTGGGCGGGATCAACGCCTATGTCGGCGAACTGGAAAAGTAAAGATCAGCACCCCCCGGCTTTTGTCGGGGGGTGCTCATTTCTGTCCTGCTTTGGGCAGCGCATCCAACAACGGTCTAAAATGGCTTTCTCTTCCAGCCTTACATTTACTTTTTCTGAAAATTATGGTATGTTCTATAATGATTGAAACCACAAAACACTGCAGAGGGAGAAAACAGATATGAATTTTATGGAGGACCGCATCGTAAAAGACGGCATTGTAAAGGCAGGCAACGTGCTGAAAGTGGACAGTTTCCTGAACCACCAGATGGATATTGGCCTGATGGAGGAGATCGGCCGGGAGTTCAAGCGCCGTTTTGCCGACAAGCAGATCACCAAGGTTCTGACCATTGAGGCATCCGGCATCGGCATCGCCGCTTTTGTGGCGAGAGAGTTCGGCGTCCCCATGGTATTTGCCAAAAAGTCCAAGTCGATCAACATTGAGGGCGATATGTATGTTGCCGAAGTGGAATCCTTTACCCATGGCAACAAAAATCAGGTCATCGTGTCCAAGAAGTTCCTGAACGAAGGCGAGCGTGTTCTGATTATCGACGATTTCCTTGCCAACGGCTGCGCGCTGCAGGGCCTGATCTCCATCGTGGAGTCTGCCGGCGCCATTGTGGAAGGCTGCGGCATTGTCATTGAAAAGGGCTTCCAGATCGGCGGCCGTGTCATCCGCAATATGGGTTACCGCGTGGAATCTCTGGCCATTGTGGACGCCATGGATGCCGAGACCGGCAAGATCACCTTCCGGGCACAGGGGAACGCATAATGTTTAACATGAGTACCAAGGCTGCGGCCTCTATGGAAAACATTTATACCCTGGACGGCAAGGTGCCGTTTCTGAAGTCCATCCCCTTTGGTCTGCAGCATGTGCTTGCCATGTTTGTGGCCAATATCGCCCCCATTATGATCGTTACCGGTGCCTGCGGCCTGAGCACCCAGGAGACCGCTTCTCTGATCCAGACCGCCATGATCATGGCAGGTATCGGCACCCTTGTTCAGCTCTTCACCGTATGGAAGCTGGGGGCAAAGCTGCCCATCGTCATGGGCATCAGTTTCACGTTTGTTTCTGTATTCTGCTACGTCGGCCCGAAGTGGGGCTACGGCGCTGTCCTTGGAGCCGTCATCGTGGGTGGTATCCTGGAAGGCGTCCTTGGCTTATTCGCCAAGTATTGGCGTAAAATCATTGCGCCCATCGTTTCGGCCTGCGTTGTTACCGCCATCGGCTTCAGCTTGCTGAGCGTCGGCGCCAATTCCTTTGCCGGCGGTGTGGGCGCTGCTGATTTTGGAAGTGCCCAGAACTGGATCCTCGGCAGCATCACACTGGTCTGCTGTATCCTGTTCAACATTTTCGCAAAGGGTCATTTGAAGCAGCTGTCTGTTCTGTTCGGCCTTGTGATGGGCTATATTGTCGCGCTGTTTATGGGCAAGGTGGATCTTTCCGCGCTGCAGGGGATCTCTCTGGTTTCGCTTCCTCAGATCATGCCCTACAAGCCTGTCTTTAATCTGAGTGCCATCGTTTCGGTCGCGATGATCTTCCTTGTTTCCGCCACCGAGACCATTGGCGACACCTCGGCCATGACCAACACGGTTCTGGGCCGTGAGGCTACCGATAAGGAGATCTCCGGCAGTCTGACTTGCGATGGTCTGATCAGCTCGCTGTCTGCCTGTTTTGGCTGTATGCCGATCACCTCCTTCAGCCAGAACGTGGGTCTGCTGGCGATGACCAAAGTGATCAATCGCTTTACCATCGCGACCGGCGCGGGGATCCTGCTGCTGGCAGGTGTTTTCCCTGCCTTTGGCGCCGTTCTGGCCACGCTGCCCGAAGCTGTTCTGGGCGGCTGCACCATCATGATGTTCGGCAATATCGTCATTTCCGGTCTGCAGATGATCGGCTCCTGCGGCTTCAGCCAGCGCAACATCACCATTGCCGCGCTGTCCTTGAGTATCGGCCTGGGCTTTACGCAGGTCCCGGATATGTTTAACATCTTCCCCAGCATGGTCCGCACCATCTTCGCCGAAAACTGTGTGGCGGTGGTCTTTCTCGCTGCCATCATTATGAATCTCGTTATGCCGAAGGAACGTGAAGTTTAATGGATAAGAATACCTTCCTTGCCGAATACAATTTGAATGAAAGCGACCTGCAGGCGGCAAATGTCACTTGGGATGAGCTGGCTCTGATCGCCGAAGAATACAAGGCATTAGAAGGAACCATGCGGGATCTTGGCAAATCCTTTATTGACGAGTTCCTGTATGATATCGAAACGGCCGGCATCCATTCCTACCGTTACCGAACCAAGGACACCTGGCATCTTCTGGAAAAAGTCATCCGCAAGAAGAAGGAAAACCCTAAAAAATTCGGCGCCCTGGACCATACGAACTTTTATAAGTATATCACCGACCTGATCGGCATCCGGGTGTTCTTCCTGTACCGGGAGGATTGGGTATATTTCCATAATTACATTACCCATCGCTTTGAAAATGATCCCAACCAGTATATTCACGACCGCCTCAATGACTTTGACGAGGACCCCGATCATTATTATATCGCGGAACGCCCCAAGGCCTATAAGCGAACCGGTGACAGCAAGATCTACAACAGCAAGGAGATCGACATCATCACCACCGGCATCTACCGCTCTCTGCATTACACCATCAAATACAAGGGCTACTACGTGGAGATTCAGGGAAGAACGCTTTTTGAGGAAGGCTGGAGCGAGATCGACCACGACATCGTGTATAAAGAAGCGGAAGACGACGAAATGCTGCAGGACTATTCCAAACTGCTCAACCGGCTTTCCGGTCTGGCGGACGAAATGAGCTCCTATTTCCGCAGAATGAAACAGGAGCGCGAGGAAAGCGAGTAAGCAGCGCTTCTGCCGAACACAACACATCCTACAAAAACGAAAAGGGCGGAAAAATCCGCCCTTTCTTTTTTTGATTTACAAACACAAAAAACCCGGAACTTTCGTTCCGGGTTTTGGTACGGCGTAAGGGATTCGAACCCCTGACCTTTTGGTTCGTAGCCAAACACTCTATCCAGCTGAGCTAACGCCGCATCTTTCGTGCTCAATTAAGATACCACTTCCGCACCAAAAAGTCAAGGGGTAAAATCAAAAAAGTTTTGTTTTTTTAAATTTTCTTTTACGCGACCCTGTCGGCCTTGTTCTGCTGTCCGTTTTATGGTATGATAAACCACAGTAAAAGGAGCACATTTGCGCCCCGGAGCGCATAGACTACCCTGAGGTGATAACATGCTTTGGGGGATTTTTCTGGTGTTTTGCATTCTGGGAACGGTGCAGCATTTTCTGTTTCAGCCCCTGGGCCGGCCCCGGGCACTGCTGTGGCTGCTGCCGGTGAGCGAAAGCCCCTGGGAGCACTACAAGCTGTCTTTTTGGCCCCTGGGAGGCGCTTTGGGGACGGTGGCCCTGCTGACCGGGCTGCCTTTTTCCGCCTTTGTCTGCGCCTGGTTTGCCGGGGCAGGCCACGCCTTTTGCACCATGCTGGGCATCTACTGCTTTTACCGGTGGGGCCTTGGGGTGAAACGGCCGGTTTTGTGGGCCGATATCGGCAGCTATTACATTACCATGTTTTTGGGTTGGCGTTTGGGCCTTCGGGTGCTGCTGCAGCCGCCCCGCCCCGGCGCCGCTCTTTTCGCCGGGCTGGCTTTGCTGGCCTGCGCCCTGCTTTTTCCCTCAGCGGCGGCTTTGCCGCCCAAAAAATATCCCCTGTTTCGGGAGGAAACCAAAAATGGCAGAAATCAGCGTACAACAGCTTCATAAATACTTCGGAGAGCACCACGTCCTCAAAGGGCTCTCCTTTGACCTACAGCCCGGCGAGCGGGCCTCGATCGTGGGCCCCAACGGCTGCGGAAAAACCACCCTGCTCAAGATCATCGCCGGACTGGCGGAACACGACGGCGGCGTGGTGGCCATCAACAAGGCCTCCCGCCTGGGCCTGCTGGAGCAGCTGCCCGTCTATGACCCCGACACTACGGTAAAGGAAGTGCTGTGGCAGGCCTTTGCGTACCTGGAAGGCATGGGCGAGGAGATGCGCCGCATGGAAGCCCTCATGGCCGACGGCCAGGAGGTGGACCTGGACCGGTACAGCCGGCTGCAGACCGCCTTTGAGGACGGCGGCGGTTACGATCTGCAGGTGGCCTATGACCGGATGACCGGCGGCTTGAAGATCGACCCCGATATGCAGGGCCGCCCCTTCATGAGCCTTTCGGGCGGCGAAAAGACCCGGGTCAACCTGGCCCGGCTCATGCTGTCGGGCACCGACCTGCTGCTGCTGGACGAGCCCACCAACCATCTGGACATGGACTCCATCGAGTGGCTGGAATCCTATCTGAAATCCTTCCGGGGCACGGTGCTCATCGTGTCCCACGACCGCTATTTCCTGGACAACGTCACCAACCGCACCCTGGAGCTGCGAGACGGACAAATCGTCAACTGGCCGGGCAACTACAGCTATTTTGTGGAAAAGCGTGACGAGCTGGCCCGCCAGCTGGAGGCTGCCAAAAAGCGCCAGGACAAGGAGATCGCCCGTCTGGAAAAGGCGGTGGGCAACCTGCACCTGTGGGCCTTTATGGGCAACGACGCCCTGCACAAGCGGGCCTTTTCCATGCAGAAGCGCATCGACCGGATGGAGCGCATCCAGACCATCCGCCAGGAGCGCAAAATGAAGAACCAGTTCAATCTGGCCGCTCAGTCGGGCGAGGACGTGTTCGCCATCGAAAACCTGTCGGTGGGCTTTGACAAGCCCCTGGTGCAGGATTTCACCTCCATGGTGTTCCGGGGCGAGCGCATCGCCATCCTGGGCCCCAACGGCGCCGGAAAGACCACCCTTCTGACCACCCTGCTCCACCTGCAGACGCCCCTTTCAGGCCGCATTTACGACGGTGTGGGCGTCCAGCCGGGCTATCTGCCCCAGAACGTCCACTTCGACCACCCCGAGCGCAATTTGGTAGACACCCTGCTCTTTGAAACCAACTGTTCCACCCAGGAGGCACGGGACCGGCTGGCCTCCTTCAATTTCAAGGGCGACGATGTGTTCAAGACGGTCAGCGTGCTGTCGGGCGGCGAAAAGACCCGGCTGAAGCTGTGCCTTTTCATGTACCAGAAGATCAACACCCTGTTTCTGGACGAGCCCACCAACCATCTGGACATTTTGTCCCGAGAATGGGTGGAAGATGCCATCGACGACTTTTCCGAAACCATGATCTTCGTGTCCCACGACCGTTACTTCATCGACCGGTTCGCCACCCGCATCTGGCTCGTGGAGGACGGAAAGATCGTCGACTTTTTAGGCGGCTATAAGGAGTTCAAGGAACAGCGGGAGCGTCAGCTCCAGTCGGAGGCCGCCATGCGGGAACGGGAAAAGAAGGCCGCCAAGGCCGAAAAACCCGCGAAAGAGGACAAGCCCAAGAGCGAAAATGTCCGCTCCCGGGAGGCCGAAAAGCGCAAAAAGGCCCGGCAGAAAGAGATCGCCGCCCTGGAAAAACAGCTGGAAAGCCTGGAAGAACAGATGGCGGCCTGCCCTGCCGAGGATTATGTGAAGCTGGGCGAGCTGTTCAAGGAAAAAGAAGCAGCCGAAGAAGCCCTGCTGCTGCTTTATGAGGAAGAGGAGGCCTGATCCCATGGCAAAAGGTCAGAACCAAAAAGCCAAGCTGCTGTACCTGGCCCGCATCCTCAGCCAGCAGACCGACCAGGAGCATCCCATGACCATCGCCCGGATGATGGATCTGCTGCAGGCCCAGGGCGTGGATGTCCGGGACCGCAAAAGCCTCTACGACGACCTGGAGACCCTCCGGGTGTTCGGCATGGACATCGAAAAGCAGCGGGAGGGCCGCTCGGTGGGCTATTATGTGGCCGGCCGGGAGTTTGAACTGCCCGAGCTCAAGCTGTTGGTGGACGCCGTCCAGTCCTCCCGGTTCATCACCCACAACAAGACCAACCAGCTCATCCGCAAGGTGGAGTCGCTGGCCTCGGTGCACCAGGCCCGTCAGCTCCAGCGGCAGGTCTATGTCACCCGCCGCATCAAGGCCATGAACGAGTCCATCTACTACACGGTGGACGCCCTCCACGAGGCCATCGACAGCGGCAAGCAGATCCGCTTCCACTACTTCGAGTGGGCCCTGGGCCGGGGCCGGGAGCGGGTGGAAAAGCGCCTCCGCCGCGGCGGAGGCTGGTACCAGGTCAGCCCCTTCAGCCTGGTGTGGGACAATGAAAACTATTATCTGGTGGCCTTTGAAACCGAAAGCGGCACCGTCCGCCACTATCGTGTGGACAAGATGCAGGATCTGACGGTCACCGACCTTCCCCGGGAAGGCCTGCCCGAAAACTTTGATCCGGCGGCCTATGCGGGCAGCCTGTTCGGCATGTACAACGGCGTTCAAGAGACCGTGAAGCTCCGGTTTGAGAACAGCCTCATCGGCGTGGTGGCCGACCGGTTTGGCCGGGAGGTTTTCCTTTCCCCCGACGGAGACAGCCACTTCACCGTCACCACCAAGGTTGCCGTCAGTCCCCAGTTTTTGTCCTGGGTGTTCAGTTTCGGCCCCCAGGCCCAGATCCTCTCCCCCGAACCCGTCCGAAACCAGTTTTTACAGCTACTTCACGAAACCGAGGCGAATTACAAATGATCAAAGCCATCCTGTTTGACCTGGACGGCACCCTGGTCAACAGCATCTACGATATCGGAAATGCCATGAACAACGCTCTGGAGAGCCTGGGGCAGCCCATCTTTTCCACCGAACAGTACTACAAGATGGTGGGAAACGGCATGAAAACCCTCTGTCAGCGGGCTCTGGCCCCGGACAAGCAGCATCTGCGGGACACCCTGCTGGAGCGGTACAACGCCCGCTATCTGGCCCACTGCTGCGACGACACGGTGGTATACGACGGCGTGCCCCAGTTGCTGCAGCAACTCCATGCGCAGGGCTGCAAGCTGGCCCTCATCACCAACAAGCCAGCGCCGCAGGTAAAAAACGTCATGGACGCCCTGTTGCCCGGCGCGCCCCTGGATGTGATCTGGGGACAGCAGCCCCCCTTTGCGGTGAAGCCCGACCCGGCGGTGTACTTCCATGTGTGCTCCCTGTTGGGGGTCGATCCCAAAGAGACCCTCTACTGCGGCGACAGCGATGTGGACATCCTCTTCGCCCGCAACGCCGGCGCCCGGGGCGTAGGCTGCCTTTGGGGCTTCCGTGGCGAAGCCGAACTCACCGCCGCCGGGGCGCACTTCCTGGCGGCCCATCCCTTGGAGATTTTAAACTGCCTATGATCGAGATCATCTGCATCGACAACGATATCATCGTCTGCTTGAAGCCCGCCGGGCTGCTGTCCGAGAGCGAAGGCCCCGAAAGCCTGCTGACACTTTTGGCCGAGCAATGCGGCGGACAGGTCTTCCCCGTCCACCGGCTGGACCGGGGCGCCGCCGGCCTGATGGTCTTTGCCAGAAACAGCAAGGCCGCCGCAGGCCTTTCCCGGGCGGTACAGGAAAAGCGGCTGAAAAAGGAGTATTTTGCGCTGATCTCCGGCATCCCTGCCGAAAAGGAAGGCGAAATGACCGACTTTTTGTTTAAAGACAGCCGCAAGGGTAAGGTCTTTGCCGTCAGCCGTCCCCGCAAAGGCGTCCGGGAGGCCCGCCTCACCTATCGGGTGCTTTGGCACAGCGACGAGGCCTCTCTGGTACGGGTGGCCCTGGACACCGGCCGCACCCACCAGATCCGGGTGCAGTTTTCCTCCCGCGGTATGCCCCTGTGGGGCGACGGCAAATACGGCAGCCGTGTAAAGGGGGAACTGGCCCTGTTTTCCTGCGCCCTGGGCTTCCCCCACCCCAAAACCGGCAACCCCATGACCTTTGAAGCCAAGCCCCAGGGTGCACCCTGGGACGCTGTCCAAGGAGAGTCCTATGACCTTTGACGAACTATACCAAATCCAAAATGAAGCCGAGCGGATCAACCGCACCTATGATATTTTCAACGAGGACGCCCGATTGCGTTCCCCTGCCGCCCGGGTGGAGTTTCTCACCAACAGCCGCTATATCCAAAAAGTTCTGAAGCCCGGCGCAAGGATTCTGGACATAGGTGCCGGCGCGGGTGAATACAGCCTGCATTTTGCCCGCATGGGCTATCAGGTCTCCGCTCTGGAGCTTGCAGATGCCAACATCCGTGCATTCCAAAACAAGCTTTGTCCGGAAGATTCCATCGAACTGGTGCAGGGCAACGCCCTGGATCTCTCCCGCTGGCCGGACAACAGCTTTGACGCCGTATTGGTTTTCGGCCCGCTGTACCATCTGCAAAATCCGGCTGATCGGCAGAAGTGCATCCGGGAAGCTATGCGAGTCTGCCGTCCCGACGGCACCCTGTTTTTTGCCTTTATCTCCCACGATATGGTGTTTTTCACCGAGTTGGGTTATGACAAAGACTATTTCAAAACCGGTGACTACGACCACGACACCTTCCGCCTCCACGATTTCCCCTTTGTGTTCCATACAGTACCGGAATGTCGGGCCATGCTGACGGAGGCGGGATTGACTGTCTGCAATGAAGTTGCCTCTGACGGTCTTTCCGAGCTGATGGCACAACGAATCAACAGTTTGGATGAGGAGAGCTACGCCCGCTATCTGGAGCTGCACTTCCGCCTGTGCGAAAAGCCTGAATTGCTCGGGCATAGCAACCATTTGTTATTTATCTGCAAGAAATAACGCTTCGTATTCAAAAGGAGGCCCTTATGGACCGTGAATCTTTGATCTACATTGACCGCAACGGCACCGACTGCGTAAAATGGGACGGCGCCAAGGCCCGCTTTGGGGAAAGCGGCTTGCTGCCCCTTTGGGTGGCCGACATGGACTTTCAGGCTCCGGCCTGTGTCCGGGAGGCGGTGGCCGCCTGGGCGGCCCACGGTGCCTACGGTTACTACCAGGCCCCCGACCGGTACTACAAGGCCTTTATCCATTGGGAACAGGCCCACCACGGCTATACCGTAGAGAAAGACTGGCTGCGCACCACCCCCGGTGTGGTGCCCGCCCTGTACTGGCTGGTGCAGGCCCTCACCGCCCCCGGCGACGGCGTCACTGTCCTCAAGCCGGTCTATTATCCTTTCTTTGGCGCTATTGAAAGCAGCGGCCGCAAGCTGCTCTCCTGCGATCTGGTGAACGAAAACGGCCGCTATTCCATGGACTTTGAGGCCCTGGACGCTCATTTCGCCGCCACCGGCTCCAAGCTGCTGATCTTCTCTTCCCCCCACAATCCCGTGGGCCGGGTGTGGCGGCGGCAGGAGTTGGAACAGCTGTGCGCCATTTGCGAAAAGCACGGCGTCACCATCCTGTCCGACGAGATCCACCAGGATCTCATCATCGGAGGCAATCCCCACATCCCCACAGCCACGGTGCACAAGGGCCCCACCGTCACCCTTGCTTCCCCCTCCAAGACCTTCAACCTGGCCGGCCTGCAAAACGCCTTTGTGATCATCCCCGATGAAGATCTTCGGCAGAAATACGATGCTTTGATCCGCAGCCTGAACTGCGGCACGTGCCCCTCAGTAGGCTATGTGGCCGCGGCAGCGGCCTATACCGGCGGTGAGGCCTGGCTGGAGGGCCTGCTGGAGCGCATCGACGAAAACTACCAGGCGGTGTGCGCCGAGTTCAACGACCGTCTGCCCCAGGCGGTGATCTCCCCGTTGGAGGGCACCTACCTGCTGTGGATCGACCTGCGGAACTGCCTGGATCCCGAACAAACCAAGTTCATCGTCCAGGAGGTCTGCGGTCTGGCGGTGGACTACGGCGACTGGTTCGGCGGCGACGCCTTCAAGGGCTTCATCCGCATCAATCTGGCCACCAGTCTGGACAATGTGATGCTGGCCACCGCCCGGCTGCTGGCCGCCCTCACCGACTGACAAACGTAAAAAAGCCCGCGAGGAACTTCCTCGCGGGCACTTTTTTGTCTGTTAGAAGGCGTATTTTTCGGCAAACTGCTTGTAGCTCTGCTGGAACTCCCGGTTTTCGCCGGTCTTGATGGACTCCAGATAATCGTGGCTGTCAAAGCGGTCGCTTTCGGCCTCGATGACGGCAACGGCGATGTTGGAGCAGTGGTCGGAAACGCGCTCATAGTTGTTGAGCACATCGGCCAGAACAAAGCCCATCTCGATGGTGCACTGGCCGTTGTTCAGACGGCTCAGATGGGAGGAACGGGCCTTGCGGATCAGGCCGTCGATGACCTGCTCCAGAGGCTCCACCTGTGCGGCCAGTTCCAGCGAATTCTGCTGATAGGCACGGCAGGTCAGATCCAGGATCTCGCCGATGGCGTGCTTGAGCACCGTCAGCTGGGCAGCCGCCTCTTCGGTAAACTGCTGGCCCTTTGCCTGCTTTTCCTTGGCGGAATCCAGAAGATTCATAGCGTGGTCACCCAGGCGCTCGAAGTCGCCGATAACATGCTGCATCTTGAAGCGCTGGCGGCTGTCATAGTCGGACAGGCCCTGGCCGGAGATCTGGGTCAGATACTGGCCCAAACGGTCCTCGTAGGTGTCCAGCATTTCTTCGCCCTCTTCCAGAGAGGAAGCGCCGGCTTCGTTGTACTCACTCAGAAGATCAACGGCAGTCTGCACCGCATAGGTAGCAGCGATGGCCATCTGGTCGGTGAGGCTGTTGCAGGCGGTGATGGCCATGGCAGGGATGGCCAGAACACGGCTGTCCAGCAGCTCGTCCCGGACCTCCACGGCATCCCGGTTGTCCTTGATGACTTTGTCCGCGATCTTCACCAGATACTTGCCAAAGGGCAGCAGCAGGAAGGTGGTGACGATATTAAAGATACTGTGGCACACGGCGATGCCGGCAGGGTCGATGGTGCCGGCGAAGAATACAGCCACAGGCTCCACCAGGGCATTGGCCAGCAGATAGGCGGTCAGGAAGATCACCGTACCGATCAGGTTAAAGGTGATATGGATGATACTGACCTTCCGTGCAGAGCGGTTGGCGCCGATAGAGGACAGCACCGAGGTAACACAGGTACCGATGTTCTGACCCATGATGATGGGGAACGCGGCACTGTAGGTGATGACGCCGGTGAGGGACAGGGCCTGCAGGATACCCACTGAGGCAGAAGAGGACTGAATGACGGCGGTAAGCACAGCGCCCACCAGAACGCCCAGCAGGGGATTCTGGAACTTGATGAACAGATCGGCAAAGCCGGGCATGTTCTGCAGCGGCTTGACCGCGCCGGACATCATGTCCATACCGTACATCAGAACGGTGAAGCCCAGCAAGATGGAGCCCAGATCCTTCTTCTTCTGGGTCTTTCCTGCCATGGTCAGCAGGATACCGATCATGGCCAGCACCAGAGAGAAGTTCTTGGGCTTGAGCATCTGCATCACGATGCCGCTGCCCTCAACGCTTACCAGGCTCAGCAGCCAGGCGGTGATGGTAGTACCGATGTTGGCGCCCATGATAACGCCCACCGTCTGGCTCAGGGCCATAATGCCCGAGTTGACCAGACCTACCAGCATAACGGTAACTGCCGAAGAGGACTGGATCACGGCGGTGACCAGCGCGCCGAACAGCATACCCTTGACGGGACTGGAAGTCATAGAACGGAGGATGCCCTCCAGCTTACCGCCGGCCAGCTTTTCCAAACCGGCGGACATCACATTCATACCAAACAAAAACAGTGCCAGGCCTCCGCCCAGCGCGAGAATATCGAACAAATCCATCGTGTTATCTTCCTTTTCTTTCTTCTTTACAAATCATTTCACATTACACCAAAAGTATAACATGTTCTTTGTAAAACCCCAACCACAAAACGGTGAAGCCTTGGTTAAGAAATCGCGGGCTTTTGTAAAATCCAGGTTAAATAGAAAAGCGCCCCCTCTGACGAAGGGGCGCTGAGATGTAATCTTAAGCAACCAGGAAGAACTTGATGAGGAAGATCAGAGACAGAATGTAGGTCAGGGCAGAAACCTCCTTGGCTTTGCCGGTGACCACCTTCATGATGGTGTAGGTGATCAGCGCCAGGCCGATACCGTGGCCGATGGAGCCGGAAACGGGCATGGCCAGCAGCATGATGCACACGGGCAGCAGCTGGGTCATATCGCCGAAGTCGATCTTCTTCAGGTTGCCCAGCATCAGAATACCAACGTAGATCAGGGCGGAAGAAGTGGCGGCGGCGGGGATGATGGCGGCGATGGGGGCAATGAACATGGACAGCAGGAACATGACGCCAACGGTCAGGGCGGTCAGACCGGTGCGGCCGCCTGCCTCAACACCGGCAGCGGATTCCACGAAGGTGGTGACGGTGGAAGTACCGGTCAGAGAACCCACGGTGGTGCCCACGGCGTCAGCCAGCAGGGCTTCCCTCATGTTGGGCATATTGCCCTCTTCATCCAGCATACCGGCGCGGCTGGCGGTACCCACCAGAGTGCCGATGGTATCGAACATATCGATGACACAGAAGGTGACGATCAGGGTGATGACGGTGAACCAGCCAATCTGTGCGAAGCCGGCGAAGTTCAGCTTGAACAGAGTGGTCTGAGCCATATCGGCGAAGGGAGGAACGAAGGAAGCGCCGGCCAGAGAGGCAAAAGGATTGGTGCCCAGCACGGTGAAGGAGCCGATCCAGTAGACCACGGAGGCGGCCAGCATACCCAGCAGGACGGAGCCCTTGACCTTCTTGTGATCCAGAGCCACGATGACGAACAGACCGATGAACATGGTGATAACGGTGAGCACCATCTGGGTGTAACCGGCGTCGCCCATGTTGGTCTTGATGACGCTGGGGGTCAGAGCGCCGAAGAAGTCGCGCATCACATAGAAAGGAGTGGTAAAGCCGTTGCCCTCGGCGTAGATGCCCACGTTGGAGCCCAGGCCGATGTTCATCAGCATCAGACCGATGGCGGGGCCAATGCCCAGGCGCACGCCCAGGGGGATGGCTTCCACGATCTTCTCGCGGATGTTGAAGATGGACAGGATGATAAAGACGATACCTTCTACCAGGATGATGATCAGCGCAGACTGGAAGGACTCCAGATAGGTCATGCCGGTCATGCCCACGATGTTGGAGACCACCAGAGCGAAGAAGCTGTTCAGGCCCATGCCGGGAGCCATGGCGAAAGGCTTGTTGGCCAGGAAAGCCATGACGATACAGCCCACGCCGGAGGCGATACAGGTGGCCAGGAACACGCCGTTCCACAGAGCGGAACCGGTGTCAAAGTTGGTCAGCAGGTTGGGATTCAGCGCGATGATGTAGGCCATGGTCATGAAGGTGGACAGACCGGCCAGGATCTCGGTACGAACGGTGGTGCCGTTTTGCTTGAGCTTAAAGAATTTTTCCATAAGACTCGTTTCCTCCCTTTGATAAGAGTTGTTTGGGTGATGGGGTTCCATCACCCTTTCAGTTTACCCTTTTCTCACTTATTTTGCAATAGGCGGCAGGAAATTTTGCCGTTGCCATCTATTTGACTTTTTTCCTTATAAGAATATAATAGATTTGGAAATCACAACAGAAAAGAGGCTGTTTTTATGCATCATACCATGACCATCGCCGGACTGGAGCGCAATCTGCCCCTGTGCCGGGTGACCGACGACCTGTACATCGGCGCTTTCGTCATCTTCGGTGACGCCCCTCTGACGGTGGCCTGCGCCGCAGAGCTGCTGAAAAAGGCTCCCGAATACGACTATCTCATCACCGCCGAGGCAAAGGGCATCCCGTTGGCCCACGAAATGGCCCGGCAGAACGGCGACGCCGACTACTTTATCGCCCGCAAGCACACCAAGCTGTACATGACCTCGGTGTTTGAATCCACCGTCCGTTCCATCACCACCGACGCCGAGCAGCACCTGTATCTGGACGGCAAGGATGCCGAAAAGATGCGCGGCAAGCGCATCCTCATCGTGGACGATGTCATCTCCACCGGCGAGTCCCTCCGTGCCATCGAGGCGCTGGTGGAAAAGGCCGGCGGCATTATCTGCGGCAAGATGGCCATTCTGGCCGAGGGTGACGCCCAGGAGCGCCCCGACCTGATTTATCTGGAAAAGCTGCCGGTGTTCAACGCCGACGGCACCGTCAAGGCCTGAGCTGCGGCCGCCGTGAGGAGGCAATCGCTATGTATGACTTGATCATCCGCAGCGCCCGCATTGCCGACGGTACGGGAAGTCCCATGTATCATGCCGATGTGGCCGTCAAAGATGGGAAGATTGCGAAAATCGGATACAACCTGCGCGGAGATGCCAACCGGGTCATCGACGGCACCGGCAAGGTGCTGGCCCCCGGCTTTCTGGATGCCCACAGCCATCTGGACACCGGCATCGAAACGGCCCACCGCTGCCGCCATATGCTGGCGCAGGGTGTCACCACTGTCATCAGCGGCATGTGCGGCGACTCCCCCGTGCCCTTTACGGAGGAGCATTTTTCCGACTGCCTGCGCTCCATCGGCGGCACCCACAGCGAGGAGAGTCTGCGCTGCAGATATTCGCTGACCGACTATCGCCGTCATCTGAAGGATCTGCCGTTGGGCGTCAACCTCACCTTCCTCATCGGCCACGGTTTGCTGCGCGCGGCAGTGCTTGGCTATGAAAACCGCAAGACCACACCCGAAGAATTGGAAAAGATGCAGCAGCTGCTGCGCCGGTGCATGGAAGAGGGCGCCATGGGCCTTTCCTTCGGCCTGCGCTATCCGCCCGGAAGCTATGCCGACACCGACGAACTGATCGCGCTGGCACAGGTGGTGGCGGAGTACGGCGGTGTCATCACCGCCCATGTCCGCGGAGAAGCCGACACCCTCATTCAGGCCACCCACGAACTGCTGCAAGTGGTCCGCGCCACCGGCGTGCGCTATGTCCATTCCCACCACAAAGCCATGGGCGGTCTCATGAACTGGAACAAAACGGCCGCCACCCTTGCCATGATGGAAACCGCCGTTGCCGACGGCTTCGACGTGTTCTGCGATCAGTACCCCTACACCGCATCGTCCAACGGCTTGAAAGCCCTCATCCCCCAGCATTTGCACGCATCGGGCCTGGACGATATGGTGAACATGGTCACCGACCCTGCCCGAAGGGCGGCGCTCAAGCCGACTGTTATGGAGATCGCCGCCACCGAACGGCCCTTCCGCTACACCATGATCGGCGACTCGTCCTCCCATCCGGACTACAACGGACGGATGCTGACCGAACTTGCGGATGAAAAAGGGATGGATCCCTTTGACCTGCTTTGCGATGTGCTGCGGGATGACAAAATGACCACCACGGCCATCTATTTCAGCATGAGCGAAGACGATATTGAACGGGTGATGCGTTGGGACCGCTCCATGTTCGGCTCGGACGGCGGCCACGGCCAAAAGCCCTCTGACCATCCCCGGACCTTTGGCACCTTCCCCCGGATACTGGGCCGCTATGTCCGGGAGCGCAAAGTCATCCCTTTGGAAAACGCCATCCGCAAGATGACCTATCTGCCCGCCATGGTGTACAATCTGCCCACCAAAGGTCTCATCCGCGAAGGCATGGATGCCGACCTGGTTCTCTTTGATCCCGAAACCGTGGCCGATCTGGGCGATTTCACCCGGCCCACCCGGGGCAACACCGGTTTTGCCTGCGTTGTGGTCAACGGCGAGATCGCTCTGGAAAACGATCAGACCACCGGCGCTTTGGCCGGCAAACTGCTGTTTCGGGAGCGTTTTTGACCCTCCGGCGCAGACTTTGGTACGTTATGCAAAAGGTAACCGATAAAAAATCGGTTGCCTTTTTTGCTTTTCCCTACAAAACCGTTATTTTCGGTTGTTTTTTGCCGAAAAACTTGGTATGATACGTTTGTTGAGTAAAATTACACCCCGAGAGGAGAACACAACTATGAAATACGATCTGCAGGCACTGGATGCCGCTCTGGCAAAGCGCATCGAAGAAAAGAAGCTGCCCGGCGTTACCGTGGCCATCCGCGGCCCCGAAGGCATCATCTTTGAAAAGGGCTACGGCTTCGGCGACGAAGGCGGCAAGGTCCCCATGAACGAGCACACCATCATGGGCATCGCCTCCATGAGCAAGTCCACCGTCACCCTGGCTCTGTGCATTCTGGCCGCCGAGGGTAAGTTCAACTGGGACGACCCCGTCACCAAGTACTTCCCCAACTTTGAGCTGAAGGGCAGCCCCAAGGATGCCGTTACCTGCCACCATCTGGCCTGCCACACCGCCGGCATTCCTCCCATGGAGCCCCTGGAGTGGTCCATCGCCCTGAACACCCCCGGCCGCAGCGGCGAGTGGGTGGAGGCCATGCGCGCCACCGCTCCCAACAAGATGGACAAGATCGAGCAGATCATTGATTATATTGCCGAGGGCAAGTACAAGACCCTGGGCGGCCCCGGCGAGTACATGAGCTATTCCAACGAGGGCTACGCCATCCTGTGCTACATCTTTGACAAGGCCGCAGGCGTTCCTCTGGAGCAGTTCCTCACCGACCGTGTCTTCAAGCCCATGGGCATGTTCCGCACCGTTCTGGACGAGGATTGCTCTGAGGCCAAGAAGCTGGCTTCCGACGGCAACATCACCCGTCTGTGGGAGCGTGACGGCGACGGCAACTTCACCGTGGACGACAACTGGGGCATCCTGCCTCCCTTCCGCAGCTGCGCCTGCGTCAAGTCCACCGCCCACGACTTCGCCCGTTACTATCAGTGCCTGTCCAACCACGGCGTCATCGACGGCGTCCAGGCCATCCCCGCTGCCGCTGCCGACATGATGTGCGGCCCCCAGTTCCCCCTGGGCGAGAAGGCCTACTACTGCTACGGCCTGAACAAGCGCCTGTGGCACGGCCACGTGATCTGCGAGCACTCCGGCGGCCTCCATGGCGTTTCCACCCACGGCTGCTATCTGCAGGGTGAAAACTACAGCTATGTTGCCTTCTGCAACGAGGGCGACCAGGATACCGACGATCTGTGCTGGATGATGGGCAATATGCTCATGGGCCGTCCTCTGGAAGAGGAGCAGGTTTGGCTCCATCCCTCTGGCGAGACCTTCTCCCAGCCCGAGATGCTGGAAGGCAAGTACACCTGCCACGAAGGCATCCCCGTGGACTTCGAGGTATTCACCGAGGATGGCAAGCTGAAGGTCAAGCGTCCTCTGGGCGTTTACGATCTGGTGCATTGCGGCGAGACCTGGTTCCAGATCTTCAACAAGGCCGGCCAGCGCTGCGGCCGCTGCCACTTCTGGGTGCGGGACGGCAAGGCCTGGGGCGTCCAGGTTTACACCCGCGTCTATCAGCGTGCCGAATAATTCCGTTTTTTCAAAAGAGCCTGCTTCGGCAGGCTCTTTTCCATTTGACAAACCGATCTTTTTGTTGTAGATTAGAAAGACTATGTGTCAAAAAGGAGAACACTTTCATGAACAAAAAGCGTTCTAATTTTTCCAGCCGCTGGGGCTTTATCCTGTCGGCGGTAGGCTCTGCCGTAGGCATGGCCAACGTGTGGGGCTTCCCCGCAAAAATGGGTGCCAACGGCGGCTTTGCCTTCCTGGTGGCCTATCTGATCTTCGTAGCGCTGTTCAGCGTGGTGGGTCTGTCCGCCGAATACGCCATCGGCCGCCGTTCCCGCACCGGCACCCTGGGCTCCTATCGCAGCGCCTGGGCCTCCCGCAGCGAAAAGTTGGGCCGCGCCGGCGGCGGGCTGGGCTGGCTGCCTCTGGCCGGCTCCATGTGCATCGCCCTGGGCTATGCCGTCATCATCTCCTATGTGCTCAAGGCCCTGTTCGACTCGGTCACCGGCAATCTGATGACGGTGGACACCGGCGAGTGGTTCGGCGCCTTCTCCGGCACCGGTTACTCGGTGGTTCCCTTCCACATCATCGTGGTGGTGGTCACCCTGCTGACCCTGCTTTTGGGCGCAAAGAGCATTGAAAAGTCGAACAAGATCATGATGCCGGTCTTTTTCATCATCTTTGCCGTGCTGGCCGTCCGAGTGGCCTTCCTGCCCGGCGCTGCCGAAGGCTACAAGTTCATCTTCACCCCCCGGTGGGAGGCTCTGGCCGACCCCATGACCTGGGTGTGGGCCATGGGCCAGGCCTTCTTCTCCCTGTCGGTCACCGGCAGCGGCATGATCGTCTACGGCGCTTATCTGGATGACAAGGAGGACGTGGTCAAGGTTGCTGCCCGCACCGCCATCTTTGACACCATCGCCGCCATGGTGGCCGCTCTGGTGATCATCCCCGCCTGCTTTGCCTACGGTCTGGATGTCGGCGCCGGCCCCTCTCTGCTGTTCGTTACCCTGCCCCGCATCCTGCAGGGCATCCCCTTCGGCCAGCTGTTTGCCATCATTCTGTACACCGCCATGGTGTTCGCCGGCATCAGCTCTCTGCAGAATATGTTCGAGGCCGTGGGAGAATCTCTGGAGCACCGCTTCCCCAAGCTGAGCCGCAAGCCGGTCCTGGTCATTCTGGCCGTGGTCTGTCTGGGCTTCGGTCTGCACATGGAGCCCATCGCCAAGTGGGGCCCCTGGATGGACATCGTCTCCATCTATATCATCCCCATCGGCGCCACCCTGGGCGCCATCTCCTGGTTCTGGGTGATGAAGAAGAACGATCTGCTGGACGAGATCAACAAGGGCACCGCCAAGCCCCACGGAGACCTGTGGTATCTGTCGGGCAAGTTCCTGTACGTGACCTGCGCCGCCATTCTGTGCTGCGTGGCCCTGTTCATGAAGGTGGCCTTCTGATAAACCTGCAAAAAAAGACACGCACCGCGGTGCGTGTCTTTTTTGTATTTATTTTGCCTCTTTCTTGTCTTTGAAGAGGTACTCGTCCACCTTGGTCCGGATGGTGTCGGAGATCTCCCGTGCCACAGGGAACACCTTGGCGTTAGCCACCCGGTCGGTGAGGCACAAAGCCTGCTGCAGGGTGATGTCCAGGGCCCGCTCGTCGATGTACTTGCTCTTGAGATTGTCCCGGCGGTCGTGGATATAGTTGGCGCCCGGTGCGCCGAAACGGCACAGATTGACGGCGGGAACGCCCTTGTCGGCAAAGGGAATGGAATCGCTGGAGTAGATGTCCATCTTGACCTCGCAGGGATGGCCGGCTTCCAGCATCATGGCGTCGATATAGCCCACCGCCTTGTCGGTGGCCATCACCAGGGCGATGTTGTGGCCCAGGGTAGGTGCCGCCACATCCACGTTGATCATCAGCCGGTGCTTGGAAAGCTCCTCCTCATGGGCGGCCGTCCAGGCCTTGGAGCCCAGCAGGCCCTGCTCCTCAGAGCCGTACCAGTGGAACTTCAGGGTGCGGGCAGGGGGATTGGCGGCGAAGTGCCGCAGCAGCTCCATGAGGATCACGCTGCCCGAAATGTTATCGTACACGCCGGTGGAAAAATACACGCTGTCGTAGTGGGCGCCCAGGGAAATGATCTCCTCCGGCTTTTCGGTGCCGGGAATGACGGCGCAGACATTCTGGGAGGTGCCTTCGTACTGCTCGCCCTCCAGCTCGATGTGCATGGTCTTTGCGCCCCGGCGGACGATCTCGGCGGCGTCGGCGGCGCGCATGTTCAGCGCCACAGCGTCACCAAAGGGCTCGGTGAGGGTCTCCCGCAGCTTGCGGATGTCGCAGTCGGTGTCGCTCAGACGGTCCACCGTACTGCCCGAGAAGGTGAGGATGGCGGCCGCCTCGGCCTTTTTCAGCTTTTCGTAGTCGGCCCGGCGCAGACGGCCGTTGATCATGACGATTTTGCCTTTCACCTGTTCCAGATGGGCAGGCAGCAGATTTTCGGCGTAATAGAAAGCCCCGTCCAGACCGCCTTCGGGAGTGGAGACTGCCCGCTCATAGCCGGTAACGGCATATTCTTTCACATAAGGGGCGGTCACCACCAGTTTGGCCCGGGTGACCTTGCCGCATTTGACGGAAAACTCCTCCAGATGGGCCTCGGCACCGGTGGCGCGGGCCTCTTCCAGCAGCCGCTGGGCGGCCTGCTTTTCCCGGGGAGAACAGCTGACCTTTTCATAGGCCAGTTCTTTCAGCAGATTGAAGGCGCGATGTGCGGAAACAGACATGGATACGACCTCCTGTCAGTATTAGAGAATCACAAAGAAAAACAGCAATGCGTTGCAGATGCCGATGGTGATGCCGGCCAGCACCTGGACGGGGGTATGGCCCACCAGCTCCTTCAGCTTGACCTCGGGCAGGTCCTGCTTGCTCAGCACCTCCACCGTGCGGATGATCTCGTTGATGGCCTGGGCCTGCTTGCCTGTCTCCCACCGAACGCCCATGGCGTCGTGGCAGACGATGATGGCCAGGATGGCGCAGACGGCGAACTCAAAGGAGCCCGGGCCGCTCTTCAGCAGAGCAAACATGGCCAGGGAGGAAACGGTGGCCGAGTGGCCGGAGGGCATACCGCCGTCGCCTACCAGGCGTTCCCAGTCCAGCTTTTTGTGAATGATCGCGTTGATGATGACCTTCAGCACCTGGGCCACCAGCCAGGACGTGACCGGGCACAGCAGCCAGGGGTTAGACAGCAGTTCCGTCAGCCAATTCATGGACAGGCCTCATCATTGGGCGCCGCCGGCCGACAGGTGGGCCATCTTGCGCCACTTGCCCCGGCGGTAGGCGATAAAGGTGATCACAGCGCCCATGGTCCAGGAGATCAGCAGAGAGGTGGACAGGGAGAAGGGGTGACCGTTGGGCCATTCGGCGCTGGCGGTGAGCCAGGCCATGCCGTAGGCCACGGGGATCCGCAACAGAATGGTGGTGATCATAGAGATCCACATGGGAGTCATGGTGTCACCGGCGCCGCGCATAACGCCGCCCAGCACCTGGGTCACGGAAACGCCCACATAGCCCACTGCCATGATGCGCATCATGCGGCCGGCCAGCGTGATCAGCTCGGGGGTATCGGTAAAGAAGCCGAACAGGAACTTGTTGAGGAACAGCAAAATCACGGTGATGCCGGCCGACAGGCCCATGGCCATGATCAGGCCCTGCTTGGTGCCCTGGTGGACCCGGTCCACCTTTCCGGCGCCAACATTCTGGCCGGTATAGACGCTCATGGTCTGGCCAAAGGTCATGTTGGGCATCATGGCAAAGCCGTCCACACGCATAATGATAACGTTGGCGGCAATGACCATCTCGCCCAGGCTGTTGGTGAGGCTCTGGACCACCAGCATGGCAACAGAGAAGATGGCCTGGGTGATACCGGAGGGCAGGCCCAGGGTGATGATCTTCAGAGCGCTGTCCCGGTGCAGCTTGAGCTGCTCCAGATTCAGGTCGAACACGTCCCGCATACGCAGCAGCTTCAGCAGGCACAGCACGGCGGAAATACCCTGGGCGATGACGGTAGCCAGCGACACGCCGGCCACGCCCATCTGGAAGCCGGCCACGAACCAGATATCCAGGACGATGTTCAGCAGGGTGGCCACCACCAGGAACACCAGAGCAGAGGCCGAGTCACCCATGCCGCGCAGTACGCCAGACAGGATGTTGTAGAAGATAAAGCCAGCGGCGCCAACAAAGAAAATGGTCAGATAGCTGGTGCACCAGTCGATGATGGAGGCCGGCGTGTCCAGCAGCTCCAGCATGGGCCGGGCGATGATGGGGCCGATCACCAGAATGATCAGCGAAGCGATGGCCGCCAAAGAGATACAGTTGCCGATGGCCCGGGACAGGCCCTTGCGGTCACCCGCGCCAAAGCGCTGGGAAATAATGATGCCCGCGCCGGTGGAGATACCCACGAACAAAGCCAGCAGCAGGTTGAGGATGGGACTGGAGCTGCCCACGGCAGCCAGGGCGTTGTCGCCCACGTACTTGCCCACCACGATAGAGTCCACCGTGTTGTACAGCTGCTGCGCGATGTTGCCCAGCAGCATGGGAATAGCGAACTCGGCGATTCGCTGCCAGGGCGCGCCGACCGTCATGTCCTTGGCGGAAAAGAGCTTTTTAATACCCAAAAAACGTCGTCCTTTCTTGATCCAGTTGATACATTACCCATTATTTTACTACAATTTATTCTTTCCCGCAAGTGGCGAAACCCATGGTATTTGCCGAAGAAATATGCTATACTGGTGCCAACAACATCACCGGACAGGAGGATTTTTATGAAAGCAACCGATATTCGTTCCATCGTGGTGGCCGGTGCCGGCACCATGGGCGCTTCCATGGCACAGATCTTTGCCAAATACGGCTATTCCGTCACCCTTTACGACATTGCCGAAGCCGCCATCCAGCGGGGCCGTGACCTGGTGCGCGTCAACCAGGAAAGCCAGGTGAAGTCGGGCGATCTGACCGCCGACCAGTCGGCCGAAGTCATTTCCCGCCTCAGCTACACCATGGACAAGCAGTGCTTCGCCTCCTGCGACCTGGTGGTGGAGTCCATTCTGGAGAATCTGGAGATCAAGCAGAAGTTCTGGGCCGAGGTCTCCCGCATCGCAAAGCCCGACTGCTTACTCTGCACCAACACCTCCGGCCTGTCCATCACCAAGATCTGCGCCGAGGTCCAGGGCAAGGAGCGGTTCTGCGGTATGCACTGGTTCAACCCCTCCCACATCGTGCCTCTCATCGAGGTCATCAATGGCGATGAAACCGCTCCCGAGACCGCCGAGGCCGTCTATGAGTTCTCCAAGATCATCGGCAAGCAGCCTATCTATGTAAAAAAGGACGCCCTGGGCTTTATCGCCAACCGCCTCCAGGCCGCCATCCTCCGGGAGGCCCTGTACATCAAGGAGCAGGGCATCGGTGACTTCGCCGATATCGACGGCGCCATGAAGTACGGCCTGGGCTTCCGCTACGCCTGTCTGGGTCCTCTGGAAGTGGTGGATCAGGGCGGTCTGGATATCCATCACCACATCGCCACCTATCTGTGGGAAGACCTGGCCGACGACAAGTACCCCTCCGGCCTCTTTGAGGAGCTGTACCAGGCCGGCAAATACGGCGTCAAGAGCGGCGAGGGCTTCTATGACTACAGCGGCGAAAAGGCCGCCCAGTCCATGAAAAAGCGCGACGCCATGTACCTGGCCATGGCCCGGGCCAAGGTCACCGAAGTGGAGCCCGAATAAGCGAAAACAGCAACGCCCGGCGGACGGTCCGCCGGGCGTTTTTCTATGCAGGTTGTCCGTGGAGAGGGTTCCAGCTTCCACGGATCCAGACAATAAGGTACAGGAAGAACAACAGCATATTGTGGGCGATCATGCAGGCCCAGGCCGACACCAGACCGAAGCCCAGCATCTGGGTACAGATAAAGGTGCCCACGATACGCACGCACCACATGCCGATGATGTTGTACACAAAGGGCGCCCGGGTCTTGCCCACACCCAGCATCATGCCCTCGATGATGATGGAAAAGCCGTAGAAGGGCTCGGACACCGCCACCATCCGCAGAACGGTGGTGCCCAGACCGATGACCTCGGGGCTCTTGGAAAACAGGCCCACCAGCGGCGGCGCCCCCACAAACAGAGCGGCTCCCGACAGGACCATCAGTCCGATCTCCAGGGGGATGAACATGTCCGCCAGCGATTTCATCCGCTTGTTGTCCTTTGCGCCGTAGGCGTTGCCCGCCAGGGTGGCCGCCGCCGTCTGCATACCGTAGCCCGGGATGTAAAAGGCCGACTCCACCGTGTTGGCGATGGTGTGGGCAGCTGTTGCCACCTCGCCCACCGAATTGATCATGGCCGAGAAGGCCACAAACCCCAGCGAGGTACCAAACCGCTGCAGCATATTGGGGAAGGCGATGCGCAGACAGGGCCGCAGGATCTCCCGGTCGGGCCGCAGGGACACACCCTTGGGGGAGATCATGGGATGCCGCCACAAAACCACGGTGATGACCACGCCGCCGGCGGTCATGGCAACGGCACTGGCGGTGGCAGCGCCTATCACGCCCCAGCCCGCGCCGAACAGCGTCATCTCCAGGCCCAGCAGCGAAACCGTCCGGGTGGGGTAAATCAGCAGGAAGTTGAGGATGATGTTGATCACATTGACCATGAGGCCCACCTTCATGGGGGTCTTGGTGTCACCGGCCGCCCGCAGCAGGGTGCCGAAGATGCCGGTGGCCGCCCGGGGCAGCATGGGCAGATATACGATGAGAAAATAGGTGCCGGCCAGTTTCTGGATGCTTTCGTCCACCTGCATCCACACCGGGATTTTTTGACTGAGGCACAGGGGCATCAGGGTGCTCACCAGGCCCACCACCAGCACCACCAGCACCGCCTGGGCGGCGGCCTGTCGGGCCCCTTCCCGGTCTCCGGCGCCGCAGGCCCGGGCAATGATGGACAAAAAGCCGATGCCCAGGGCAAAGAAGGTGCTCACCACCATCCAGCCCACCGTTCCGGTGGCGCCCACGGCGGCGGTGGCCTGGGTGCCCAGCGCACCCACCATGGCGGTATCGATGTACTGCACCGCCGTCTGCATCACCTGTTCGATGATGGTGGGCCAGGCCAGCGTCAGAATGGTCATAACGGTGGCCTTTGCCTCCGGCCGGCGAAGATCCAGTTTCATAGGGCTCCGCCCTCCTTTTTGTTATTCAAAGGCCTTTGCCACCGACTTCAGATGGTCGGTGATGGGCAGTTTCTGGGGACAGTTGCGCTCACAGGCCCGGCAGGTGATGCAAGCGGAGGCCTTGCCAAAGGTCCGGGCAAGGCTTTGATAGGCGTGGCCCATCTTCCATCCCTCAGCCGGTTTGCGGGCGTAGTCGTTGTACAGGGCAAAATACTGGGGAATGGCAATCTTCATGGGGCAGTTGGGTGCGCAGTAATTGCAGGCGGTACAGGGAATGGCGGTTTCGGCCCGCAGCAGGTCGGCCACCCCGGCCAGCACTTCCCGCTCCGAATCGGACAAGGGCTCCAGCGAGCGCAGATTGTCCTCCACCTGCTCCACGGTGCTCATACCGCTGAGCATCACTTCCACATGCTCCAGCGAGGAGGCAAACCGCACCGCCCAGGCGGCCATGGAATCCGCCGGGCGCAGCGCCCGCAGGCATGCTTCGGCCTCCGGCGGCAGCTGGGCCAGGGTGCCGCCCTTGACGGGCTCCATCACAATGACCTTTTTGCCGTGCTTCACCGCCACCTCATAGCAGCGGCGGGCCTGCAGGGCAGGACTGTCCCAGTCCAGATAGTTGATCTGCAGCTGCACATAGTCCACCTCGGGGTGCCGGGTGAGGATCTCCTCCAGCAGCTCCGGGCCGTCGTGGTAGGAAAAGCCGATGGCCTTTGCCTTGCCTTCGGCCTTCAGTTCCCGTAAAAAGCGGAACTGGTCATGCTTCTCACAAACGGCGTAATTGTCGGCGTTGAGCCAGTGGATCAGGTACACGTCAAACCACTCCACGCCGCAGCGCTCCAGCTGCTCGTTGAAGCATTCCCGGCACTGTTCATAAGAGGTCAGCTTCCAGCCGGGCAGCTTGTCGGCCAGGCGGTAGCGCTCCCGGGGATAGCGCTGGGTAAGGCAGCGGCGGATGCCTTTTTCGCTGGCACCGCCCAGGTATGTATAAGCTGTGTCAAAATAGGTGCCGCCCAGTTCCAGATAGCGGTCCACCATCTGTTCCACAACAGAGAAATCGATGCTGGTCTCATCCTCGGCGTTCAGCCGGGGCAGACGCAAAAAACCAAAGCCGGTTTTATTCATCAGACACGCCCCTTTCAGATTGTCTTTATTATATCGCATGAAGTCCACTCAAAGTCAAGCGTGCCATGGAAAAACCCTGTCGAATCTTGCAATCAGCACGTCTTTTCGGTATAATATGATCATTCTTTTGGAAAAAGGAGGGTGTCCATGGAGCTTTCTGTTCATGCCGCGGCCAAGGCGGAAGCCTTGCCCCTTGCCATGGTGGTGCAATCGCTGAACATTCTGGCCATGGATGCCTGTTCACTGGAAGAAAGCATCCAGAACACCCTGCTGGAGAATCCCCTTCTGGAGGCCGCCCCCGGCATTGACAACCAGGTAAAAGACTATCTCTTTGCCCAGATCCGCCAGGTTCCCAGCCTCTACGACGGCCTGCACCGTCAATTGGGCTGTCTGGAGCTGCCCCACAAGCTGTACTGCGCCGCTTCTCTGCTCATTGATTGTCTGGACGAGGACGGCTGGCTCCGGGAAGATCTGGAACAGCTGGCCGCCCAATGGGAAACCTCTCTTCCGCTGCTGGAGGAGGCTTTGGCGGTGGTGCAGAGTCTGGAGCCCACCGGCGTGGGCTGCCGGGACCTTTCCGAATGTCTCACCCTGCAGCTGAAGGAGCAGGATCCCCCCGACCTTCTGGCGCTGGACATCGCCGCCAACCATCTGCAGGCGCTGGCCGACCGCACCTTCCCCTTTGACGCCTACGAGCACGACGCTCTGACGGCGGCGCTGATGAATATTTATAGTCTTTCGCCCCGGCCCTGCGCCAGCTGCGGTAAGGATCACGCCCAGTATGTGGTGCCCGACATCCGGGTTCGGCTGGATGAGGACGGCTCCCTTCAGGCCGAGCTGATCAACCAGCCCGGGTTCCCCATCCTCTCTCCCCTTTACCAGGACTATCTCAAGGCAGGTACTGACAGCGAACGGCAGTATGTCCGCTCTCAGTTGGACAGCGCCCGCAATTATCTCCATGCCCTGCAGATGCGCAACCAGACCCTGGGGCAGATCGCTGGCTTTTTGATCCTCCGGCAGCAGGACTTTTTCCTGTCCGGCCCCCAGGCGCTGCGCGCCATTTCCCTGTCCCAGCTGGCCGAACAGCTGGCGGTCAACGTTTCCACCGTCAGCCGGGCGGTGGCGGGAAAGTATGTGGAGTTTGCCGGCCGTGTGTTTCCCCT